>JAOPUT010000260.1 GCA_025963385.1 Mycobacterium sp.
CGGCGGCGGCCACCATCGGCGGACTCATCTCCCTGCTGCTGCGTCGGCGCATCGGCCGACTGCTGATCGTCGTCGGTGCCGTCGTGGCCCTGATGATCTTCGCCGGCCTGTTCGTCGCGGGCGCCGACCTGCCCCGGATCGTCTACGCCATTCCGGTGCTACCCGTGGCGAGCATCGTGCTCGCCCTGCTGCCTGCTACCGGTCGTTGGTGCCGCTAGAGCTTCTGGATCGGCGCGTGGTTGTGCATCAGCTTGACCCGGCCCGCACTGCCGAAGTCGATGAGCGACATCGCGGACTCCCCCATGCCGGACACCTCCTCCACCCGTCCGAGTCCGTACTTGTCGTGCGTGACGCGGTCGCCGGGTTCCAGCGTGATCACCTGACGGGTGCGGGTGGCCGCCGTGCGCGCGGGTGACGGTCTGGGCGTACCGAATCGACCCGCCCCACTCACGGGCGCGCTGAACGACGACTGTGGCGCTTCGACGCGACGCCAGTCGATGAGCTCCTCCGGAATCTCGCGCAGGAACCGCGATTCCGGGTTGAGCATCGGCTGGCCCCACGACGACCGCACCTTGGCGCGGCTCAGATACAGCCGGTGCCGCGCCCGCGTGATGCCGACGTAGGCGAGCCGACGTTCCTCGGACAGTTCGAGCGGATCACCGAGGGCACGCATGTGCGGGAACATGCCGTCCTCCCATCCCGTGACGAACACGACGGGAAACTCCAGCCCCTTGGCGGTGTGCAACGTCATCATCGTCACGACGCCGGAACCGTTCTCGGGGATGTCGTCGGCATCGGCGACCAGCGACACCCGCTCCAGGAACTGCGCGAGCACGCCGGTGTCGGGGATGTCCTCGTCCTGAAGGTCGGGCTCGTCCTCACGCAGTGCGGCGGCGTTGGCGAGATCGATGCTGAATTCGTGCGCGACGCTGACGAGTTCGTTGAGGTTGTCGAGCCGCGCCAGATCCTGTGGATCGCTGGAGGATTCGAGCTCGCGACGGTATCCCGTGCGATCGAGCACGGCCTCGACCAGTTCGCCGAGCTCGTTACCGAGCATCCCGCGCAGCTCGTCGAGCAGTGCGACGAATCCGGCGATCGCCTTCTCCGAGCGGGAGTTCAGCATCGGCACCTTGCCTTCGGCGGCGGCCTGCAGGCTGTCGTTGAAGCTGGCGCCGGTGTTCTCGGCGTAGACGGCGACGCATGCCTCGGCGCGGTCGCCGATGCCTCTGCGCGGCGTGTTCAGGATGCGGCGCATGCTCACCGAGTCACCGGGGTTGTCCAGCACCCGGAGGTACGCGACGATGTCGCGAATCTCCTTGCGCTCGTAGAACCTGACCCCACCGACGACCTTGTACGGGATGCCCGCCCTGATGAAGACGTCCTCGACCGCGCGCGACGAGTTGTTGGTGCGGTAGAACACCGCGACGTCTCCATAGTTGATGTCGCCGCGGTCGGCGAGCGCGTCGATCTCCTCGGCGATGAAGCGTGCCTCGTCGTGCTCGTTGTCGGCGACGTAGCCGACGATCAGCTCGCCCTCGCCTGCGTCGGTCCACAGCCGCTTCTCGCGACGTCCGGCGTTGCGGGAGATGACGGAGTTGGCCGCGGACAGGATGTTCTGCGTCGACCGGTAGTTCTGCTCGAGCAGGATGGTCGTCGCGTTCGGATAGTCGCGCTCGAAGTCCTCGATGTTGCGGATGGTGGCGCCACGGAACGCGTAGATCGACTGGTCGGCGTCACCCACGACGCACAGTTCGCCCGGCGGGACGTCACCGTCGGCCAGATCGTGGCCGACGAGTTCGCGCACCAGCATGTACTGCGCGTGGTTGGTGTCCTGGTACTCGTCGACCAGGATGTGCCGGAACCGCCGTCGGTAGTACTGGGCGATCTGCGGGAAGGCCTGCAGCACGGCGACGGTCTCACCGATCAGATCGTCGAAGTCCAACGCGTTGGCGGACCGCAGTCGGCGCTGATACTCGCCGTACGCCTCGGCCACGATCCGCGCCAGCTCGTCGCCGCCCTCGGACGCCTCGAATGCCGCCTTGTCGGGATCGATGAGCTCGTTCTTCAGGTTCGAGATCGAGTTGGCCAGCAGGCGCGGGGTGTAGCGCTTGGTGTCGAGGCCCATGTCCTTGGCGATCATCATCAGCAGACGTCGCGAGTCGTCGGCGTCGTAGATCGAGAAGTTGGAGTTGAGGCCGGGCAGCAGGGACGCCTGATTGCGCAGGATCCGCACACACGTGGAGTGGAACGTCGACACCCACATGGACCTGGCGCGTGGACCGATCAGCTGGGCGACGCGCTCACGCATCTCCGCGGCGGCCTTGTTGGTGAAGGTGATGGCCAGCACCTGGCCCACTCCCACGTCACGGGCGGCCAGCAGGTAGGCGATGCGACGGGTCAGCACCGCCGTCTTGCCCGAGCCGGCGCCCGCGACGATCAGCAGCGGGGACCCCTCGTGGAGTACGGCCTTGCGCTGCTGCGGATTGAGCCCCTCCAAGAGATCGGCGTAGTGCTGATCCGTGTCGGTGGCTAGTACTTCTGAAGTCATATCAGGTACGAACTTACCGCTGACCAGAGACACCGCGGCAGTGCCGCGCATTTGGCACCGCGGCAGTGCCGCGCATTTGGCACCGCGGCGGTGCCGCGCATTCGCCTCCGCGGCGGTGCCGCGCATTCGCCTCCGCGGCGGTGCCGCGCATTCGCCTCCGTGGCGGTGCCGCGCATGAGGCCGATCTTTGCGCGGACGCGGCCATTGGTGGCACACTCGATTCGTGCTCAATCAGCATGGACGATTTTTTTACGGGTACCGGCCTGCGGTGCCCGTGGTCTAGCTGCTTCCCCAGAGCCCCGCGGTCCGCTTCCGGATCCGGGGCTCGTCTCTTGTGTGAGGCCCGAATACGGATGAGACCAGATCCCACACGAGACGAGAATGCGGAGTCACCCATGAGTATCGAAACGGAAAACGTGCCAGACATCGACGACCTGCGCCTGGAGATCGACCGACTCGACGCCGAGATCCTGGCCGCCGTGCAGCGCCGGGCCGAGGTGTCCCAGATGATCGGCAAGGCCCGGATGGCCTCCGGCGGCACCCGCCTGGTGCACAGCCGCGAGATGAAGGTCATCGAGCGCTACAGCGCGCTCGGTCCCGAAGGCAAGGATCTCGCCATGATCCTGTTGCGCCTCGGCCGCGGCCGTTTGGGTCACTAGCCCGCGCGTTGCGGATCTACCTCGGCCAGTTCGACTCCCCATTAGCGCGAGTTGCTGGTGTTCTCTTGTGCGCAAAATATCCACGTAGTTGAGGTGAAGCACGAATGTGCCGATTCGCTGAGATCATCGCGTGGCCGATCTTGGATTTCTCGGGGAAAAAGTATGTTCAGCATCCGCGCTAAACGGCCCCGACTGCCGAGAAGCCGTGAGGTACTCTGCCATTTGACTCGCGCGTCAGCCGCACCATGAGCGTCTGACCAGGGGATAGTGGGGAGCACATGGGGGTGGCGTTTCAATCGCGCGCGATGGTCACCGCACGATTCGCGCCAAATTGCAATTGCAAACATTGGTCTAAACGACGACCTCCGCAGCATGAATCGGCGGTTCGATTGGGCACCGAATTCCGAATTTCGGAGTGGCCGTCGGGAACAATTCCGACGGCATTTCTGCGTCCAGATCGTATAGACCATGTGGCCAGCTGAACCAACTTTCGCGGTGATCGATAAGGCAACCATAGAACCGCCACCAGAACGCATCGGGCTACTGGGCGCCGGCGGACAGGCACGGGAGATCGCGTCGTATCTCTCGCATGACACCGAACTGTTCTGGGCAGTTTCGAACGAGTATCGAGACACCAGCAGTCCCGACCAGGTCGACGTGTCGTCGCCGACCAAGCGCGACCGAGAATCATGGGTCATCGGCGCGGTCGGCGCGCCCGCGGTGCGGCGCAACCTGGTGGCGGCATGGCCCGGCAATCGCTTCACCACGGTCGTCTCTTCCGCGGCGTATGTCGATCGATCGTGCCGAATCGGTGCCGGCACCGTCGTCGCGCCAGGGGCCGTGTTGACGGTCAACGTCAGCGTGGGCGAGCACTGCCTGGTGAACGTCGGAGCAACGCTGAGTCACGACGTCGAACTCGGATCGTTCGTCACGGTGGGACCGGGTGCACACGTGGCTGGCCACGTCCGGCTGGGCGACGGTGTCTTCGTTGGTATCGGCGCGACCATCTCCAACAACGTGAACGTCGCATCTGGCGTCGTGATCGGCGCAGGCGCAACGGTACTGCGGGATGTGGTCACGCCCAACGCCGTCGTCGTCGGCGTTCCTGCCACTGTTTCGACGATTCGGGAGGACTGGCTCGATGCACTCTGAAATTCCATTCATTCGACCCCGATTTCCCGCGCCCGCCGAATTGGCACTCGAGTTCCAGGAAATCGTAGACGCCAACTGGTACACGAACTTTGGTCCGAAGGAGTGCCGGTTTGCGCGCGCCGTCGCTGACTACGTCCGCCCGGATCTTCATGCCGCCACGTTCGCCAACGGGACGCTCGCGTTGATCGCGGCGCTCCGTGCGGCCGTCGGTCCTGGCGAGCACGACCGCTATCTGCTGATGCCATCGTTCACGTTCATCGCAGTCGCCGAGGCAGCGCTGTGGGCAGGTTATCGGCCGTGGTTCATCGACATCGATCCGCTGACCTGGCAGCCAAGCCTGTCGGCGGCCCTAGGCGCGGTAGAGACGTCGCGTGACGACATCGCAGGCGTTCTCCTTGCCAACGTCTTCGGCGTGGGCAACCCCGATATCAGCGAATGGGAGGAACTCGCCGACGAATGGGAGCTGCCTCTGGTCATCGATTCCGCTGCCGGTTTCGGATCGAAGTACTCCGAATCCGAAAGAGTAGGCGGACGCGGCACCAGCGAGGTGTTTTCCTTCCACGCCACCAAGCCGTTTGCGATCGGTGAAGGCGGTGCCCTGGTATCGCGTGACTACACGATGATCGAGCGTGCACACGATTTCGTGAACTTCGGCTTCAGCAAGTCACGTGAGTGCGTACAGCTCGGCATGAACGGCAAGCTCCAAGAAGTGAATGCCGCCATCGGGCTCCGTCAGCTCGTCGGTTTCGACACTCGTCTGGCCAGCCGCCGTGAGGTCTACGACCGCTACCGCACCCACCTCACCGATTCGGGTCTGGTATTTCAGCCCAACGCCGAGGCATCCTCGCTCTGCTTCGCCAGCTCGCGCTGCGACTCGCAAGAGCAAAAGGCCTCTGTCATGAATAGCTTGTGCATCAACGGGATTCAGGCCCGTGACTACTACAACCCGCCGCAGCATCAGCATCCCTACTTCGAGGCCAACCGCCACCTGTCGCGGTTGTCTGACCTGTCGGCGACGACGGACCTGTGCTCTCGCATCGTGTCCCTTCCGGTCCATGACCACATGTCGACAACCGACGTCGATCGCGTCATCGACGCAACGCTCGACGGGTCCGCGTGATTCATTCGCCAGCGTCGACGCCCACCGTCAGCGTCGTGTCGATCAGTTACAACCAAGAGTCCTTCATTCGCGACACCCTCGATGGTTTCGTGAGTCAAGAAGTCGACTTCCCGATCGAGATCGTCATCGCCGACGACGCGTCCACAGACGCGACTCCATCCATCATCCGGTCGTACGCAGAACGCCATCCGCAGCTGTTCCGACCAATACTTAGAACCACGAACGTCGGGGCGCATGCGAATCTGACGGAGGCGTTGTCCGCTGCACGCGGCGAGTTCATCGCACTGTGCGAAGGCGACGACTACTGGACCGATCCACGAAAGCTCAGCAAGCAGGTCGCATTCCTACGAAAGAACCCCGGGCTCGGCGTCTGCTTTCACCCGGTGCGAGTGACATGGTCCGATCGCTCGGCTGAGGATTCGGAGTTTCCACCTCTCGACTGGCGCCGCGACTTCAGTGTCGACACCTTGATCAGACGCAACTTCATTCAGACCAATTCGGCAATGTATCGCCGCCTCCCTCGATACGACGACATTCCTCCCGACGTCATGCCGCTCGATTGGTACCTGCACGTCCGGCACGCCCTGCACGGCGGAAGCGCGATGTTGCCCGACACGATGGGCGTCTACCGGCGTCACCCCCAGGGCATGTGGTTCGACGCAGAGAACAACCGTGAGAAGTTTTGGAGCAAGCACGGTCGCGGTTTCGCAGCGCTCGTCGATGCCATGTTCGTACTGTGTGACGGTCACCGCGAGCGCCGAGCTAGCCTGCTCGCGTTCGCTCGGTGGGTGCTCGGTCAGATGGCGACGGTCCCCGGAACCGAGGGACGCACGCAGGTTCTCGAGACCGTCGCTCGCTACCCGCAACTGTTCGCAGGCAACATCACCCAGCGTGCCTTCGTCGTCCTTGCGGTGAGATACCAGCAAATCCAGACAGCTCGACGGCAAATGGTGTCGCTGGCGCGACGGCGCCACGTCGTTCAGAGTGAACGGGCCGATCGATAGCGGTGTGGAAGCCGGCAGGCACCGACGAGGTACCCCGCTGACCACCACGAGCCAGAACTGGAGCCATGAACCAACCCGGTGTCTCTCTCCGCGAGTACCCGCGACTTGCAGCCGACATAGTCCGCCGCGAGTACCAACGCATCAAGGCCGAGGCACGCAGCCATCCTCCCGCCATGCGCTACCGAATCCACGGAGACGCGCTTCAGTTCATCTGTGAAACTCACCTCGAGTTGCCGGTCGAACCACCACCAGGCAACCGTGCGCTCGTTCTCTTCGCTCACTTCGATCCGCAAGGCATCGTGGACCCCTACGTCGCCTACTACCTCGATGCACTCCACCGGGTGGGCGCCACGATCGTTTTCGTCTCCGGTTCACCACACCTCACGCCGGAATCGGTCGAATCCATTCGCGACTTTTGTGCGGGCATCTACACCCGCGAAACACTTTCGCTGGACTTCGGCTCCTGGCATCTGGCTTGGAAGATCCTCGAGCAACGAGGTTGGTCCCTCGATCAGTTCGATCGCTTCGCTCTAGCCAACGACAGCGTGTACGGCCCGCTCTTTCCGCTCGAGGAGATGTGGACGTCTCTCGAAGGCGCCGACATGTACGGCGCAGTCGAGAGCTTGGAATTCGGCCGGCATCTGCAGTCGTTCTTCCTCGTCTGGGAGCTCAATGAGCGGACGCGGGAATTCCTCCAGAGTTTTTGGTGCGACTTCCAATACATCGCCAGCAAGACACGTCTCATCCGCAGGTACGAAATCGGTATGTCCAAGCGGGCCCGCGCGGCGGGTCTGAGCATGAAGCCCTACGCGTCCGTCTCCGCCATCCAAGAGACGTTCGCGAAGTCGACCTCACATCAATGGTCGAAGAAGTTCTCCGGCGCACCCTTCAACAGCACGCTGTATTACTGGGACGGGCTTATCGAGTATTTGCGTTTTCCCTTTCTCAAGACCGTGCTGCCGCGCCGAAACGAGCCACGGCACCACGCGATGAAGAACCTTCGAGAGTTCATCGAGCAGCACACCACGTACCCGTTCGAGCTCATCGGCTCCAATTTGGAGAGGCTCGGGATCAAACCGCTCGACGTCTAGCGGTCACAGGTCAGCAATTCACCTCTCGCGAATGGCGCTCGCGCACGACACGAAGAGCTGAAACCTGCTCCAGCACAAGGGGATGGATGAAGAAGTCGAGTGACTCGCGTTCATCGTCCTCGACATCCGTCCCT
>JAOPUT010000314.1 GCA_025963385.1 Mycobacterium sp.
GGTGCCCCCAGTCGGACTCGAACCGACACTTGGCGGATTTTAAGTCCGCTGCCTCTGCCAATTGGGCTATGGGGGCGTCACACCCATAGGGACGGTACCCAACCACCAGAACGCCGGCTCACCCGAACCCCGCGACGAGGGGGAAGCCGTTGTCGGGCAATGAGTCCTACTCGCTGCCCGCGTCCTTGGCGGGCTTCGCGTCCGCTCCGCCGTCCTTGTCCGGGCCTGCATCCTTCTTCACGCCGGCGTCCTTGTCGTCGGCGCCAGTCTTCTGGACTCCAGCAGTCGGCTTGGCCTCGTCGAGATCGTCCTTGACCGGACTCAGGTGGCGGGGCCTCCCCTTCGGGGGGTCGACCGGGGCCGCCGGGTCGCTGGCCGGTGTCGCATCGACCGTCGGCGCCGTGGGCGCATCCTGCGGCTCGACCTTGGCCGGGGTGTCCACCACCTCGGCCACCACGGGCTTGCTCTGCTGCGGCGACGGGTCGACGTCCTTGACGACGTCTGCCGAACCGCTCGAATCCGGCACGGTGTCAACCACTTCGGGGGCGGCGGGCTCGTCCTTGACCGGAGCAACCGCGTCGAGGGTGACCGTCTTCGACGAGCGAGAGAGGCTGACGGTGTTGTCGACCGAGAGCGTCTGCAGGGCAGCGACATCGGTCACGGACGCGAAGGCGGGCGGGGGCGGTGGGGTGGTCGCCAGCGCGGTCGAGATGCCCAACTGCGCGGATTCGATCCCGCTCACGATCGATCCCGCACCGGCGCCGAGGGCGGCGACGAAGTTCTGCGTGCCCTCGACGGCCGCATTGATGATGTTGCTCAGGTTGAGCGTGACGATCGCCGCCACCAGGTTCTGGGTGCCCTCGATCAACGAGACCGCCACCCCGTTGCCTGCCTCCAGGAAACCGTTGGCGATGTCGATCAGCGCGCGGGGCACCGCCGCCTGCAATGCCGCATTCACCAGGTCGGCCTTCTGGCTACGCCAGATCAGCGAGTCCAGCAGGGGCTGGCCCACTGCGACGACCGAGTCGCGGATCGCGGTCGTGACGGTGTCGAACGCACCCACGAAGTCGAGCGCCAACGCTTGCTGGATGGCCTCTACGGTCACGCCGGGGATCGCCAGCAGCGACTGGGCCAACCCGACTCCCGACTTACCGAAACCGGCCAGGTAGACCGCCCAGTTCTGCGCCCAGTTCTGGACGTATTGCCGAATGATCGGCAGCGTCAGGATGTACGGGATGTCGAGTGCCGTGAGCTGGAAGTCCCGCGAGACCGCGGCGACCGCTTTCGAGACGTCCAGCGCGGGCGCCGAGGGAAGGGTCGGCGTGATCGGTGCGAGCGCGATCGCACTGGCACCGACGAATGCGACGCCCGTCGTGAACCACGGTCGTCGTGAGACCTCCATGCAAGTCATCGACGCACGCTATCCCGCAGCAACTCCACAGCGTCGCGGTTTCGAGATAATTGACGAGTACGTCAACGAGGTGAACGGCTCGGATGGCCGTGACGGCGCACACACCACCGCAAAGGTGACGTAAAGATGCCGTCAGTGCGGCGTCAAGAAACCGTAAGGGAACCTATATCGCCTGGTAGGCGGGCCTAGCGTCGCTGATATGTCCATTGTCGTGCTTGTGCTGCTGACCATCGCGATCTTCGCGCTGCTCGGCGTAGTCCAGAGGATGTTCGAGCGATGAGCTACGCGAACCTCGTCGGACTCGTCCTCGCCGTCCTGCTCGCGGTCTTCATGTCCGCCGCGCTCCTGTTCCCCGAGAGGTTCTAGTGTCGGCTCTCTCTTCTGGCACCGCGGGGATCGTGTTCCTCGCGTCGCTCATCCTGGCGCTCGTCGCGGTGCACGCACCGCTGGGCGACTACATGTTCCGGGTGTACAACTCCGACAAGCACTCTCGCGTCGAGCGCCTCGTTTACCGGGCCATCGGAGCCGACCCCGCATCGCAGCAGGGCTGGGGCGCCTACGCCCGCAGCGTCCTGGCGTTCTCGGCCGTGAGCATCCTGGCGCTGTTCGTCTTTCAGCTCGTGCAGGGCAGGCTCCCGCTGCACCTCAACGACCCCGCTACCGAGATGACCCCCGCACTGGCGTGGAACACCGCCGTCAGCTTCGTCACCAACACCAACTGGCAGGCCTACTCGGGTGAGAGCACCCAGGGCCACCTCGTCCAGATGGCCGGCCTGACGGTGCAGAACTTCGCCTCGGCGGCCGTCGGCATGGCCGTGGCGGTCGCACTGGTGCGCGGGTTCGCCCGCACCCGCACGACGGAGCTCGGCAACTTCTGGGTCGACCTGGTGCGCGGCACCATACGAATCCTGTTGCCCTTCGCGGTCATCGCCGCTCTCGTCCTCATCGCCGGCGGCGCCATCCAGAACTTCCACCTGCACGACCAGGTGGTGAACACCCTTGCCGGCACGCAGCAGACCATCCCCGGCGGCCCGGTCGCCAGCCAGGAGGCCATCAAGGAGCTCGGCACCAACGGTGGTGGCTTCTTCAACGCCAACTCCGCGCATCCATTCGAGAATCCGACGGCGTGGACGAACTGGTTCGAGATCTTCTTGCTGCTGGTGATCAGCTTCTCTCTGCCGCGCACGTTCGGTCGGATGATCGACAGCCGCAAACAGGGCTACGCGATCGTCTCCGTCATGGGCGTTCTGGCCCTGATCAGCGTGAGCCTGATGATGTTCTTCCAGTTGCAACACCACGGCACGGTGCCGACTTCGATCGGCTCGGCGATGGAGGGCATCGAACAGCGGTTCGGCGTTGCGAACTCGGCAGTGTTCGCTGATGCGACGACGCTGACGTCCACGGGTGCCGTCGACTCGTTCCACGACTCCTACACCAGCCTCGGTGGCTTGATGACGATGTTCAACATGCAGCTCGGCGAGGTCGCTCCCGGCGGGACCGGATCTGGGCTCTACGGCATGCTGATCCTGGCGGTCATCACGGTATTCGTCGCCGGCCTGATGGTGGGACGTACGCCGGAGTACCTGGGCAAGAAGATCACTCCGCGTGAGATCAAGCTGGCCGCAACGTATTTCCTCATCACGCCGTTGATCGCCCTGGTGGGGACGGCGGTCGCGATGGCGCTGCCCGGTCAGCGGGCAGGCATGCTGAACGCGGGTCCGCACGGCTTGTCAGAAGTGTTGTACGCCTTCACCTCTGCGGCCAACAACAACGGCTCAGCCTTCGCCGGTATCAGCGTCAATACCACCTGGTACAACACTGCGCTCGGTCTGGCCATGGTGCTGGGTCGGTTCCTGCCGATGATCTTCGTTCTCGCCCTGGCCGGTTCACTGGCCAGACAGGGCAGCACCCCGGAGTCGATCGGCACGCTGCCCACCCACCGACCACAGTTCGTCGGCATGGTCGCCGGCGTCACGCTGATCCTGGTCGCGCTCACGTTCCTCCCCGCCCTGGCGCTGGGACCCCTCGCTGAAGGAATCCACTGATGACCACACCCACCCTCGACACCCTCGCGGTGACCTCGGCGACTGGACACCTCACGCCGGCCCGGGTGAAAGCCGGCTTGCTGGATCCGAAGATGCTTCTCAAGGCGGTGCCCGGCGCGCTCGCCAAGCTCGACCCGCGCACGCTGTGGCGCAACCCGGTGATGTTCGTCGTGGAGGTCGGGGCGGTGTGGTCCACCGTGTTGGCGCTGCGCGACCCGTCCTGGTTCGCCTGGATGTCCGTGTTCTGGCTGTGGCTGACGGTCG
>JAOPUT010000331.1 GCA_025963385.1 Mycobacterium sp.
GAGTGAGGATGCGGGCGCACGTTCTTAGCGAACCCAAACGACGAACTGGGTGCGGCCACCCACGGTACTGCGGGTGCACCGCCGTCTATGCACGGGAAAGAAACAGTGTGCCGGGCCGGACCTGTGCCACGTTGAGTGACCGTCGCACTTAGCTGGTGTCTGGAAAGTGAGGCTGACCAGCTAGGGGCAAAGCGTTTGCTGAATCGTAACCCAAGGACATATGATCGCTTATCTCGACGAGCTCGTCAAGCAGCTTTAGGGATGCGCGAAACGCCATCGCGGCACCGACCCCCACTAGGGCGGCGGACATCGGGCGGAAAATCTTCACATCGCTACTCCTTATCGGCGGCCCCCAGCTGAGACGACAATAGGCCTGATAGATGTGTTTTTACTGAGAATATAATCAAGATCGTCACTGAGTTTCTCAAGCTAGAGGGCGCTGGGCGGCCAGTGTGCGTTTTCGCCACGCAGCGGTCTGGCCGGCGCGCGCCATGGCGCTGAAACCGCGATAGCCGAACGCCCGATATCAACCCCGGCCAGGTCGAGGCAGTTCTTTACGACAGGGCGCGCGGCAAACACGATATTTCCCGCGATGTGTCGGTGGGCGAAGCACGCCAAGGATGCGATCGCGGCGATCCAGGCCGGAATCGACGGGTTGCGCGCCGACTTCACGGCCAATTAGCCCGCGCCGGCGCCCGCTCGAGTGAGGATGCGGGCGCCTTCGGTGGTGATGGCGATCGTGTGCTCGGAGTGCGCCGTGTTCGAGCCGTCCGCGGAGTGCAGTGTCCACCCGTCGGCGCCGAGGGTCAGGCGGTCGCTGCCTCGAGCCCACCACGGCTCGAGCGCGAACGTCATCCCCGGCTGCAACAGCAGTCCCCGGCCGGCCCGTCCACGGTTGGGGATGTGGGGATCCTCGTGCATCGTGCGACCCAGCCCGTGGCCGCCGAACTCGGTGTTCACCCGATAGCCCGCGTCGGCCGCGACCTCGCCGATGGCGGCCGAGACGTCACCGAGGCGGGCGCCGGCCACCGCTGCGTTGATGCCGGCGTCGAGTGCTCGTCGGGTCGAATCGACGAGAGCCTGGTCGGCCGGGTCGGGACTGCCGCCGACGATGACCGTGACCGCGGAATCGGCTACCCAACCGTCGATCGACACGGCGAAGTCCAGACTCAACACGTCACCGTCGCGCAGCACGTAGTCGTGTGGCATCCCATGGAGCACAGCATCATTCACCGAAAGGCAGATGACGTTGCGAAACGGGCCTCGTCCGAAGGACGGCGCGTAGTCCCAGTAGCAGGATTCGGCGCCGCGGTCCGCGACCAGCTGACGGGCATGGTGTTCGAGCTGCATCAGGTTGACCCCGGGCTGCGCCTCGGCCGACAGTGTCGCCAGGGTGTCGGCGACGAATTCACCGGTGACCGCCATCTTGTCGATCTCCTTGGCGGTCTTGAGTTCGATCACGCTTGCCTCCGTGTCCAGCGGTATGTGTCCAAGTCTGCGGTATTTGTATACCACCGACGGTACCAGTGCCGGTACTTGTATACCGGCTATGCTGAGCGGCATGGTGCGAGTGCCGTTGAGCCCTGAGCAGGTCAAGGCCGGCCAACGCCTCGGCGCGTTTCTGCGGGAAGCCAGGGCGGGTCGCGACCCCGAGATCATCGCGCGTGAGGCGGGCATCTCGCCAGAGACGTTGCGCAAGATCGAAGTCGGCAGAATCCCGAGCCCCAGCTTCGGGACCGTGGTCGGGCTGTGCGATGCGCTGGGACTACCCCTGCAGAGCGCCGTCGACGTGTGGCGGGTGGCCGACGACGATCAGGTGGCCATCTAGCCAAGCGCTGTTCCGCCCGGCACGTGAGCGCGTCGCCTCTCCACTCGAGGGCCGGAAAGTCGACGAAAGTCGCTCAGAGGCGGGCGAATTCACATCCACCTCCGAGCCCGTCGGACTGCGGGGGCCTCAGCTCGGCAGGCTCGACGCCAGCGCCCGCAACCAGTGCTGCGCTTCGCGAGCGCTCTCCAGCGTGGGCCCAGCATCGGCCCCAGCGTCGTCGATCAGGGCTGCCGCCTCGTCTCGAAGCGCGCCGTACGCCGTGCGCAGCGCGGGGAGGGTCTGCCCGACGTGGTCGGCGAGAGCGACGTCGCCGTCTGCGGGGACCGCCGAAAACGACTGGTAGGCAACACGTGCCGCCGCAATCGCGGTCAGCGCGACATCCTCGGCCGGTGGCGGTTCGACGGCGCGGACGAGTGCGGTCACCTTCAGCCGGGCGCGATGTGCCCCGGAGCGCGCCACTCGCAGGGCAGTCGCAGCGTCCTGCTCGGCACCGAGCGCGGCACGCGCTCGCACCACCCAGTCGTCGTCAAGGCGGCCCTCGGCACACACCGGACAGGGTTGAGTGCCGTGCCTGCCGTGGAACTCCAGGCTCGTCTCGAGGAACTGGATGCGGTCGGCCGACAGCGCACCCGCGCTGCACTCGGCATCGGCCTGCGCTCTCGCGGCCGCACGCAGGGCGGCACACGCCGCGTCGACCTCGCCCCCGTCGGGTGTCGTCAACGCCGCTGCCCGGCGCCGAGCCAGCACCTCCACCCGGGCGTCAAGCCGGCTCATCACCTCGGCCACGGAGGCGCCGGCCGGCAAGTCCTGCGACGCGGCGAGCACGGCCGAGCGACCCTGCGCGCTCAGGCCCTCGTCGTCGTCGGCACGTTGGAGGACGTAGTCACTGAGCTGTTGGTCGGCCATCGCCGTCGACCCTATGCGGTGGACGGAGCTTCGACCAGGCTCCGCAGCTCCTTCAGCACCCGTTCGAGTTCGTCGACCAGCCAGCTGGAGTTCTTCGCCTTGAAGATCGCCAGCAGCGAGCAAACTTCGTAGCATTCCCCGAACCGGTGTCGGACTCGCGGCCTAGGCTGGTTTCAATGTCGCTTCACCTCCACCGCGCCGAGCGGACCGACCTTCTGGCAGACGGTCTCGGCAGACTGCTCTCCGAGCCGCTGGACGATCCCTTCGCAATGGAGTTGGTCCTGGTGCCCGCCCGTGGCGTCGAGCGGTGGCTGAGCCAGCGGTTGTCGCACGTGCTGGGCAGCGGCGCGGGGGCCGATGGTGTCTGCGCCGGTGTCGAGTTCAGGAACCCGCACTCGCTCATCGCCGAGATCACCGGCACTGCCGACGAGGATCCGTGGGCACCCGATTCCATGGTGTGGCCGCTGCTCGAGGTCGTCGATGCCAGCCTCGACGAGCCATGGTGCCGCACCCTGGCGACCCACCTCGGACACTTCGACGTCGGTGAGGAACGCGAGCTGCGTCAGGGCAGGCGCTACGCGGTCGCGCGCCGCATCGGCGCGCTGTTCGCGTCGTACGCCAGGCAACGGCCGCAACTCCTTGCCGACTGGCTCGACGACGCCACCTCCGACCTGAGCACCGACCTCGACTGGCAACCGCCGCTGTGGCGCGCGCTCGCCGCCCGGGTACCGGCCGACCCGCCGCACGTGCGACACCGGGAAACCGTTGCCCGCCTAATGCAATCACCGATGGAGCTGCCCGAAAGGCTCTCCCTGTTCGGGCACACCCGGCTGCCGGTGACCGAGATTGAACTCATCGGTGCGCTCGCCACCCACCACGACGTCCACCTGTGGCTGCCACACCCCAGCGACGACCTGTGGCGCGCCCTCGCAGGCCTGCACGGCGCGGTGCCGCGGCGCGACGACACCAGCCACCGCATGGTCGGCCACCCGCTGCTGGCCACCCTCGGTCGGGATCTGCGCGAACTCCAGCGCAGCCTGCCCAGCGACATGTCCACCGACGAGTACCTCGGCCTGCCCGCGTACCCCGACACCCTGCTGGGTTGGCTGCAGTCCGACATCGCCGCGAATGCCGTTCGGCCGCAAGGCAGAACAGTCGTGACGGACGATCGTTCGGTCCAGGTCCACGCGTGCCACGGCGAGGCCAGGCAGGTGGACGTGCTGCGGGAGGTGCTGCTCGGCCTGCTCGCCGACGACCCGACGCTGGAACCGCGAGACATCCTGGTGATGTGTCCCGACATCGAAACGTACGCCCCGCTGATCAACGCCGACTTCGGCCTCGGCGACGTCCTGCGAGGGGCGCATCCGGCGCACCGCCTGCGGATGCGGCTCGCCGACCGGTCCCTCGTCCAGACCAATCCGCTGCTAAGCGTGGCGTCCCAACTGCTGGCCCTGGCCAGTAGCAGGGTGACCGCCAGCGAGGTCCTCAACCTCGCGCAGTCCGCACCGGTGCGCGCCCGCTTCGGCTTCACCGACGACAACCTCGAGGACGTCACCCGCTGGGTACGGCAGGCCAACGTCCGCTGGGGTTTCGATCAGGATCACCGTCGGCCCTACGGGGTCGACTTCGTCCACAACACATGGCGATTCGGCATCGACAGGGTGCTCGCCGGGGTCGCCATGTCCGACGACGCACACGCCTGGATCGGGTCGACGCTGCCGCTGGACGACGTCGGCAGCAACCGCGTCGAACTGGCGGGTCAGCTCGCCGAGTTCGTCGACCGTTTGCAGCGAACCGTCGACGCGCTCACCGGTGATCACCCGCTGGACCACTGGCTGCACGCATTGACGGAGGGCATCACGGTCCTGACCCGCGTGAGCGATGCCGACGCCTGGCAGACGAGTCAGATGCAACGCGAGTTCGGCCAGGTGCTGGTCGACGCGGGGCCCAGGTCGAGCACGACGATGCGGCTGCCCGACGTGAGGGCACTGCTCGACCGTCATCTCGCGGGACGCCCGACGCGGGCCAACTTCCGCACCGGCACGCTGACGGTGTGCACCATGGTGCCGATGCGGTCGGTACCGCACCGGGTCGTCTGCCTGGTCGGCCTCGACGACGGCGTGTTTCCGCGCCAGGGCGTCACCGACGGCGACGACGTGCTGGCCCGCAACCCCGTCACCGGCGAACGTGACACGCGTTCCGAGGACCGGCAACTGCTGCTCGACGCGATCGGCGCGGCCACCGAGAAGCTCGTCATCACCTACACCGGCGCCAACGCCCACTCCGGGCAGGCGCGTCCGCCTGCGGTGCCCCTGGCCGAGTTGCTCGACGCGCTGGATGCGACGACGCCGGCGAGTGTGCGCAAGCAGGTGGTCGTACATCATCCGTTGCAGCCGTTCGACATTCGCAACGTCATCCGCGGCGAACTGGTGCCCGACGTACCGTTCACGTTCGACTCCACCGTCCTGAAGGCGGCCCAGACCAGCACCCGCGAGCGGTCCGAACAGCCGAAGTTCATTTCGGGTCCGCTGCCTGCGCTGCCGCACGAGGACGTCGCGCTCGCCGACCTGGTCGGGTTCTTCAAGGATCCCGTGAAGGGCTTCTTCCGTGCGCTCGAGTACACGCTGCCGTGGGACGTCGACGGCGTCGAGGACGAGATCTCCGTCGACATCGACGCCCTGGAGCAGTGGGCGGTCGGCGACCGGATGCTCGGCGACATGCTGCGGGGCATGACGCCGGACGAGGCACGCCAAGCCGAGTGGCGACGCGGCACGCTGCCGCCCGGTCAGCTGGGCTGGCGCAAGGCAGGCGAGCTGCGTGACCAGTCCACCCTGCTGGCCTCGACGGCCCTCGGCTACCGCAAGGCCGACGCGGAAGCCTACGACGTCGACATCGACCTGGGCTCGGGACGCCGGCTGACGGGCACGGTCTCGCCGGTGTTCGGCGACCAATTGGTGTCGGTCACGTACTCCAAACTCGACGGCAAGCACCTGCTGGCGTCGTGGATTCCCTTGCTGGCGTTGTTCGCTCACCATCCCGAACGGGACTGGTCCGCCGTGTGCATCGGCAGGGCGCGGCGCGGGAGCACGCCGAACGAGCGCGGCCTCGGCCAACCTCAGGACCCCGCTGTCGACGTGCTGCGCGACCTGGTCGCGATCTACGACGCAGGCCGTCGCGAGCCGTTGCCCCTGCCGATCAAGACGTCCTACGCGTGGGCGTCGGCCAAATACGAGAACGGCGACCCCGAACGCGAAGCGACCTTCAAGTGGAAGTCCAACAACTACCCCGCGGAGGACAAGGAGCCTGCCCACGTGCGGGCATGGGGAGCCAACGCCGGGGTGCGAACGTTGATGCAACCGCTGCGCCCCGGCGAGGAGGTCGACGGCGAAACCCACCGCCTCGGCGCGTACGCCGCCCGCCTCTGGCTGCCGATGCTGCGGGCGGAAGTGGCCGTCTGATGGAACGTTTCGACCTTCGGGGGCCGCTGCCCGAAGCTGCCTCCACCACGGTGCTCGAGGCCAGCGCAGGCACCGGCAAGACGTTCGCGCTCGCCGGGTTGGTGACGCGCTACGTCGCCGAGGGCGCGGCGACGCTCGACCAGATGCTGCTCATCACCTTCGGCCGCGCGGCCAGCCAGGAGCTGCGCGATCGGGTGCGCCGCCAGATCACCGAGGCAGCAGCCGCTTTCGACGATCCGACCCAGGTCGGCGACAACGAACTGGTTGCGGACCTGCTGACGGGCACCGACGAGGAGAAGTCCGCCCGCCGCCAGAGGTTGCGTGACGCGTTGGCCGGCTTCGACGCCGCGACGATCGCCACCACCCACCAGTTCTGCCAGCTGGTCCTGAAGTCACTCGGCGTGGCGGGCGACTCCGACTCCCGGGTGACGCTGGTGGAGAGCCTGATGGACCTGGTGACCGAGGTGGTCGACGACCTCTACCTCGCGCACTTCGGCCAGCAGCGCGACGATCCCGAGCTGACGTACCCCGATGCACTCAAGCTGGCGCGCGAGGTGGTCGGCAACCCGGCCACGGAACTTCGCCCACTCGACCCACCCCCCGACTCGCGCGCCGCGGTGTGCATCGGCTTCGCCAATCACGTTCTGGCCGAACTGGAGACGCGCAAGCGCAGGCTCGGGATCCTGGGCTACGACGATCTACTCACGCGGCTGGCAGGCGCCCTCGACGCCGACGACTCACCCGCCCGGCTGAGGATGCACCAGCGGTGGCCCATCGTGATGGTCGACGAATTCCAGGACACCGATCCCGTGCAGTGGCAGGTGATCGACCGCGCCTTCAGCGGACGGTCCACGGTGATCCTGATCGGCGACCCGAAACAGGCGATCTACGCCTTCCGCGGCGGGGACATCGTGACCTATCTGCGCGCCGCCGAGACCGCGGGCGCCAAGAAGACCCTGGGCACCAACTGGCGCAGCGACAGCGACCTGGTCGACTCGCTGCAGGCGGTGCTGCGCGGCGCCGAACTCGGCGATCCCGCGATCGTCGTGCACGACGTCGCCGCGGCCAATCACGGCTCCCGACTGGCAGGCGCACCGTGTGACGCCCCGTTCCGGTTGCGCGTGGTCCAGCGACCCACGTTCGGTCTCCGTGGCACGCAGAACATCCCGATCAACGACATCCGCCAGCACATCGGCAAGGACCTCGCCAACGACATTGGCGCCCTGCTCGCCAGTGGCGCCACCTTCGACGGCAAGCCGGTACGCGCCGGCGACGTGGCGGTGATCGTCGAGACGCACAAGGACGCCCGCGTCTGCCAACTCGCGCTGGGCCGCGCGGGGATCGCGTCGGTGTACACCGGCGACTCGGACATCTTCGCCTCCGAAGCAGCCGACGACTGGCTGTCCCTGCTCGAGGCGTTCGACCAACCGCACCGCACCGGTGTGGTCCGTGCCGCCGCGGCGACGATGTTCTTCGGCAAGACCGCAGCGGAACTGGTGGACGGCGGCGACGAGCTGACCGACCAGATCGCAGAGACGTTGCGGGAGTGGGCCGGTCACGCCCGCGAGCGCGGTGTCGCAGCCATCTTCGAGGCCGCGCAGCTTCTCGGCATGAGCGAGCGCGTACTGTCCTGGCGCGACGGCGAGCGGCACATGACCGATATGGCCCACATGACGCAGCTGCTGCAGGACGTGGCCCACCGCGAGCACTACACGCTGCCCGCGCTGCGCGACTGGTTGCGTGCCGAGCGCGACGACCGTGGCGGAAGCGGCGAGCGCAATCGTCGGCTGGACAGTGACGCCGCCGCGGTGCAGATCATGACGGTGTGGGTGAGCAAGGGCCTGCAGTACCCCGTCGTCTACCTACCGTTCGCGTTCAACCGCTGGGTGCCCGAGCCCGACCTGATCCTGTTCCACGACGGCCCCACCCGCTGCCTGCACATCGGCGGCAAGGAGAGCCCGGACTACCGCGAGGTCGAGAAGCTGGGTCGCGAGGAGTCCGCCGGCGACGACAGCCGCCTCACCTACGTCGCGCTCACCCGCGCGCAGGACCAGGAAGTGGCGTGGTGGTCACCGGCCCGCGACGAACCCAACGGCGGGCTGTCGCGACTGCTGCGCGGGCGGCGGCCCGGCGAGTCCGCCGTGCCCAACAAGTGCGTGCCCAGCAAGATCACCGACGACGACGCGCTCGCGCGGTTGCGAGAGTGGGAGGCGGCGGGCGGGCCCACACTCGAGCAGTCGGTGCTGGCGGCCGCACCGCCGCCGCGGCCCGCCGACCCGCCGCCGAAGGACTTGGACGCCAGGCACTTCCACCGCTCGGTCGACACGACGTGGCGGCGCACCTCGTACTCGGGACTGATCCGCGTCGCCGAGACCTCGGGGGTCAGCAGCGAACCCGAGGTCATCGCCCTGGACGACGAGGTCGGCGATCTCCCACTGCTGCAACCCTCGACCGGCCCACACGTCCCGTCGCCGATGGCCGACCTCCCCAAGGGGGCGAAGTTCGGCACGCTGATGCACGCGGTGCTGGAGACCGCCGATCCGTTCGCGGCGGATCTGGCCGCCGAATTGGAGGCGCAGGTCGTCAAGCACTCGGTGTGGTGGCCGGTCGACGTGCCCGCGCCCGACCTGGCGGCCGCGCTGGTGCCGATGCACGACACGCCGCTGAGCCCGCTCGCCGCCGACCTGACGCTGCGACGAATCGGGCTGCAAGACCGGTTGCGGGAACTGGACTTCGAGTTCCCGCTGGCCGGTGGTGATCTGCGCGCCACCGCACCGGACATCCACCTGCGCGACGTCGGGCGACTGGTGGCGGAGCACCTGCCTGCCGACGACCCCCTCGCCAGCTACGCCGAGCGGCTCAAGAGCGACGCCCTCGGCAATCAGTCGCTGCGCGGATACTTGAACGGGTCGATCGACGCCGTGCTGCGCATCCCCAGCCCAGAAGGTCCGGCTGGCGTTCCCGGTGGCCACCGCTACGTGGTGGTCGACTACAAGTCGAACTGGTTGGGCGACGGGGACGGCTCGCTGACGTCGGCCGACTACGAACGTGCCCGGCTCGTCGAGGCGATGCTGCACTCCGACTATCCGCTGCAGGCATTGCTGTACAGCGTGGTGCTGCACCGCTTCCTGCGGTGGCGGCAGCGAGGCTACTCCCCCGAGCTTCACCTCGGTGGCGTGCTGTATCTGTTCGTTCGCGGCATGTGTGGTGCCGACACCCCGGTGGTCGACGGTCATCGCGCGGGTGTCTTCGACTGGCAGCCGCCTGCGGCACTGGTCGTCGCCATCTCCGCACTGCTCGACACCGGGAGGGAAGCTTCATGACGTCCGTCGAACCGGTCGACACCGCCAGTTGGCGCCGCGCCGTCGGCGCCGCGGGACTGCTGTCGACGTTCAACGACGCCGCCGTCATCGACGCGGCGGATGTGCTTGTGGCGCAACGGCTCTGCGCCTTGGTCCAGGAGACCGACGAACGCGTCGAACTCGCCGTCGCACTGGTGGTGAGGGGATTGCGCGCGGGATCGGTGTGCCTGGATCTGCGGTCGGTCGAGGCCCAGGTCGACGACGACACTCTGCCGTGGCCCGCGGTCGACGACTGGCTGGCGGCGGTATGGGCCAGTCCGCTGCTCGAGCCTCCCCACGTGCTGCGGCGCCAGGAGCACCTGCTCTACCTCGACCGGTACTGGCGGGAGGAGGTGCAGGTCGCCGAGGACCTCCTGGCCATGGTGTCCCGCCGCTCGGTGGAGTCCGCGGACGATATCGCGCGCCTCTTCCCCGTCGGCTACGAGGAACAGCGCGAAGCCGCGGAAATTGCGCTCTCGCAGCGGGTTACGGTGCTCACGGGTGGGCCGGGCACCGGTAAGACCACCACCGTCGCGCGCCTGCTGGCGCTGTTCGCCGGACAGGCGGGATCTGGTGCGCGGCTGCGCATCGCGCTGGCGGCACCGACCGGAAAGGCCGCGGCGCGGTTGCAGGAGGCGGTGCAGCTGGAGAT
>JAOPUT010000352.1 GCA_025963385.1 Mycobacterium sp.
CCGCTCGTATCGCCATCAACCGGCACATCAAGCGTGGCGGCAAGGTCTGGATCAACATCTTCCCGGACCGCCCGCTGACCAAGAAGCCCGCCGAGACCCGCATGGGTTCCGGTAAGGGTTCGCCGGAATGGTGGGTCGCCAACGTCAAGCCGGGTCGCGTTCTCTTCGAGATCAGCTACCCGGACGAGAAGATCGCCAAGGAAGCGCTGACCCGCGCTATCCACAAGCTGCCGATCAAGGCACGCATCGTTACCCGAGAGGAGCAGTTCTGATGGCAGTGGGAGTTTCGCCTGGCGAACTGCGCGAGTTGACCGATGACGAGCTCGCCGCCAGGGTGCGCGAGTCGAAGGAAGAGCTCTTCAACCTTCGGTTCCAGATGGCGACCGGCCAGTTGGCCAACAACCGCCGGCTGCGCGTCGTGCGGCAGGAGATCGCGCGTGTGTACACCGTGCTTCGTGAACGTGAGTTGGGTCTGGCCTCCGGACCCGTAGGTGAGGATTCGTAATGGCAGAAGTTTCAACGGGGGCCAAAGGGCCTCAGCACACCCCGCGCGCGGACAAGCCGCGTGGCCGTCGCAAGACGCGCATCGGCTACGTCGTGAGCGACAAGATGGAGAAGACCATCGTGGTGGAGCTCGAAGAGCGCACCAAGCACCCGCTCTACGGCAAGATCATCCGGACCACGACCAAGGTCAAGGCCCACGACGAGCAGGGTGACGCCGGTATCGGCGACCGCGTATCTCTGATGGAGACCCGCCCCCTGTCGGCCACCAAGCGCTGGCGCCTCGTCGAGATCCTCGAGAAGGCCAAGTAGCTCAAGACGCTCCGAGACACCCCGTACGCCGTCGGCGTGCGGGGTTTCTTCGTCTCGGCAGCAGAACCAGCACACTGGCGTGTCGTCGACTGTCCTGATTCGGCAAACTTTTATCCGGCCCCGTGGCACCCGGATCAACAGATGTGCCGGGTGAATTGATTGTAATTGCTCAGCAAACTCGCGGCCGGTGACTTCCCAGTTCGCGAATACTTGTGCAGCATCGTGTAAATCTGGCAAATGACGATGAATTGCCTGGCCAAGCGGTTTTGAAACTAGTTCAGCAAATTAACGTGTTAGTGGATATCATTCGTCCGGTATGAAAACTGGACGTTTGCGTGATGCATGTATTTCGTTGGCTGGGACGACCCTACTGCTGGTGATTACGGCCCTGGGCGGGCTGCCTTCGGCGCATGCCGCGCCGGGCGACGGGGGAGCGGTGGCCGTCGCTCCGAGCCTGGCGCTCACCGAACTGGGCGTGAGTTCGCGCCTCTCCTTCTACGGTGAACAGGGCACCGAGACCGTGGTCCTTCCGGTGCCGCGGGGACTGGCGCCGACAGAGCTGACGGCGATCGTCGAGCCGCCGATCAACGTCCGGTCGGCAGTGCTCACGGTCAGCCAGGCGGACCGGGCGATCGCCCGGGTCGATCTGCCGCTGCAAGGTCCGGCGCCGATCACGATTCCGCTGGCAGGCGTTCAGGTCGTGGACAACTCGGTCACGCTCCTGGTGCGCACGTACGTGTTGCCGGTGGAGGGTTACTGCCTCGACCCCGTGAACCCGTTGCGGCTCAACGGTTTGGCGCTGCGCTATGGGGGGTCCGAACTGCCGCCGACCACCGTCGCGGACTTCCTGCCGCCGGTGCTGAGGAAGCTGACGGTTTACCTGCCCGCGGCGCCGTCGCAGGCCGAGGCCGACGCCGTGGTGCGACTGGCGACCGCCGTGGTGTCCCACTACGGCCAGCAGTTTCCGGAGGTCGAGACCGTCGCGCTGCCCGACGGTCAGTCCGCACCGCAGAACCCCTCGCAACCGCTCGAGCGGCAGATCGTCGTGACGAAGGGAGGCTACGGCGGTCTTTCGCTGCTTGGTGCCGATGGTGTCCCGGCGCTACTGGTATCCGGCAGCGACAACGAGCTGGCGAACCAGAGCAGGCTGCTGTCCAGTGGCCTGGCCCGAATGGCGTTGGCCTCCAAGGCGGTAACGGGACCGCTGAAGCCGACCCCGCAACTGCCCAGGGACGTCACCACCATCAGGGAGCTCGGTCAGCCCGGGGTGAACGCCGTCGCGCTGAACCCCCAGGTGGGCATCGGCCTCGACCAGACCAGGCTGGGACGGTCCGCCCAGCGTCTGCGGGTACATCTGATCGGCTCGTACACGCCACTGCCGTCGAGCGTCGGTGGACAGATCGTCGCCTCGATCGCCGGTGACACGGTGGACCGCTGGGCTGCCGAGAGCAGCGGCGCGATCGACCGCTGGATCGACGTACCCGACCGACTCCTGCAGCGATACACCACCCTGAACGTGGCGGTGGACATCGCGGGAAGCACGGGCCAGTGCGGCGATTTCCAGCCGGTCACGCTGACGATCGACGGTTCGACGGTCGTGCAGTCCGCCGCGGCCAGTCCACCGGTGCCCGCCGGACTCCAGTCCCTGCCGCAGGCACTGATGCCGCGCGTCGAGGTCGGCATCGGGTCGAACAGCTTCGCCGACACCGCTCGCGCCGTCGCGATCATGGTGGGGCTGCAACGATTGAGCGTCCTACCGATCGACCCGGCGGTCGTGCCGCTGCAAGACGCCGCCAAGTCGGCCAACTCCGCGGTGCTCATCGCGGCCGACGGATTCAGCGACGACAAGCTGAAGCTGCCCGTCGACGTCGACGAGGGCACGATCACCGTCGACGGCACGGACGGGTCGAACGACCCGGTGACCCTCACGCTGGATCCGAGGCTGAAGTTCGGCTCGCTGCAGACGATCGTCGACGGCAGCCGGACCGTCGTCGTGGCGACCTCGAACGGCGCACCCGGCCAGCTCGACGCGCTACTGACGTGGATCAACGCCGACCCGCGCCGGTTCTCGGAGCTGGGTGGCACCGTCATCATCGCGCCGACCGAACGAGACCCGTTCGCCGTCACTGTCGGCGCCGCCCCCGAAGTTGCGGCAGAGCAGGGGGATTCGGTGCCCTACTGGGCGATCGGCGCGGTCATCGTCGCGCTGGTGGCACTGGGAGCTGGCCTGATCTACCTGCGTACCCGTCGATCCGCATCGAGCTGACATGACGGCCACCGCGACGGACCCGCCCGAGGCGGAACCCTGGCTTCAGACCGTGCATCCCACCTATCGGGTGGTGGTGCGCTGGGCGTTCATCGGCCTGCTCACCGTCGCGGCGTTCCACAAGACCTTGATGAGCCTCATCCAGGTGACGCTGTCCGGCGTCATCGGCGGCTACGTCTGGACCGTGGTGCTGGCCGGCATCCTCGCCGCGATCGGGGTCGCCCGCCGGGAGCGGACGGAGCTCCCGATCCATGACCGTCAGACCGACATCATCATCGGCACGATGGGGCTCGTCTTCGCGCTCCTGCTGCAAGCCGTTCTGCTGCAGCGGTACGCGATGTACTTCTTCCTGCTGCGCCTGGACGTCGTGGCGATGTGGATGTTCGTCGTCAGCACGAGCGTCGTGTTGTTCGGCCTGCGTCCGGTGGCCCGCTTCTGGCGGGTCTGGGTGCTGTTGCTGATGGTCTTCCCCCTGCCGTACTACATAGTCGTCGCCGTGCTGGGCGGAACCAAGTACGCCGCTGCCGCCGCCACGCTGCTCATCGCAGGCAGTGCCACCGGGGTGGCCGTCGGTCGCACCCGACGGCGCGGCTACGTGGGCGCCTTCGCGGCGTGGGGCGTCGGGCTGGCCGCACTCGGACTGATGGCAGTGTTGGTCCCTGACTCCCCGGTGTTCGCGTACATGCAGATACCCGCGCTCGTCGCCATCGTCCTGGTCGGCATGGTCATGTACGCCGCCGCGCGCCGCGGAACGCCCAAGCGCATGCTGGACCGCAAGGTGGAACCCCTTGCCGTCAAACAGGTCTGGTTGGGGATGCCACTCGTGGCAGCGGTGGCGATTGCCCTTGCGTTCGTCAACCTGCCCATCATGCGTCCCCCGCCCCCCGCCCGCTTCGACGCGATGCCCATGGGCTACGCACTGACGGCGCCGGCAGGCTGGGAGTCGACCGACCTTCGTGACTACTCCTGGGTGGCGAGGCTGCACGGCGCCGGGGCCCACATGATTCGCCAGACGATGGTGGCCGATATGGGAAATCCGCAGTGGGACAAGCAGTCCCGCCCGCGCACGGTGATCGTGGACTCGTTGACCACCTACCGGCCGTTCACGCTGATGGTCTATCCGTCGAAGGTGCTCTACAACGTCCGGCAGAGCCGACTGAGCACTCCGCACACGGTCGACCTCGGCTACGGCGTGACCGCCCAGATGGTCTCGGTGGTGGACGACGACCTGTTCGTCACGTGGAACATGCTGCAGTGGACGTGGCGTAACGGGGAGGCCACGCAACGCGTACTGGTCTTCGCCGTGGACAACCACGACGCCAATGCGCCCTTCCCGCCGCCGAACGGTGCCATGTGGCCCACCCTGAGCACGTTGGTCACCGTCCTGTTCCGGGGCAATTCCGCAGTGACCGACCGGGATCCGATGTTCAAGGATGCCGACCTCCTGACGTCGTTCGGCCGGGGTCTGGTCCGTG
This sequence comes from Mycobacterium sp., assembly GCA_025963385.1. GTDB lineage: Bacteria > Actinomycetota > Actinomycetes > Mycobacteriales > Mycobacteriaceae > Mycobacterium. The sequence continues at coordinate 4,555 of JAOPUT010000352.1, forward strand.
CCCAGATCGAGGCGATGTCGTGACCGCCGACCTCACGGACGAGTTCGCGGAGGGGGTCACCGAGGCCGAACGGGAACGAGCCTTGCACCGGGCCATCCACGGCCTCCGCGAGGACGACCCCGTCCACTCGGCGTCGGTCGCGTTCTACGGATGGCAGAAGGTGTTGCTCCTCGCGCTACTGGCCACCGTCATCGGCCTCGCGATCTGGCGGCCGATGCAGACGGCCGTCGGGCTCATCGGCGTCTGCACTTTCGGCTACGTCATGACGATGCTCGACAGGGTCTTCATCTTTCGGCGTGGGTTGGCGGCCCGGGCGATCGTCATCACCGACGAAGAGGCCAGAGCCATCCCGGACGCTCAACTGCCGCCGTACACGATTCTGGTGCCCGCCTACGACGAGCCCGAGGTGGTCGCCCATCTGATCGGCGCGATGGCTGCCCTGGAGTATCCACGCGACAAGCTCCAGGTGCTGCTGTTGCTGGAGGCCGACGACGAGGTCACCATCGCGGCCGCACGGGACTGCGAGGAATCGGCGATGATCACCATCGTGCTGGTGCCGCCCGCCGACCCGCGGACCAAGCCGAAGGCGTGCAACTACGGGCTGCACTTCGCCACCGGCGAGATCGTCACCATCTACGACGCCGAGGATCTACCCGAGCCCCTCCAATTGCGGCGTGTGGCAGTGGCATTCGACAGACTGCCCGACGACGTCGCGTGCGTGCAGGCGAAGCTGGCATATCACAATGGCCACCAGAATCTGTTGACGGCGTGGTTCACCGCCGAGTACGGCCTGTGGTTCGGCTACCTGCTGCCCGGGCTGATGCGGACGCGCTCACCGATCCCGTTGGGCGGCACGTCCAATCACCTGCTGCATCCCGTCCTGGACAAGATCGGTGCCTGGGATCCGTACAACGTCACCGAGGACGCCGACCTCGGGCTGCGGATATCCGCCTCCGGGTACCGCACCGCGATCATCGACTCGCAGACCCTCGAGGAGGCGAACAGCGATCCGATCAACTGGATAAGGCAGCGATCCCGTTGGTACAAGGGCTATCTGCAGACCTGGCTGGTGCACATGCGCAGACCGCTCGAGCTGTTGCGGACGATCGGCTGGCGCAGTTTCATGCGGTTCAACCTGGTGTTGGCGGGCACCCCGGTGATCGCCGTGCTGAACCTGGCGTTCTGGTTGATCACCGTGCTGTGGTTCCTCGGTCAGCCGGGCGTGATCGGTGACGTCTTCCCCTGGTACATCTACTTTCCCGCGTTGGTCGCGCTGATCCTGGGCAATGGCGCGACGATCTACATGAACATGATCGCGCTGAGGGAGGACGATCGCTCCGATCTGCTCGCCGCGGCGCTCACGGTGCCGATCTTCTGGGTGATGATGAGCGTGGCCGCGGCGAAGGGCACCTATCAGCTGATCCGCAACCCGTCGTACTGGGAGAAGACCTTCCACGGGCTGTCCGAGCGTCCCGTCGGAGAGCCGACGGGTTCGGCACCGTGACCGACCGACGGCTGAGGGTGGTCGCCTTCTTCGGCGCACTCGCGGTGTACCTGATCGTCGGCTACTGGCTTCAGGTGGACAACGGATTCATCCTCGGTGACTCGCTGTCCCGGGTGTCGGCCGCCCAGAGCGTGCTGTTCAGCCGGGACCCGCACCTGGCCGCGATCGGCTTCATCTTCACCCCGCTGACGGCAATGGTGCAGATTCCCTTCGTCGCACTGAGTCCGCTGTGGCCGCCCATGACGGTCTTCGCCTTTGCGGGCACCATCATGTCGGCGGGATTCATGGCAGGCGCCGTGACGCAGATCCTCGGGATGGGCACCGACCGCGGACTGCCCCGCGGTTACGTCGTGACGATCGCGGCACTGTTCGCGCTCAATCCGATGATCGTCTTCTACGGGGCGAACGGGATGAGCGAGGCGCCGTTCGTCTTCTTCGTGTCCTGGGCGGTCCGTCGCCTGATCATGTGGATGGTCGACGACGACGTACACCACCTCGTCGTCGCGGGCGGCATTGCGATGGGGTTGTCCTACCTGACGCGCTACGACGCGGTGGGATGCGTTGCGGCCGCCGGACTTCTGATCGGCGTGACGACCTACCGCCGCGCCAGGACCGCGCCCAGGTATCGCCGCGCGCTCCTCGATCTGCTGATGGTCAGCGCACCGGGCTTCGCGGCCTTCATCGGTTGGGCCGTCGCCAGCTGGTTGATCACCGGGGAGGCGTTCGCCCAGTTCAGTTCTCAGTATGGCAACGCGAGCATCCTGGCCCAGACGGGAAACGTCGCGGTTGGCCCGGTGGCGGGACTGTCCTTTGCGCTCGTCTGCATCACCCTGTTGACGCCGACGATGGTCCCGATTGCGCTGTGGGCCACGGCCGCCCGGTGGCGGTCCCCGAACTGGGGTGTGCTGGCGGTGCCGGTGCTGATCTACGGTGCGGCACTGGCATTCCAGGCGCTGAGCTATGCCTCGGGATCCACCTTCCCGTTCCTGCGGTTCTACATCGTGGCGATCCCGCTCACCGCGTGTCTGGCCATGCTGGCCGTGCCCGACGGAGTCTTCGCACCCGCCAAGCGGCGCGGCAGGTTCGCACCCGCGCCTGCGTCGGGCCGCAGTTGGCGCGGCTCCCGCGGCAAGAGTGCCTACGTTCCGGTCGCCATCGCGTTCGCCATCACCGTGCCCGTCGCCGCGTGGGGGATGAGCCTTCCGAAGTACGCGCCGCAGGAGTATGCCCTCGGCGCGGTCCTCGATCCGCAACCGAACAGCGTTCGCCCCCGAGTGGCCGACGAGCAGCGGATCGCGGCGTCCTTCTCCACCGAGCGCACGATCGCCAAGTATCTGGACGACCTCGGCCTTCCGGAGAGTTCGATCATGACCGACACGGTGTACGGGTTTGCGGTGGTGGCTGCATCCGACAACCCGAAGGTATTCGTCGTGCCGTCGGACCCTGACTTCACGGCCTTGATCAACGATCCTGCGGGAGGTGGCTTGCGCTACCTGTTGACGGTGCCCCCGACGGGGCGTGGCCTCTCCGACGCGCTCAACCAGCGGTACCCGACCCTGTATGACACCGGCGCGGACATTGCGACACTGGAACTGGAGATCCCCAACGACGGCGACAGTCAGCCCAAGTGGCGGCTGTACCGGGTGCTGGCTCCCACCGAACCGGCTTGAGAACTCGCCAGGATCGCGAAACGTTGATCATCCCCGGTCATGAGCGTTGCTGTTCGATTTTGGCCACCTGTGGTCGATTTCGGATCTTGGCGACGACGGACGATCGTGGCAAACACCGATGACCGACTAGGTGGGGCCCTCTAGTTGGCATAACATCGAGCAAGGTTGCGACAGGCAACTCGTCGCTGATGGCGCGGTAATTGCGGTTGGAACGTTATGATGCCCGTACGCGTGGGGCCGAAAGGTTAACTGTCCGAATTCGTGGGTGGTAAGGCTCGCCGGGTCGAGGGATGAGCCCAAACCCCGTCGTGCCCACTGGTGAGCGGGACGAAACGGCACGTCATCCGGAGTCCCACGACGGCCGGAGGTCGAGGAAGGCGGGTCGCTGATGAGCGGCAACGGGGTGCAGTCGGGAGTGAACGGCAGGCTCGCCGACCTCGATGACGCCGTGACCGGGGAGGGCGTGCTGCCGGTCTTCCAGCCGATCGTCTCGCTACCCACCGGCACGACCGTCGGCTTCGAGGCGCTGGCCCGCTGGCCACGCCAGCCTCATCTCGGCCCGCAATCGGTGTTCGCTCACGCCGCGGCCACCCACCGGGTTACGCAACTCGACAGGATGTGCATCGATCGTGCCGTCGACAGCGCCCTCCGTGGAGGCCTGACGGAGGGCGCCCTGCTGGGCGTCAACTCGGAACCGGCGAGTGACTACACGGGTCCCGCCGACAGCGAGATCCTCCAGCGGGGGCACGACAAGTTCGCCCTCGTCTTCGAACTCACCGAGCGCAATCTGCTCGGGCACCTCCCGACGCTCCTGCGAAAGGTGGCGGCGCTTCGCGCAGACGGAATCGCCATCGCCCTCGACGACGTCGGCGCCAACCCGGAATCGCTCGCGCTGCTGGACATCGTGTGTCCGGAGGTGATCAAACTCGCCAACAACCTGGTTCAGGCGCCGCCGAGCGTCGACACCGCCAAGACGGGCGCCGCCATCATGGCGCATCGCGAGCGGCGCGGCACGCTGATCATCGCCGAGGGCATCGAGACCGATCAGCACTTCGAGCAGGCGCTGGCCTGGGGGGCCACGCTGGGGCAGGGGTTCCTCTTCGGCAAGCCTGCCCCGCTGCCACTCGACAGCCGCACCGCCGCGTGGTCGGCGCCGACCGTTCCCAGTTGCAGCACAATGTCTTTCGACACCCCGTTCGACGTGGTCGCCGGCGATCCGGCCATTCGGAAGGTGCGCAAGGGCACCCTGGTGGCCATCTCCCGGCATCTCGAGGAGCAGGCGCGCAACTCGACCGACACCCCGATGGTGTTGACCGCGATCCAGGACCGCAGGCACTTCGGGAAACCCACCCGCGATCGCTACGCCTCGCTGGCGACGTTTTGTCCGCTGGTGGCGGTGTTCGGTAGGGACCTGGTGCCGAACGGGCCGGCCAGGGTGCGCACCGTCGCCCTGGCGGCCTCGGATCGGTTGAGTGCGCAGTGGATCGTGGTCACCCTCGGTCCACACACCGCTGCGGCGCTCATCGCCCGTGAGTGCAGCGGGGAGCGTGCCGTCGCCGAGGCGGACCGACAGTTCGAGTTCCTGGTCACCCACGACCGCACCGTCATCACCGCGGCGGCATCGGCTCTGTTGAACCGGGTGCCGTGATGCAACGACATCTTGGCGACGATCCGGATACGTGATCTCCATGACCCACCCCGACAGCAGCGCACATTACGACGGAACGGCCCGTCGCAATGATCGCGCCGACCGCGGGGACGTCGACACGGGCGAGGGCGCGTTTCGCAGGTTGGTCGATCGCAGCCCGGACGGGATCGTCGTCCACCGGGACGGCAGGGTGGTGTACGCCAACCTCACGGCGGTCCGGTGGGTCGGGGCGCAGTACGCCGATCAGGTGCACGGGCATCCGCTCACGGACTTCCTCCATCCCGACTCGATCGAACCCGTGCTGACGCGGATGGCCGCGCTGCGCAACGAGGGGGACGCGACCCGTGCCTCGGAGGGCGTGCTGTTGCGCCTCGACGGCACCACGCTCGACGTGGAGGCGGTCACCGCGCTGACGACGTGGGGGGGCGCACCGGCGTATCACGTCACCCTCAGGGACCTTTCGTTCAACCGCACTGCGCAGCGCAGTCTGCGGTATCAGGCCGCGCTGGTGGACAGGGTCGGGGTGGCCATCATCGCCACGACGGTCACCGGATTGGTGACCAAGTGGAACCGTGCGGCGGAGATCATCTACCAGCGACCCGCGTCGAGTGCCTTGGCGATGCCGATCAGCGCCGCCGTCGGCGCCGCACTCGAACCGGCAGCCATCATCGCGGGCGGCGGCCTCGCGCTCGCGACGCACCACGCCTCCGACGGCCAACCACTGGTCATCCGGGTCTCCGCGGTGGCGTTGGACACGGGGTTCGCCCTGGTGTGCACCGATGAGACGAAATCCCATGGCGTGGAACGCCTTCTACGCAGGATCGTCAATTCCCTCGAGGAGGGCATCCTGGTCGTCGACGGGTCGGGCAGCGTCACGTCGGCCAACCCGGCAGCGGAGAGGATCCTCGGACTGTCTGCCGCGGCAATGGTCGGCGGTGGCGGCCGTGCCGTACACGCCATCCCGATGTACGACGTGGACCGCCGTCCCATCGCCCTTCGCGACCATCCCGTCGCCGAGACCGTTCGCACCGGAAAACCGTTCCAGGGTTTCGTCGTCGGTCTCGACCGACCCGACGGTCGGCGGACGTGGCTGAGGGTCAGTTGCCGCCCACTCGACAGTGACGACAGGTACGGCACGGCGATCCTGGTGTCGTTCTCCGACATCACCGCCGAGCAGGTGGCGCGAGAGCGTCTCACGCACCGGGCCACCCACGACGCGCTCACGGGTCTGCCCAATCGTGCCGCGGTGCTCAATCACATATCGGATTCCCTTCGCGCGCACGGTGATCGGCGACTCGGCGCGGTGCTGTTCATCGATCTCGACAATCTCAAGGCGATCAACGACTCGCTCGGCCATGATTCCGGTGACGAGCTCCTGCAGAGCGTGGCGCACGTCCTTCGCGCCTCGGTCGGACCGAAGGACGTGGTCGGACGGCTCGGAGGCGACGAGTTCGTCACCCTCGTCGCCGGTGATGTCGGGGCATCGGAACTCGCTGCCTTCGTCAGACGGATCGAGCACCGGCTCTCTGAGCCGATGACGCTCGGTGCTGCGACGGTGCGAACCCAGGGCAGCATCGGCGTGACCGTCGTCGCGCCGGACGATCCGCGCAGCGCCATCGAGATCCTGCGCGACGCGGATTCGGCCATGTACGAGACGAAGGCCAAGCGGCGCAGACGTGTTCATCGCAGGCCGGGTGGGTCGGAACACCGCATGCCCGACGGCGCTCAGAGTCACGGTGATGCCGGGGGAGCGCGCAACGGTGACTGGCAACCGTCACGGCCTGCCGAGGGGAAATCGCGCTAGGTCTCGTCGCTCGCTGCGTTGACCTTGACCTCGACGCCGTCGACCAATCGCGCCAACCCGGTGTGGAATTCGGTCAGCTGGTCGCGGTTCACGTCGTCGAAGACGCCGGCCCGCAGAGCCAGGGCCAGAGCCGGGAACCGGGAGTCGTCGATCAATCTCCGCAGCAGACCGGGATACGCCAGGTCGGGCATGGCGCCTGCCTCCATGGCCAGGGCCGCGGCCCCGCGCACGTAGTGCAGCACGGCCATCACGGCACCCAGCTTGTCGCGCTCGCTCAATGCGGTGGCGGCGAGCGCCGACAGCCCCGCATTCAGCCAGGCGAGTTGGCCGGGATCGGCGGGCGGCCCGGCCGAGGCGGCCTGCAGGACCCACGGGTGGCGGTGGTAGACCTCCCACAGCCCGTCGGCCCAGGCCGTGAGAGCGGCGCGCCAATCCGGGCCGCCTGCGACCGCGGGTGGCGCCCCCGCTGCCGCGGAGAGCATGAACACCAACAGCTCATCCTTGTTCGCGACGTGCCGGTACAGCGACATCGTTCCGCAGCCGAGGCGTTCTGCCAGCCTGGCCATCGAGAGCGTGCCGAGTCCGTCTGCATCGGCGAGATCGATTGCTGCCGCGACGATCCGGTCGCGGCTCAGACCCGTCGACCGGCGGGGTGGCTGGCTCTCCTGCCACAGAAGTGCCAGTACGCGGGGCAGCGGTGCGCCCGAATCCCACTCGCTGGTCATCGACGTCAAGGGTAGACGAGTACGTGCAGCCGCGTATGTCATACGCAATCGGGGTCCCGAACCATCCCGTTCGACATCGACGGGCCGCGGGCGCCCACTCGTCCGCTCGAGCTGCAACCGCTGCGGGACAACGGGTTCGGCGGTGCAGGGGGACCGGTTCGGCTGAAACGATGCCGTGCTGATGTCCAGCGGATGGCCGTCCCGACGACCCGTAATGACGATGTCGTCAATTTCTCAGCCCGTCGATACGTGGCAGGTGTAACCTCCGGGCGGTAATCGAGGACCAGGCGATGCACCGGACGCGAGGAACGACATGACTCCCGAATTCACCGGCAAGATCGAACTCGACATCCGCGACTCGGAGCCGGACTGGGGGCCCTACGCGGCGCCCGTCGCCCCGCAGGGTGCGCCCAACGTTCTGTACCTCGTCTGGGACGACACGGGCATCGCGACGTGGGACTGCTTCGGTGGCCTCGTCGAGATGCCCGCGATGAGTCGCATCGCCGAACGCGGCGTGCGTCTGTCGCAGTTCCACACCACGGCACTGTGCTCGCCGACAAGGGCCTCGCTCCTCACCGGCCGCAACGCCACCACCGTGGGGATGGCCACGATCGAGGAGTTCACCGACGGGTTCCCCAACTGCAACGGCCGCATCCCCAAGGACACCGCGCTGCTGTCCGAGGTGCTGGCCGAGCGCGGGTACAACACCTACTGCGTCGGCAAGTGGCATCTCACACCGCTCGAGGAGTCCAATCTTGCTGCCACAAAACGGCATTGGCCACTGTCGCGCGGTTTCGAACGCTTCTACGGATTCATGGGCGGTGAGACCGACCAGTGGTACCCGGAGCTGATGTACGACAACCATCCCGTCGCCCCTCCGGCCACCCCCGAGGAGGGTTACCACCTCTCGAAGGACCTGGCCGACAAGGCCATCGAGTTCATCCGCGACTCCAAGGTGATCGCACCGGACAAGCCGTGGTTCAACTACCTGTGCCCCGGTGCGGGCCATGCGCCGCACCACGTCTTCAAGGAGTGGGCCGACAAGTACGCCGGGCGCTTCGACATGGGGTACGAGGCCTACCGCGAGATCGTGCTCGAAAACCAGAAGAAGCTCGGCATCGTGCCGCAGGACACCGAACTGTCGCCCGTGAACCCGTATCTCGACGTCAAGGGTCCCAACGGCGAGGCGTGGCCGTACCAGGACACCGTGCGGCCATGGGACACCTTGAGCGACGAGGAGAAGCGGCTGTTCAGCCGGATGGCCGAGGTGTTCGCCGGCTTCCTGTCCTACACCGACGCCCAGATCGGGCGGATCCTCGACTACCTCGAGGAGTCGGGCCAGTTGGACGACACGATCATCGTGGTCATCTCCGACAACGGCGCCAGCGGTGAGGGCGGACCGAACGGCTCGGTCAACGAGAACAAGTTCTTCAACGGCTACATCGACACCGTCGAGGAGAGCATGCGCTTCTACGACCATCTCGGCGGACCGGACACCTACAACCACTATCCGATCGGCTGGGCGATGGCGTTCAATACGCCGTACAAGTTGTTCAAACGGTACGCCTCGCACGAAGGTGGCATCGCCGACACCGCAATCATCTCCTGGCCCAACGGAATCGACGCCCACGGCGAGGTCCGCGACAACTACGTCAACGTCTGCGACGTCACCCCGACCATCTACGACCTGCTGGGCATCACCCCGCCCGACGAGGTCGGCGGCATCACCCAGAAGCCGCTCGACGGGGTGAGCTTCAAGGCCGCCCTCGACGATTCGAGCGCCGACACCGGTAAGAAGACGCAGTTCTACACGATGCTGGGCACCAGGGGAATCTGGCACGACGGTTGGTTCGCCAACACCGTCCACGCCGCCAGTCCCGCGGGCTGGTCACACTTCGCCGACGACCGCTGGGAGCTGTTCCACATCGAGGCCGACCGCAGCCAGTGTCACGACCTTGCCTCCGAACATCCGGAGAAGCTCGAGGAACTCAAGGCCCTCTGGTTCGCCGAAGCGGACAAGTACAACGGGCTACCGCTCGCTGATCTCAACATCTTCGAAACCCTCGGCCGGTTCCGCCCGTACCTGTCGGTCGACCGCAAGAGCTTCACCTACTACCCGGACGCCGCTGAGGTCGGCGTCGGTGCCGCCGTAGAACTGCGCGGGCAGTCCTTCTCGGTGCTGGCCGAGGTCACCGTCGACACCACCGGCGCCGAGGGTGTGTTGTTCAAGCAAGGCGCAGGACACGGAGGCCACGTGCTGTTCGTCCAGGACGGCAGGTTGCAGTACGTGTACAACTTCATGGGCGAGGAGGAGCAGAAGGTCACCGCCTCCGACCCGATTCCCTTGGGCAGTCACGTGTTCGGCGTGCGCTTCGATGCGACAGGCACCGTCGAGGGCAGCCACACCCCACTCGGAACCGTGTCGCTCTTCATCGACGAAGAGACCGTCGCCACCAGGGAGGGCGTCCGCGCGCACCCCGGCAGCTTCGGTCTGGCCGGCGGCGGCGTGGCGGTGGGACGCAATGGCGGCCAAGCCGTCACGAGTTCGTACAAGGCGCCGTACGCGTTCACCGGCGGCACCATCGCCAAGGTGGTCGTGGACATCTCGGGTGCGCCGTACCTCGACGTGGAACGGGAAGTCGCGCAGGCGTTTGCCAAGGACTGACTCCCGGCGTCGACCGCCTAGGCTGAAGACCATGCTGACGGAGCTGGTCGGGCTGCCGGGCGGGGACTTCCGGATGGGGTCGACGGCCTTCTATCCGGAGGAGGCGCCTGTCCACACCGCGACCGTGTCGGCCTTCGCCATCGAACGGCATCCCGTCACCACGGCGCAGTTCGCCGACTTCGTCGCGCAGACGGGCTACGTCACGGTCGCCGAACGCCCGCTGGAGCGGGCGTTCTATCCCGACGTGGCCGAGGCGGACCTGATTCCCGGTGCGCTCGTCTTTCGGCCGACGGCGGGACCCGTCGACCTGAGGGACTGGCGGCAGTGGTGGGACTGGGCCCCCGGCGCCTCGTGGCGCAGGCCGTTCGGGCCGGACAGCACCGTCGACGATCGTCTCGATCATCCCGTCGTGCAGGTCGCCTACGTCGACGCCGCCGCCTATGCGCAGTGGGCGGGGCGACGCCTGCCGACCGAGACGGAGTGGGAGTACGCCGCGCGCGGTGGAACGTCGACGACGTACGCATGGGGTGAAGAGGTGACACCGGACGGCGTCTTGATGGCCAACACGTGGCAGGGGTGCTTCCCCTATCGCAACGACGGCGCACTGGGCTGGGTCGGCACGTCGCCGATCGGGACGTTCCCACCGAACGGGTTCGGCCTGATCGACATGATCGGGAACGTGTGGGAGTGGACGTCGACGCGGTACACGATGCATCACCAGCTAGCAGGAGCGCAGGAGCCGAAGGAGCCGAAGGGCTGCTGTACGCCGTCGCGCGAGCCGGACCCGAGCGTGAACCAAACACTCAAGGGCGGATCGCACCTGTGCGCGCCGGAGTACTGTCACCGGTACCGCCCGGCCGCCCGATCGTCGCAGTCGCAGGACAGCGCCACCACCCACATCGGGTTCCGCTGCGTCGTCGACGCTTGAGTCCCCGCAGACGCAGCGATTTGGTGCATTGCACGTGGCCACCTACTATGTAGGGGTTGCCTTGGGCAGACCTCGGTGGTCGCTTTCGAAAGAGAGCGGAAACCCTGCGTGCCGATGGGTGACGAAGACCGCGTACGTCGAATGGCTTCGTGCTGTTCGTCGTGCAATCGAATCGAGGAGATCTAGTGATTCAGCAGGAATCGCGGCTCAAGATCGCCGATAACACGGGCGCCAAGGAGATCTTGTGCATTCGGGTGCTCGGTGGCTCGGGTAGGCGTTACGCCGGCATCGGCGATGTCATCGTGGCGACCGTCAAGGACGCCATCCCCGGTGGCAACATCAAGAAGGGTGAGGTCGTCAAGGCCGTCATCGTTCGCACCG
>JAOPUT010000381.1 GCA_025963385.1 Mycobacterium sp.
GTCTCAGCTGACGCCGAAGCCCCGACTAGTAGACAGCGGTATTCTTTCGATGAGCACCACCCCTCGGCACACACCCATGACGATGACGCCACCGACCGACACCTACGCGCCACTTCGAGAAGGCGCCGTCGTCGATGCCCCGAGCACGGGGACCTTGACTGCTGATGTCGTCGTGGTCGGGTCGGGGATGGGCGGCTCGACTCTCGCGTACGCGCTCCGCAATTCTGGACTCGACGTTCTGGTCGTCGAGCGGGGCCGCTTCCTGCCTAGGGAGCCGGAGAATTCGATGCCGGAAGAGATGCACATCCATGGGCGCTACAAGACTGCCGAACCATGGATCGACGCACGTACCGGACGGCCCTTTCAGCCCGGCACGTATTACTGGGTAGGGGGCAACACCAAGTTCTATGGCGCCAGTCTTCCGCGCTTCCGCTACGAAGACTTCGGCGAGATCGTCCATTTCGATGGGACCTCGCCGGCTTGGCCGTTCACCTACGACGATCTCGAGCCCTTCTACGTCCAGGCCGAACGGCTCTTCCAGGTGCACGGCATGATTGGGGAAGACCCCACGGAACCACCGCATTCTCAGCCGTATCCGTACCCGGCGTTGTCCCACGAACCCACCATCGAGAGGTTCTCGAACTCTCTCAAGGCGCAGGGGCTGCATCCATTCCACACGCCCAACGGAATGAATCTCGAGAGCGACGAGCAGCGACGCGCCTCCACTGCCTCAGACGGCTGCCCGTCGGAGTCTGACGTGAAGAGCGAAGCCGAGAATCGGGCGCTGCGGCCGGCTCTGGAGGCCAAGAACATTCGGCTGCTCACCGAGGCGAAGATCACCCGACTGGTGACAGCACCTGATGGGCACACCATCGTCGCGGCCGAAGCCGAAGTGCCCGGCGGCATGGTGCGTATCGAAGCCAAGCAGTTCGTCGTCTCGGCGGGCGCAGTGAACTCCGCTGCGATATTGCTCCGTTCCGCGACCGAACGACATCCCGATGGACTCGCGAACTCGTCTGGCCTCCTCGGCCGAAATTACATGGTGCACAACAGCACGTTCTTCGTCGCAATCGATCCGCGTCGCCGGAATTCAACCGCTTGGCAGAAGACGCTCGGCGTCAACGACTGGTATACGGCAGGGGTGGACAACGAATATCCCCTCGGCAATCTGCAGATGCTCGGCAAGTTGCAGGCCGCCATGATCAAGAGCGCTCGACCGTGGGTGCCGACGTGGGCATTGAAGATGGCCACGGACCGCAGCCTCGACATCTATCTCACGACCGAAGACTTGCCGCGCCTTGACAACCAGGTCACCGTCACCCCCAGCGATATCCTCATCCGTTGGCGGCCCAACAACGTTGCGCCCCACCGCGAATTGGTGAAACGGGTGACAAGAGCGGTCCGCCGCGCCGGATACCCGATCGTGCTTACCCAACGGATGGGCATCGAAACGAACTCTCACATGTGCGGCACTGCCGTGGCGGGCAACGACCCGGCGCGCAGCGTGTTGAACGCGCGGTGCCGCAGCCACGACGTCGACAACCTGTGGGTCGTGGACGGGTCCTTCTTCCCATCCTCGGCCGCGCTCAACCCGGCCCTCACGATCGCTGCGAATGCATTACGCGTGGCGCCCGACATCGCAGCCGCATGCAGCTGACGGCCCTCACGGCTTGAGGAGCGCCACCACCTTGTTCTCCAGATCCACGGGATCGTCGGAGAACGGGTCGAGGACCTCGGCCTTGGGCAGGGCGACGTCGGGGTCCGCGAAGTCGCGGTAGGTCTTGTCGCCGGCCAGGGTGTGCAGCAGATACCCGGTGAGCAAGGCGCGCACCGTCTTCTGGGTGCCCCTGTCGGCGCCGGGCAGCTTCAGTGCCCGTGCGACGCGGCGGCCCTCGACGATTCCGCCCGCGGTCACCTTGTCGACCTTGCGAAGGGTCGCGGGTCGCCAGGCCCGCGCCAACTCGACGGCATTGGACCGAAGCGACATGGGGTCGCCGGGATCGGCAAGGATCAGGCCGGGGACCCGAAGGGCCGCGGCGGGCTGTTCGGCCCGGGGCGCGGTCACCGACGGGAACAGCGCGACGGCGGCCTTGAGCCGGTCGGCCATGCCCGCGGCGGCGAAGACGGCGGCTGACCCGCCGAAACCGTGACCAACGACACCGAGCTTGGTGGGGTGGACGCTGATCTTGCCGGGTCCGAGCCGGACGCCCGTGATGATGTCGAGCGTCGTCCCCAGGTCGAACGCGAAGTTCAGGACCGATGGCGCGATGCTGGTCTCGGTGTGCGGGGCGGCGGCCACGATGCCCCACGACGCCAGGTGCTCCAGCGTTCCCGCGTAGCGGTCGGCGCCGACGAGCCAGTCGTGTCCGAATGCCACGCCGGGCAGGTTCATGCCCGATTCGGGGGTGTACACGATGCCGGGCAGACCGGCAAAGGCCAGGTCACCGCGAAGAACGCGGTACGGTCCCCGACGGGTCAGCGCAGCGAAGAGCTTCTTCGTCTTGGCCACCCGATGACCGTAGCTCACCCGGGGTGCAGCGGGCGTCTGCACTACCCTGATAAGCCATGTGCGGAATCGTCGGCTACGTCGGGCACCGTCCTGCCCGCGACATCGTCGTCGACGCGCTACGCCGGATGGAGTACCGCGGCTATGACTCCTCGGGTGTCGCGCTGCTCGACGGCCACGGCGGAATGGCCGTGCGCAGGCGCGCAGGGCGCCTCGCCAACCTCGAGGCAGCGCTTGCAGAGGCCGACTCCGAGGGGCTGTTCGGGAGCACCGGCGTCGGCCACACCCGCTGGGCCACCCACGGCAGGCCGACCGACCGCAATGCCCACCCGCACCGCGACGCGGCAGGCAAGATCGCCGTCGTCCACAACGGCATCATCGAGAACTTCGCCGCGCTGCGTGCCGAGCTGGAGGCCACCGGCGTCGAGTTCGCGAGCGACACCGACACCGAGGTCGCCGTCCACCTGGTCTCCTGGCAGTACCACCACGGACCCACCGCGGGGGATTTCGTCGGCTCGGTGATGGCCGTGCTGCCGCGCCTGGAAGGTCACTTCACGCTGGTGTTCGCCAGTGCCGACGATCCAGGCACCATCGTCGCCGCGCGGCGCTCCACGCCGCTGGTGATCGGCGTCGGCGACGGCGAGATGTTCCTCGGGTCCGACGTCGCGGCCTTCATCGAGCACACCCGCGAGGCCGTCGAGCTCGGTCAGGACCAGGCCGTCGTGATCACCGCCGACGGATACCGCGTCACCGACTTCCACGGCAATGCGGACGTCCCTACTCGTCCCTTTCACATCGACTGGGACCTGTCCGCCGCCGAGAAGGGCGGCTACGAGTACTTCATGCTCAAGGAGATCGCCGAGCAGCCCGCCGCGGTCGCCGACACCCTGCTCGGGCACTTCGTCGACGGTCGCATCGTGCTCGACGAGCAGCGCCTGAGCGATCAGGAACTGCGCGAGATCGACAAGGTCTTCATCGTCGCCTGCGGCACCGCGTACCACTCCGGCATGCTGGCCAAGTACGCCATCGAGCACTGGACCCGGCTGCCGGTCGAGGTCGAGCTCGCCAGCGAGTTCCGCTACCGCGACCCCGTGCTCGACCGCAGCACGCTGGTGATCGCCATCTCGCAGTCCGGCGAGACCGCCGACACCCTCGAGGCCGTCCGCCACGCCAAGGAGCAGAAGGCCAAGGTGCTGGCGATCTGCAACACCAACGGCTCGCAGATCCCGCGTGAGTGCGACGCGGTGCTCTACACCCGCGCCGGACCGGAGATCGGCGTCGCGTCGACCAAGACGTTCCTGGCGCAGATCGCCGCCAACTATCTGGTCGGCCTGGCGCTGGCGCAGGCGCGCGGCACCAAGTACCCCGACGAGGTCCAGCGCGAGTTCGACGAGCTCGAGTCGATGCCCGACCTGATCGCCCGCGTGCTGACGTGCATGGAGCCGGTCACCGAGCTGGCGCACCGCTTCGCCTCGTCGTCGACGGTGCTCTTCCTCGGCCGCCACGTCGGCTACCCGGTCGCGCTGGAGGGTGCGCTCAAGCTCAAGGAGCTGGCGTACATGCACGCCGAGGGTTTTGCGGCGGGTGAACTCAAGCATGGGCCGATCGCACTGATCGAGGACGGTCTGCCCGTCATCGTCGTCATGCCGTCGCCCAAGAACGCGGCCATGCTCCACAGCAAGCTGCTGAGCAACATTCGTGAGATCCAGGCACGCGGCGCGGTCACCATCGTGATCGCCGAGGAGGGCGACGACACCGTGCGGCCCTACGCGGATCACCTGATCGAAATGCCCGCCGTATCGACGCTCTTCCAGCCGCTGCTGTCGACCATTCCGCTGCAGGTGTTCGCCGCAGGTGTGGCGCAGGCGCGGGGCTACGACGTCGACAAGCCCCGCAACCTGGCCAAGTCCGTCACCGTCGAGTAGCCACGTAGGGTGCCGTCGGGCGTCGCACGTCTTCGGCGTGGATCTGCTTGGCGAGGACGGACTTTCGCTTCGGGCTGACGTCGGTACATCTGCTCGACTCGGCGCAGGCGACGCGCATACGCGAAATCGGGTCGCTCGGGCAGATCGACGTGTGGCAACAGGCGTCGCACACGATAGGCGGAGAGTACCCACAGCGGGTCTTCAAGCGGACCGACGCGTTATGGGGTAGTTGTCGATCATGACCAACGAACCACGCAGTGCCATCGTCACCGGAGCCTCGGGCGGAATCGGACAGGCGATCGTCGTGATGCTCCACGACGAGGGATTCGCCGTCACCATGGTGGGCCGTGACCACGACAAGCTGCGCGGGATCGCGGACGGTCTCGCGAAGACCGAAGGCCCGGAGGTCCACTGGTTGGCAGGCTCGTTGGCCGAGGAGGGCTTCCTCGACGACGTCGTGGCGTCCCACTCCTCGCGGTTCGGGGCGCTCGACATCCTGGTCAACAACGCAGGTGTGGCCGGCAGCCGTGCGGTCGGCCAGCTCAGTTCCGACTTCGTCGACGCCCAGTTCGCCGTGAACACCCGCGCCGTCATCCTGCTCACCGACAAGTGCCTGCCCCTGCTGCGCAAGGCCGTCGGCGTCCACGGGTCCGCGCAGGTGGTGAACACGGCGTCCAACGCGGGAAAGCGCGGGGAGGCCTTCCTCGCGGCCTACTCGGCCTCGAAGGCGGCTGTCGTCGGCTTCACCGAGGCGCTGCACGATGAACTCGCAGGCGAGGGCATCAAGGCGACGGCGATCTGCCCCGGTCTGACCGACACCCCCATGGCCGACGAGGCCCGCGACGGGGGCGCCACCGACTTGATCACTCCGCAGGACGTGGCAGAGACCATCCGGATGACCACGCGATTGTCGAAGGCGTGCATCATTCCCGAGATCGTCCTGCTGCGTCCCACGGAATGGGTGGCGCCGTCCGAACTGCGCTAGCAGCTCGTTGAGACTGCGGAAGATGACGGAAAACGGCTGGAATCCCTCATCTTCCGTAGTCTCGGCGTACCTGCGTCAGCCGAGGCGACGGCGCGGGCGCGTCACATTTCCCACCCGAGGTATCCGGAGTGGGCCGCACTCGCAGCAACAGGACGTAACGTAGGCCGGGTGCGGCACTACTACACCGCGGACGTCATCCGCGACGCGGAAGCGCCGCTGTTGGCCAGCCTGCCCGACGGCGCCCTCATGCGTCGTGCTGCGTTCGGTCTCGCGGGTGCGATCGCCCGCGAACTGCACGCCCGCACCGGTGGCATCGCGGGCCGATCGGTGTGCGCGGTGGTCGGCTCCGGTGACAACGGTGGCGACGCCCTGTGGGCGGCCACCCTGCTGCGGCGCCGCGGCGTCGCCGTCTCCGCGATCGTGCTCAACCGGGAACGGGTGCACCGCGCCGGGCTGGCCGCCTTCACGAAGGTGGGTGGCCGCCTCGTTCAAAGCCTGCCGACGGCAACCGATCTGGTGATCGACGGCGTCGTCGGCATCTCCGCGAGCGGGCCGCTGCGCCCGGACGCCGAGAGGGTGTTCGCCGACGTCGAGGCCGCGGGCCTTCCCGTCGTGGCCGTCGACATCCCCAGCGGCGTAGACGTGCAGACCGGCGCCGCCGACGGGCCCCACGTCCACGCCGCGCTGACCGTTACGTTCGGCGGCCGCAAACCCGTTCACGCCCTTGGTGATTGCGGACGCGTCGAGCTGGTCGACATCGGCCTCGACCTGCCCGACAGTGATCTGGTGAGTCTCGAGGCCGCCGACGTCGTGGCCCGCTGGCCGGTTCCTGGGCCGCACGATGACAAGTACACCCAGGGCGTGACCGGCGTGCTCGCCGGCTCGGCAACCTACCCCGGCGCGGCCATCCTGTGCACGGGAGCCGCCGTGGCCGCCACGTCCGGCATGGTGCGGTACGCGGGAACCGCAGCCGCCGAAGTGGTTTCGCACTGGCCCGAGGTCGTGGCCGCGCAGACGATGAACTCCGCAGGTCGGGTACAGGCCTGGGTGGTCGGGCCCGGCATCGGGACGGACGAGGCGGGCGCGACGGCACTGTGGTTCGCGCTCGAGACCGACCTGCCCGTGGTCGTCGACGCCGACGCGCTCACGATCCTGGCCGCGCACCCCGCCGTCGTCGCCGACCGGCGGGCGCCCACGGTGCTCACCCCGCACGCGGGTGAGTTCGCCCGGTTGGCTGGCCATCCGCCCGGTGACGACCGGGTGTCCGCCGCGCGCAGGCTCGCCGACACCTTCGGTGCCACCGTGCTGCTGAAGGGCAACGTGACCGTGATCGCCGAACCGGGCGCGAAAACCTATCTCAACCCTGCGGGCCAGTCCTGGGCGGCGACGGCAGGTTCGGGGGACGTGCTCTCCGGAGTCATCGGTTCGCTACTGGCCGCCGGACTTCCGAGTGGTGAGGCCGCCGCCATGGGTGCCTTCGTCCACGCCCGTGCCGCAGGGCTGTCCGCCGCCGATCCCGGACCGCGACCCGCCCCCACGTCGGCGTCGCGCATCCTCGCCCACATTCGTTCGTCGATCGCCAATCTCTAGAAGGGACAACCCATGTCACGTAGGCACAAGCCGGCCGCCTCGATCGCACCGGCCTATACCGGGCGGATCTTCACGGCGCCGGTGCCGACGCTGCGGATGCCCGACGAGTCCATGGAGCCAGAAGCGGCCTACCGGTTCATCCACGACGAGCTGATGCTCGACGGCAGCTCGCGACTCAACCTCGCCACCTTCGTCACGACGTGGATGGACCCCGAGGCCGAGAAGCTGATGGCTGAGACGTTCGACAAGAACATGATCGACAAGGACGAGTACCCGGCGACGGCCGCCATCGAGCAGCGCTGCGTGTGCATGGTGGCGGACCTCTTCCACGCCGAGGGACTCCGCGACGACGACCCTTCCAGCGCGATCGGCGTCTCCACCGTCGGCTCCAGCGAGGCCGTCATGCTCGGCGGGCTGGCGATGAGTTGGCGGTGGCGCGCGAAGGTCGGCAAGGACTGGAAGACGCGAACGCCCAACCTGGTGATGGGCTCCAACGTTCAGGTCGTGTGGGAGAAGTTCTGTCGCTACTTCGACGTCGAGCCGCGCTACCTCCCGGTGGAGGAGGGCCGCTACGTCATCACGGCCGAACAGGTATTGGCGGCAGTGGACGAGGACACCATCGGCGTGGTCGCGATCCTCGGCACCACCTACACCGGTGAGCTCGAACCCATCGCGGAGATATGCGCCGCGCTGGACGAGCTGGCGGCAGGCGGGGGAGTGGACGTCCCCGTTCACGTCGACGCCGCCAGCGGCGGCTTCGTGGTGCCCTTTTTGCATCCCGAACTCGAATGGGACTTCCGGCTGCCCCGGGTGGTGTCGATCAACGTCAGCGGGCACAAGTACGGCCTCACGTACCCCGGCATTGGTTTCGTGGTGTGGCGCAGCGCGGAGCACCTGCCCGAGGAACTGGTCTTTCGCGTCAACTACCTGGGCGGCGACATGCCAACGTTCACGCTGAACTTCTCCAGGGGCGGCAACCAGGTCATCGGCCAGTACTACAACTTCTTGCGCCTGGGGCACAGCGGTTACACCAAGGTCATGAACTCCCTGTCGCAGACGGCTCGATGGCTGGGTGACCAGCTCAAGGACAGCGAACACTTCGAGGTCATCTCCGACGGCTCGGCGATCCCGGTGATCGCCTTCCGGCTGACGGGCGACCGCGAGTACACCGAGTTCGCCGTGTCCCATGCGCTGCGCGCGTACGGGTGGCAGGTTCCCGCGTACACGATGCCCGACAATGCGACCAACGTCACCGTGCTGCGCATCGTGGTCCGCGAGGGCTTCTCCGCCGACCTGGCCAGGGCACTGAAGGACGACGTCATCACCGTGCTGAAGAGCCTCGACG
>JAOPUT010000400.1 GCA_025963385.1 Mycobacterium sp.
AGTTCTTCGGCATCTCCCCGCGCGAGGCGGTCTGGATCGAGCCGCAGCAGCGGCTCATGCTCGAGACGGTGTGGGAGGGACTCGAGCGGGCCGGCTACGCGCCCGCCGCCCTGCGCGGCAGCCGGACTGGCGTCTTCGCCGGGGTGGCCGCCAACGAGTACGCGCATCTGCTGTCCTCGGAGTCGATCGACAAGATCGAGCCGTACTTCATCACCGGCAATGCGCTCAACGCCATCTCCGGCCGTGTCGCCTTCGCGCTGGGGCTCGAAGGACCGGCCATGGCCGTCGACACCGCGTGCAGTTCGGCGTTGGTAGCCGTCCACCAGGCCTGCCAGGCACTGCGTTTCGGCGACTGCGACATGGCGGTGGCAGGCGGCGTGAACGTCCTGCTGAGCCCGGTGACGGTCGTCGCGGCCTCGCGGGCAAGGATGCTCTCGCCCGGCGGGCGGTGCAAGACGTTCGACGCGTCCGCCGACGGCTACGTCCGCAGCGAGGGTTGCGGAATCCTGGTGCTCAAGCGACTCAGTGACGCCGAGCGCGACGGCGACCGGATCTGCGCGGTCATTCCCAGCAGTGCGGTCAACCAGGATGGCGCCTCCAGTGGTTTGACGGTGCCCAATGGTGGTGCCCAGCAACGTCTCATCGGCACGGTGCTGACGCGCGCGGGCCTGACCGGAGGGGACGTCGACTACCTCGAGGCACACGGCACGGGCACGCCGCTCGGCGATCCGATCGAGGTCCAGGCGGCCGCGGCCGCGTACGGCGGCTCGCGCGACGCCGATCGTCCCCTGCTGATGGGGTCGGTGAAGACCAACATCGGCCACACCGAATCAGCTTCTGGAGCAGCGGGTCTGATCAAGGTGGTGCTTTCGCTGCAGCACGAGATGCTTCCGCGGAGCCTGCACTTCGAGAACCCGTCACCGCACATCCCCTGGGCTTCGCTTCCCGTACGGGTGGTCGACGAGGCCATGCCGTGGCAGGCCAACGGTAGGCCGCGGCGCGCCGGCGTGAGCTCGTTCGGCTTCACCGGAACCAACGCCCACGTCCTGATCGAAGAGGCGCCAGCGGGCGACACCGCCGACGCTGCGGCGCCGCCGGAGTCGGGCACCGACGGGCAGCCCTCCGCCAACGTGTTGGCGCTGTCCGCGCGGTCACCGGAAGCGCTGGTGGCGTTGGCGCGCAGCTACGACGACTGGTTGAGCATCCACCCGGATGCCGACCTGGCCGACGTCTGCCTCACCGCGGGCACCGGACGCTCGCACTTCGAACACCGCGCCGCCCTGGTGGTGGATTCCATCGAGGGTGCCCGAGACGGCCTGTCCGAACTTGCCGAGAACCGCCTCCGGCCAGGTGTCGTACAGGGCGAACACACGCATCACCCGACAACGGCCTGGCTGTTCACCGGTCAGGGCAGCCAGTACCCCGGCATGGCGCGCGAGCTGTTCGAGACGGAACCGGTCTTCGCCGACGCGGTGACGCGCTGCGCGGAAGCAGTCGAACACCTGCTGCCACGCCCGTTGCTCGACGTCATGTTCGCCACCGACCGCGAGGCCGGAGAAGCGCTGCGCCACACCTCGTTTGCGCAGCCCGCGCTCTTTGCCGTCGAGATGGGCCTGGCCAGGCTCTGGCAGTCGTGGGGTATCCAACCCGACGTGGTGCTCGGGCACAGCGTCGGCCAGTACGCCGCGGCATGTGTGGCTGGCGTGTTCAGCCTCGAGGACGGCGCCCGGCTGATGGCCGAGCGCGGCCGGATGTTCGGCAGCCTGCCCGAAGGCGGGCGCATGGTGGCGGTGTTCAGCGACGCCAAGCACGTCGAGGAGGTCGCGGCCAGGTTCCCGCGGGTCTCGGTCGGCGCCT
Source organism: Mycobacterium sp. (assembly GCA_025963385.1). Lineage (GTDB taxonomy): Bacteria > Actinomycetota > Actinomycetes > Mycobacteriales > Mycobacteriaceae > Mycobacterium. Next base: position 1,858 of record JAOPUT010000400.1, read on the forward strand.
ACAACGGCCCCAACACCGTGCTCTCCGGCCCTGGTGAGGATCTCGAGGAAATCGTCACCAGCTTCGGTGACGAAGGGATCCGCTGCACCTGGCTGCAGACCAGCCACGCCTTCCACTCGGAACTGCTGGACCCGGTGCTCGACGAGTTCGAGTCGTACGCAGCACAATTCGAATTCGCGGCCCCGACGCTGCCGCTGGTGTGCAACCGCACCGGCGCCGTGCTCACCGCCCAGACCCCGCTCGACGCCCAGTACTGGCGTCGGCATTCGCGCCAGCCGGTGCAGTTCGCCGAGAGCGTGCGCACCATCGCGGCGCTCGGTTGCTCGGTGCTGATGGAGATCGGACCGCAACCGGTGTTGACCGGCGCTGCGGTGCAGGTCTGGCCGGAGCACCTGGCGGCCCCGCGCGCGATCGTCTCGATGCGCAAGGGTGTCGGGGACCGGCGCCAGATCGCCGACGCGATGGCCGCGGCCTACGTCGGTGGCCACCGGCCCGATTTCGCTGCCCTGCAACGCCGCTCGGGCCACAAGATCGAACTGCCCACCTACCCGTTCCAGCGCCGCCGCTTCTGGCCCAAGACGTCCGGCGTCGTCGGGGCCGACGGGCACGGCGTCGCGGTGTCGGGAATCCTGGGCAGCGCCAAGGATCTCGCCTCCGGCGACTCCGTCTACACCAGCAGGTTGTCCGTCAAGTCGCAGCCCTGGCTGTCCGATCACGTCATCTACGGCACCGTCGTCGTCCCGGGCGCGACGTACGCCGCGATGGCACTGGCCGCGGTCGGCACCCCGGCGCACGCCAAGGACGTCTTCTTCTACGAGCCGATCATCCTGCCGGAGAAGAGTTCCCGGGAGGTGCAGCTGACACTGCATCCGCTGGAACGCGATGGCGAGCAACGCTTTCAGGTGCACAGCCGCCCCTACGGTGAGCGCGGCGCGGAGTGGTCGCTGAACGCCGAGGGCACCGTCGTCACCGGTGCGGGTGAGCCGCCTGCAACCGAGAGCGAGCCGGTCGACGAAGCCGTCGAGCGCCTGCAGCGCATGCGTCCCCAGGAACTGTTCGAGACGTTCGCCGACCTGGAACTGTCCTGGGGCCCGACCTGGTCGGGTTCCCTCAAATCGCTCTGGCTGGGCGAGGGCGAGGCGGTCGGAGACATCCTCGTCGGCGAAGAGCTCGCCGAACAACTGGGAACAGAGCCGATGCACCCGGTCCTGATGGACCTGTGCACCGGTGTGGCCTTCCCGGCGTTCCCGGCGCTGCTCGCGGCCGAGCAGGGCGTCAGCGATCTGTTCCTGCCGCTGCGATACGGGCAGGTGACGCTGAGGGAGAAGATGCCGCAGCGGTTCTACTGCCGCGCGCGGTGGCACGAAGGCCCGCTCGACAACGAAACCCAGGTCTTCGACATCGACTACCTCGACCGGGATGGCAAGCATCTGGGCGGGATTCGCGAGTTCACGGTCAAGCGCGCCCCCCGAGAGGCGCTGCTGCGCGGGCTGGGCGGCGACGCCACCCGGCTCCTCTACACGCTGGGCTGGCACGAGGTGCCGGTGGCGAGCGAAGAGACCGCGGCGCCGAGCGGCAACTGGCTGGTCGCCGGGTTCGACGCGCTGGCCGCCGAGGTGCCCGGCTGCATTCCGTTCGACCGGAACACCGATCCGGAGCTCCTCGGCCAGCTGCTGACGCAGGCGCACGAGCGCGGTGTCGGGTTCTCCGGGGTGGTCTGGCGCAGCGGCGGTCCGAAGGCCGACGAGTCGAGCGCCGAATCCATTGCCCGCCTCGAGACCGAGCTCGCCAACCTCCTGAGTGCCGTGCACGCGGTGCAGGGCGGCCAGGTGAAATTGCCGGGTGGACTCTGGATCGTCACCGACAGGGCCGTGGCCACCGAATCCGCCGAGCCGGTCGACCCGGTTCAGGCGGCGCTGTGGGGCTTCGGCCGCACCACGATCAACGAGGAACCGGCACTGCGCTGCAGACTGGTCGACTGCGACGGGTCACCGGAGGCCGTCCAGGCGCTGGTCGGACTGTTGGCCACGCCGGTCGACGAGCCGGAACTGGCACTGCGACAAGGAAAGCTGCTGGCGTCCCGGTTGTTGCCGTGGGCACGCAGCGGCCACCTCACGGTGCCGCGGTCGGCCGACTACGCGCTGGCTCCCACCGAACGTGGCGCGATCGACAACCTACGGCTGACCGAGGTGGAGGTGCCGCCGCCGAACGCGGGTTACGTGCAGGTCCGCGTGGAGGCCGCCGGTCTCAACTTCCGCGACGTGCTCAACGTCCTCGGCCTGTACCCCGGCGACCCGGGACCCATCGGCGGTGACTTCGCAGGCGTCGTCACGCAGTTGGGCGAAGGCGTATCCGGACTCGAGGTGGGTCAGCGCGTCTACGGCTTCATGCAGGGCGCGTTCGCCAGCCGGTTCAACGTGCCCGGTCAGCTGCTGGCTCCGATTCCCGATGGGGTCAGCGCGGTCGAGGCCGCCACCATCCCTGCTGCGGCACTGACGGTCCGGCTCGCATTCGACTGGGCTCAGCTCAAGCCCGGTGACCGCGTGCTCGTCCATGCCGCAAGTGGTGGTGTCGGTTTGGCGGCGATCCAGATGGCGCAGCAGTGCGGTGCCACCGTCTTCGCCACGGCGAGCACCTACAAGCGCGCGACGCTGCGCAACCTGGGTGTGAAGTACGTCTATGACTCGCGGACAACGGATTTCGCCGATCAAATCCTGGCGGACACCGACGGCGCAGGCGTGGACGTGGTGCTGAACAGCCTCACCAACGAGGGCTTCCTCGAAGCAACCGTGCGGGCCACCGCCCAGAACGGCCGCTTCGCCGAGATCGCCAAACGCGACATCTGGACACCGGAGCAGATGTCGGCGGCCCGTCCCGACATCGCCTACGAGATCGTCGCGCTGGACACGGTGACGATCCAGGAGCCCGAACGCATTCGTGGCTTGCTGACCGAGGTGTCGGAAGGACTCGGCAAGGGCGAGTGGACGCCGCTGCCTGCCGAGGTCTATCCGCTCACCGAGGCGAGGGCGGCGTTCCGCCGCATGCAGCAGGCGCGGCACATCGGGAAGATCGTGGTGCAGATTCCCAGCCCGCTGCAGCCGCGTGCCGATCGGAGCTACCTGATCACGGGCGGACTCGGGGCGATCGGTCTGCACACGGCGGCGTACCTCGCCCAGCTCGGTGCCGGTGACATCGTGTTGACCAGCCGGCGCGAGCCGAATGCGGACGCGCAACGCCTGATCGAGGAGATCACCGAGCGGTACAAGTGCCGCATCCACGTCTTCCCGGCCGATGTCGGTGACGAATCCGAGGTGGTGAACCTGCTGGAGCGGATCGGCACCGAGTTGCCCCCGCTCGCCGGGGTGGCACACCTGGCAGGCGTTCTCGACGATGCGCTGCTGTCCGCGCAGAGCGTGGAGCGGTTCCGAACGACGTTGGCGCCCAAGGCGTTCGGTGGCTATCACCTGGACAGGCTGACCCAGGACGACGAGCTAGACTTCTTCATCGTGTCGTCCTCGGTGTCCAGCCTCTTCGGCTCGCCCGGGCAGGCCAACTACGCGACGGCCAATGCGCTGCTCGACGGGCTCGTCGCGCAGCGAAGGGCAAGGGGCCTGCCCGCGACGGGGGTCAACTTCGGCCCGTGGGCGCAGGGCGGCATGGCGTCGTCGGAGGCCGCGGCCGCCAACATCGGCGCCCAGGGCCTGATTGCGCTGGACCCCGCGGCAGCACTCGGCGCCCTCGCCGAGGTGGTGGCCAACGGCACCGGCCAAGCCACGGTGATCAAGGCCAACTGGCAGCGTGCTGCGAAGGTGCTGGGAAGTTCGCGTCCCCCGATCCTCGACCTCGTGCTTCCGAGCGCCGTCGGAGAGGTGACCGGTGACAGTGAACTGCTCCGGCAGCTGCAGGAGATCCCGGTGGCACAGCGCGCCGGATTCGTGACGGAGTTCCTCCAGCGCGAGGTGCAGAACTTCCTGAGGCTGGCGCAGCCACCCGCGGCAACCAGTCGGTTCCTGGACCTCGGGACCGACTCGCTGATGGCGATCGAGCTGCGCAACCGGCTCGACAGTCAGTTCGGTGGAGCGTTCACCATCAACGCGACCGCGGTGTTCGACTACCCCTCCATCGGCGGGCTCGCCGAGTACCTGGTGGGCCAGCTGCCCGACGCGGAACCCGCGGCGGACCCGTCGACCGAGGTGGCACCGGCCGAATCCGACGCGAGCTAGGCCCAGCGGCTGTTCTCTGCCTCGGGGGCCAGCGCCGAACGCAGCGGCACCTGCAGTCCGTCGTAGATGCCGGGCTTCTGCTCCGCGAGCCAGTTGATGGCGCCGAGCAGCCGGTTCGCGGCGGTGGTGTTGCCGCCGTCGGCGCGGGTGCCGCCCGGCACGTCGGCGCGGCTGACGATGGTGAGCTGCGGGTCGCCGTCGACGATGACGCGGTGGTCGCCGACGCCCTCATCGGGCTGCGGCCAGCCGGGCGCACAGGACGGGTGGATGCGGGTGATGTGGTCGATGACGACCCGCTTCCTGCCTTCCGACCAGCCGATCACCTTGAGCCAGAACGCGCCCTGGGTGCCCTGCTCGAACTGCCCCATCACGGTGTCGACGGTCTCTTCGAGGGGCAGGCGTTCGACTTCCTCGGTGATCTCGTCGATCTCGATGCCGAGACCCCGGCCGATCAACCGCACGTTGCCACCCCACACCATCGTGGGCACGGAGGGAAGCAGCATCATCGGCACAGGGTCTTCTGGGCCCATCGGCGCGCCGAAGCCGCAGGACACCTTCACCGCGAACGGCTGGTCGTAGGTCGAGTAGTCGAAGATCTCCTGGCAGGTGATCGTCTGGATCCTGGTGCACAGGCTGGCCGCCGTGACCGCCAGCGCGTCGTTGCCCCAGCCCGGGTCGACGCCGCTGACCAGCAGGGTGGAGCCGCCCTCCTCGGCCGCCGAGGTCAGCCGGTCGACCCACTCCTGCGGCGCGGAGCGAGGGTCGTAGAGGGAGTACAGCGAAGGCGTGACGACGTGCACACCCGCACGCAGACACCGCTCGATGTCGTTGACCGCCTCGTCGGGGCGGATGTCCCCGGATGCCATGTAGGCCACCGCGTCACAAGCGGCCAGCGCCGCGTCGACGTCGGTCGTGGCGAGGACACCGGTGTCGCCATCGAGGCGGGCGAAGGTCGCGGCGTCGCGACCCGCCTTGTCCTGCGACGACGTGATCACCCCGACGAGGCGCAAGCCGGGAAACGCGACCGACGACCGGATCGCGGTAGACCCCATGTTGCCCGTTCCCCATACCACCACGCGCCTCATCCGCCTCACCCTAGCGGGCGTGCTGGAGGCGCTAGTGGCGGACATCACATCGCCGAAAAAGTGCTGTTCACACGGCCCAACCAACCGTTTGGGCAGCCCTGATCAACCACTTGGTTACTTAGCTGGCAGAAATTTGCTCGACACTGCTTTGCGATCAAGTTACCAGCCGGTATAGTTGGGTGCAGTTACTGGTGGGTAACTTAGCCCAAGTACCCAACCGCAGACGGAATCTCATCGAGGAGACATCGTGAGCCATTACAAGAGCAACGTACGTGACCAGGCATTCAACCTGTTCGAGGTCTTCGGCGTCGACAAGGTGCTCGGCACTGGCAAGTTCGAGGACCTTGACGTCGACACCGTCCGCGAGATGCTCGCGGAGATCAGCAGGATCGCCGAGGGACCAATCGCCGAATCGTTCGCCGAGTCCGACCGCAATCCGCCCGTCTTCGATCCCGAGACGCACACGGTCAAGCTTCCCGAGGCATTCAAGAAGTCCGTCCGCACGATCACCGACGGCGGCTGGGACAAGATCGGCATCAGCGAGGAACTCGGCGGCATGCCGATGCCCCGCGCCCTGCAGTGGGCCCTGATGGAGCACGTGCTCGGCGCCAACCCCGCGGTGTACATGTACGCGATGGGCGCCGGCTTCGCCGACATCTTCTACCACCAGGCCACCGAAGAGCAGAAGAAGTGGGCCATCCTCGCCTCCGAGCGCGGCTGGACCTCGACCATGGTGCTCACCGAGCCCGACGCCGGTTCCGACGTCGGCGCGGGCCGCACCAAGGCCGTGCAGCAGCCCGACGGCACCTGGCACATCGACGGTGTGAAGCGCTTCATCACCTCCGGTGACGCTGACGACCTGGGCGAGAACATCCTGCACCTGGTGCTGGCTCGCCCCGAGGGCGCCGGCCCCGGCACCAAGGGTCTTTCGCTGTTCTTCGTGCCGAAGTACCACTTCGACTTCGAGACCGGCGAGCCCGGCGAGCGCAACGGTGTCTTCGTCACCAACGTCGAGCACAAGATGGGCCTCAAGGTCTCCGCGACCTGCGAGCTGTCGCTGGGTCAGCACGGCGTCCCCGCCGTCGGTTGGCTCGTCGGCGAGGTGCACGACGGCATCGCGCAGATGTTCGACGTCATCGAGCAGGCTCGAATGATGGTGGGCACCAAGGCCATCGCCACGCTGTCGACCGGTTACCTCAACGCACTCGAGTACGCCAAGACCCGTGTGCAGGGCGCCGACCTGACGCAGATGACCGACAAGGCCGCGCCGCGCGTGACCATCACCCACCACCCGGACGTGCGTCGTTCGCTGATGACCCAGAAGGCGTACGCCGAGTCGCTTCGCGCGCTGTACCTGTACACCGCGACGTTCCAGGACGCCGAGGTCGCCAAGGCCGTCCACGGTGTCGATCCCGAACTCGCAGGCAAGGTCAACGACCTGCTGCTGCCGATCGTCAAGGGCGTCGGCTCGGAGCAGGCCTACGCGAAGCTGACCGAGAGCCTGCAGACCTTCGGCGGTTCCGGCTTCCTGCAGGACTACCCGGTCGAGCAGTACATCCGCGACGCCAAGATCGACTCGCTGTACGAGGGCACCACCGCCATCCAGGCGCAGGACTTCTTCTTCCGGAAGATCGTCCGCGACAAGGGTGTTGCGCTGGGCTACGTGGCGGGCGAGATCGAGTCGTTCATCAAGGACGAGGCCGGCAACGGCAGGCTGAAGGCCGAACGCGAGCTGCTGGCGAACGCTCTGGCCGACGTTCAGGGCATGGCTGCCACGCTGACCGGTTACCTGATGTCGGCGCAGGAGGACACGGCCAGCATCTACAAGGTGGGCCTCGGCTCGGTGCGCTTCCTCATGAGCGTCGGCGATCTGGTGCTCGGCTGGCTGCTGCAGAAGCAGGCCGCCGTCGCCATCGCCGCGCTCGACCAGGGTGCCACCGGTGCGGACAAGTCCTTCTACGAGGGCAAGCTCGCGGTGGCGTCGTTCTTCGCGAAGAACTTCCTTCCGCTGCTGTCCAGCACCCGTCTCGTGCTCGAGAACCTCGACAACGAGGTCATGGAACTCGACGAGGCAGCTTTCTAGGAACCGCACGATCGCATGAGGCCCCCGCTACGGCGGGGGCCTTTTGCGTTGCGCGTCAAGCCGATTTTGGCAATCGTTCAGGTTTCATTGCCACCATGTAACAGTGCCCTCACCACACGTTGACGTCCTGGCCGCCGACGCTCCCGCGAATTACCACCGTGGATTATCGCTGCTGCAAGGTTGGCTGCCGCTGACGCTTCAGATCATCGCCATCGTCGTGCTGGTGCTGGCCATCGGCTGGCGCACACGCAAGTGGCGCCTGGTGTGGCTGCCGGTGTCGGTCGTGGTGGGGCTGACTGTCGCGGCATGGGCCCACTGGTACGTCGACTCGCAGGGCATGGCAGGGGATCCCGCCCCCGACTCACTCTGGATCTGGACGGGTCTCACCGGATTCGCCCTGAGCGCGGCGGTGCTCGGCTGGCGCGGCATCAAATGGCGACGGGTCGCCACGGTGGCCGCCGTCCCACTGTGCCTGCTCGGTACGGGTCTGGCGCTGAACACGTGGGTCGGCTACTTCCCCACCGTGCAGGTCGCGTGGAACCAGCTGACCGCGGGACCGCTGCCCGACGAGACCGACATGGCGACCGTCACGGCCATGCAGAAGGCGGCCACCGTGCTGGACCACGGAAGCGTCGTCCCCGTGGACATTCCCTCCACCGCATCGGGTTTCAAGCATCGCCAGGAGCTGGTCTATCTCCCGCCCGCATGGTTCGCCACCAACCCTGCGCCGAAACTTCCCGTCGTGATGATGATCGGCGGTGAGTTCAACACCCCCGCCGACTGGCTCCGCACCGGTGATGCCGCATCGATCGTCGACTCGTTCGCCAAGTCGCACGGCGGCAACGCACCGGTGCTGGTCTTCGTCGACTCCGGAGGATCGTTCAACAACGACACCGAATGCGTCAACGGGGTGCGAGGGAACGTCGCCGACCACCTCACGAAAGACGTTGTCCCGTACGTGAACTCGCAGTTCGGGACCAGCACCAGCAGCGCCGACTGGGGCGTGGTGGGCTGGTCGATGGGTGGCACCTGCGCGGTGGATCTCACCGTGATGCACCCCGAACTGTTCAGCAGTTTCGTCGACATCGCGGGCGACACGGGGCCCAACGCGGGCACCAAGGACCAGACCGTGGCCCGGCTCTACGGCGGGAACGCCGCCACCTGGGCCCAGTTCGACCCGACGACCGTCATGACCAAACACGGCTCTTACAAAGGGGTTTCGGGCTGGTTCGCCATCTCCACCGACAAACCGACCCAGCACAAGTCGGGCGCTTCCAACGACGCCGTCGGCCTGGGCGGTCGCGACGCGCAGGGTATGCAAAGCGACCAGACGGAGGCGGCCAATGCGCTCTGCGGTCTCGGCAGGGCCAACGGCATCACCTGCTCGGTGGTGCCGACGACCGGCCGCCACGACTGGCCGCTGGCGACACAGGTCTTCACGGCGTCGTTCCCCTGGCTCGCCGGGGCCCTGCACACCCCTGGCGTTCCGCCGATCCCGCTGCCTGCGGGGGCACCGGTCCCACCGGTCGGGCCTTCGGCGGCACCTGCCGCAGCACCCGTGCCGATGGGACGCTGAGTATCAGGCGTCGAGCTTGCGCAGCGCGGCGCGGGTTCGCGCCCGCCCTTCCGCCGACGCGTCGAACGTGGCGGCGACGTACTCGTCGACCCCGGCCGTTCTGAGTTCGTCGAGGCGGTCCTTCACCGTCGCCTCGTCGCCGATGATCGCGGCATCCTCAGGACCTGCGTAACCCTCCCGGTCGAGCATCGCGCGGTAGGACGGGAGCACTCCGTACATCGCGTACAGCTCGGCGGCCTGCTTGCGGGCGCCGTCGACGTCGTCGGTCACGCTGACCGGGAGCGCGGCGACCACGCGGACCGACCCCTCCGCGCGACCCGCATCGGCAGCGGCTTGGCGCAGCGTGGGACCGACGTGGCCGGCCAGCGTCTTCGGTCCCGTCATCCAGGTACACGTGCCGGACGTGCGACGGCCCGCGATCTTCAGCAGCTGCGGGCCGAGCGCGGCGATGTAGACGTCGGGCCTCGGTGCGCCTGGGATCATCAGGGCGCCGCGGGTGGTGAAGATCTCGCCCGTCGCCGCGGCGGGCTCACCGGCCAGCAGCGGTAGCAGACCGTCGAGGAATTCGTTGAGCCTGCGCACCGGCTTGTCCCAGGGGATGCCCCACATGCCCTCGGTGATCGCCTGATGCGTCATGCCGAGGCCCAGGATCAGTCGGCCACCGGAGATCAGGCTGACGGTCAGCGCGCGCTGCGCCATCAGCATCGGGTGCTGGTTCTGGATGGGCACGACGCCCGTGGCCGCCTCGATGTCGGGGACCTCGCGCAACGCCACGGCCAGAACCGTGAGAAGGTCTGCCTCGTAAGGCATCTGGCTCATCCACACCCGGCCGAAGCCTTCCTCGCGATATTCGGCGAGATTTCGCACGGTGGCTTCGACGGGATTTTCCACGCCTGCCCCGCTGAGTTGCCCGAACATACTGATCTTCATGACTCGCCCGCTTCCTTGCGTTCGTCCGACCACGATGAGTGTTCAATGCCAAGCATGACGACCGAAGCGGCCCGACTCCAGAACTTCGGGCCGAACTGGTTTGCGTCGGTGATGGGCACGGGCATCGTGGCGACGGCCGGTGCGGGACTCCCGATCCACGTCCCCGGTCTGCACGTGTTCTCGCGCGTGGTGTGGGTGGCGGCCGCCGTTCTTCTGGTGATCCTGCTTGTCGCGGTCACGGTGCAGTGGTTCCGCCACCCGACGGTGGCCAGGGCCCACTCGCGCAACCCGCAGATGGCGCACTTCTACGGGGCCGCCCCGATGGCACTGATGACCGTCGGCTCGGGCGCGATCCTGGTCGGCAAGGACCTCATCGGCACCACACTGGCCGTCAACCTGGACTGGGTGCTGTGGACGGCGGGCACCGTCGGCGGCCTCTTCACCGCCGCGACCATTCCGTTCCTGATGTTCACCCAGCTCAATGTCGAGCCCGACGCGGCGTTCGGCGGCTGGCTGATGCCGGTGGTGCCGCCGATGGTGTCGGCCGCTGCGGGCGCCCTGCTGATCCCGCACATGACGCCTGGTACCGGGCGCACCACCATGCTCTACGGCTGCTACGCGATGTTCGGGCTGTCGCTGATCGCCGCGCTCATCATCATCAGCATGATCTGGAGCAGGCTGGCGTTGTACGGCACGTCGGGCACGGCCCGGGTGCCGACGCTGTGGATCGTGCTCGGCCCGCTGGGTCAGGGCATCACTGCCGCGGGCCTGCTCGGAGCGGCCGCGGCGCTGGCGGTGCCCGCCGACCTCGCCGGCGCGATGAACGTCTTCGCGGTTCTATTCGGCGTGCCGGTGTGGGGGTTCGCCGTGCTGTGGATCGTGTTGGCCACCGAGTTGACGGTGCGCACCCTGCGGCGCGGGATGCCGTTCGCTTTGACGTGGTGGAGCCTGACGTTCCCGGTCGGAACGTTCGTGACCGGTACGACGCAGCTGGCGGTCCACACCGGGCTGCCGGCGTTCAAGGTGGCGGCCGCGATCGCGTACGCCGGGCTGCTGTGCACGTGGGGACTGGTCGCCGCGCGGACCACGCGCGGCAGCGTCGGCGGGAGCCTGTTCGCGCCCGCGCCCAATGCGGGGCCGGTGAAGGCGAAGAAGGATCCGCCTGCTTGAAAAGTCAAGTGCCCCGTGTTGCCGTCGGGTCGGGGGGTCAGACGGCAACACGGAGCTACTACGCCTATCGACCCCTCGTCCCGAGGCGTTACACCCTGGGGGAGGAAAGTTTTCAGGCCTCCAGAATCGCCGTCACGCCCTGCCCGCCTGCGGCGCAGATCGAGATCAGGCCGCGGACCGGTTTGCCGGTCTCGGCTTTTTTCTCGGCCAGCTGCTTGGCCAGCTGCGCCACGATACGGCCGCCGGTCGCCGCGAACGGGTGACCCGCCGCCAGGGACGAGCCGTTGACGTTCAGCTTCGCGCGGTCGATCGGGCCGAGAGCGCTGCCGAGGCCCAGCCGCTCCTTGCAGTACTCCTCGGACTCCCACGCGGCGAGGGTGGCCAGCACCACCGATGCGAATGCCTCGTGGATCTCGTAGAGATCGAAGTCCTGCAGCGTCAACCCGTTTCGTGCGAGCAGCCGGGGCACCGCGTAGGTGGGCGCCATCAGCAGGCCGTCGTCACCATTGACGTAGTCGACCGCAGCCGTCTCACCGTCGACGAAGTACGCCAGCACGGGCAGGTTGCGCTCGGCGGCCCACTCGTCGGTGGAGAGCAGTGCCACCGAGGCGCCGTCGGTCAGTGGCGTCGAGTTACCCGCCGTCATGGTGGCGTCACCGTTCTTGACGCCGAAGACCGGCTTGAGCTTGGCGAGCTTCTCGGCCGTCGAGTCGGCCCGCAGGTTGTTGTCGCGGTACAGGCCGAGGAACGGGCTGACAAGGTCGTCGAAGAACCCTCTGTCGTAGGCGGCGGCCATGTTCTGGTGGCTGGCCGCGGCCAGTGCGTCCTGGTCGACGCGCTTGATGCCCATCTGCTTGGCGGTGACGGCGGCGTGCTCACCCATCGACATGCCCGTGCGGGGCTCGCCGTTGGTGGGGATCTCGACGCCGATGGAGGCAGGCAGCTGACCGACGAGCTTGAGCCGCTCGACGTTGGACTTGGCCCTACGCAGTCCCAGCAGCACGCGGCGCAGATCGTCACCGAACGCGATGGGTGCGTCGGAGGTGGTGTCGACCCCTCCTGCCGCCGCCACTTCGTACTGGCCGAGCGCGATGCCGTTGGCCACCGCGATCGTCGACTGCAGACCGGTGCCGCACGCCTGCTGCAGGTCGTAGGCAGGCGTGTACGGCGACAGCGCGCTGCCGAGCACGCACTCGCGCATCAGGTTGAAGTCGCGGCTGTGCTTGAGGACCGCACCGCCGACGACGGCGCCGAGGCGCTGGCCCTTGAGGTTGAACCTGTCGACCAGGCCGCCGAGGGCCGTGGTGAACATGTCCTGGTTCGACGCGTTGGCGTACGCGCCGTCGGAACGCGCGAACGGAATCCGGTTACCGCCGAGAATGGCGACGCGGCGGGCGGTCTTCTGGTCAGCCACAGTTTCCTCCGGGCCTAGATGTGGACATCGGTGTCGAGGGTCATACTACCCACCGTTCTTACTCTGGAGTAAGTTCGTGATCGATACGACAGTGGGTACCCCCGTCTGTATCTACCCGTTCAACACCCGCGTTCCTCCTCGAAAGGCAGCTCAGTGGCTTCCGATCTGTTCTCGCAAGTGGTCAACTCCGGTCCGGGGTCTTTCCTGGCCAAGCAACTCGGCGTTCCGCAGCCCGAGACGTTGCGGCGCTACCGCGCGGGTGAACCCCCGCTGGCCGGTGCCCTGCTCGTCGGCGGCGAGGGCCGGGTGGCGGAGCCGCTGCGCAGCGCCCTTGCCGAGGACTACGACCTGGTGCGCAACAACGTCGGCGGCCGCTGGGCCGACACGTTCGGCGGCCTGGTCTTCGACGCGACCGGCATCACCACCCCCGAGGGCCTCAAGGCGCTGCGCGACTTCTTCACCCCGGTGCTGCGCAACATCGGCTCCAGCGGTCGCGTCGTGGTGATCGGCACCACCCCCGACCAGACCGGCAGCGTCGACGAGCACATCGCCCAGCGTGCCCTCGAGGGGTTCACCCGGTCGCTCGGCAAGGAGCTGCAGCACGGCGCCACGATCGGACTGGTCTACCTGGCCGCCGACGCCAAGCCTGCCGCCACGGGGCTCGAGTCCACCGTGCGCTTCCTACTGTCGGCGAAGTCCGCCTACGTCGACGCGCAGGTGTTCTACGTCGACGCGCAGGACTCCGTGCCGCCCGCCGACTGGGACAAGCCGCTGGACGGCAAGGTCGCGCTGGTGACCGGTGCCGCCCGCGGCATCGGCGCCGAGATCGCCAAGGTGTTCGCCCGTGACGGCGCGAAGGTCGTGGCGATCGACGTCGACCAGGCAGCCGAGGCGCTCGCCGAGACGGCGACCAAGGTCGGCGGCACCGCGCTGACTCTCGACGTCACCGCCGCCGACGCCGTCGACCGCATTACCGAGCATCTGCGCGAGCACTATGACGGCAAGGCCGACGTGCTGGTGAACAACGCGGGCATCACCCGCGACAAGCTGCTGGCCAACATGGACGAGGGCCGCTGGGATTCGGTCGTCGCGGTCAATCTCCTTGCTCCGCAACGACTTGCCCAGGGCCTGGTGGACAACGGCACGATCGGCGAAGGCGGCCGCATCGTCGGGTTGTCGTCGATGGCGGGTATCGCGGGCAACCGCGGCCAGACCAACTACGCCGCGACCAAGGCGGGCATGATCGGCTTGACGCAGGCGCTGGCACCCGTCTTCGGCGAGAAGGGCATCACCATCAACGCCGTCGCGCCGGGCTTCATCGAGACCAAGATGACCGAGGCGATCCCGCTCGCCACCCGCGAGGTCGGCCGTCGACTCAACTCGCTGTTCCAGGGTGGCCAGCCCGTCGACGTCGCCGAGGCCATCGCGTACTTCGCCAGCCCCGCGTCGAATGCCGTGACGGGCAATACCATTCGGGTGTGCGGCCAGGCCATGTTGGGAGCGTGACGTGAGCCAGCCCAGCGGACTGAAGAATATGGTGCTGGCCGCGGCGGGGGCGCTGCCGTTCGTGTCGCGCGGTGACACCATCCCCGATCGGACGGTCACCGTCGACGAACTCGCCATCGACCCCGGCAATGTTGCCGAGTACGCGGCCGTGACGGGACTGCGGTTCGGCGACGCCGTGCCGCTGACCTACCCCTTCGCCCTGACGTTCCCGTCGGTGATGTCGCTGGTCAGCGGTTTCGACTTCCCGTTCGCCGCAATGGGATCGGTACACGTCGAAAACCACATCACCCAGTACCGGCCGATCGCCGTCACCGACACCGTGGGCGTGAAGGTGCACGCCGAGAATCTCAGGGAGCACCGCAAGGGCCTTCTCGTCGACCTGATCACCGACGTCAGCGTCGGCAACGACATCGCATGGCACCAGGTCACGACGTTCCTTCACCAGCAGCGCACCAGTCTGTCCGACGAGCCCAAACCGGAACAGAAGAAGCAGAAGAAGCTGCCGCCGCCGAACACGGTGCTGCACATCACGCCGGGCCAGATACGCCACTACGCGTCCGTCGGCGGCGATCACAACCCGATCCACACCAGCTCCATCGGCGCGAAGCTGTTCGGCTTCCCGACCTCGATCGCGCACGGAATGTTCAGTGCGGCAGCGGTGCTGGCCAACATCGAGGGACAGTTTCCCGACGCCGTGACGTACTCGGTGCGCTTCGGCAAGCCGGTGCTGCTGCCCGCCCGCGTCGGCTTGTATGTCGACCGCGTGTCGGACGGCTGGGACCTGGCGCTGCGCAACCTGTCCAAGGGCTATCCGCACCTGACGGGGTCGGTCAGAGCGCTCTAGCACGTCGCGAGCAGACGCTACGCGGGGTAGACCAGCTCGGGGTCGACGTTCTGCGCCTCGTACAACCGCTTGTAGAGACCACCCTCGGCGAGGAGCGCCCGATGGGTGCCCTGCTGCGCGATGCGACCGTGCTCGATGACCAGGATGCGGTCGGCGACCGCGGCGATGAAGTCCATGTCGTGACTGATGACCAGGCACGTGCGGTCATGCGCGTAACCACGGATCACGCCGGTCAGCCTCGCCCGCTGGTCGGCGTCGAGGTTCTCCGTCGGTTCGTCGAGCAGCAGCACCTCGGGTTTGCGTAACAGGCAGCGCGCCAAGGCGATCAGCCGCTTCTGCCCACCGGAGGGGACCTGCACGTCCACCACGGTCTCGTACCCGTCGTGCATCTTCTTCGGGTCCGTGATGACGGAGTGCACGTTGGCCTCCTTGCACGCCTGTTCGATCTCCGCGTCGTCGGCGCCCTGCCGCGCCAGCCGGATGTTCTCGCGGATGGTGTCCTTGGTGAAGAAGGGGAACTGGGCGAGTTTGGAGACCTGGTCGCGCAACGAGGCGATGGTGACCCCGTCGATGGGGTGGCCGTCGAGCAGGATTCGGCCCCGCTGCGGGTCGAGGAATCGCAGGACGAGGTTGTACACCGTCGACTTGCCGGAGCCGATGCCGCCGACGAGGGCCACCGTCTCGCCCTCCGCGATCGAGAACGACAGCCCGTCGAGCACCTTCTGCTCCGGTGTGTAACCGAAGGCCACGTCCTCGAACACAAGGTTGCCGTGTACCTCGCCGAGAGAGATCGCGTCCGCGCGATCCTCCACCGTCGGGCGCGTATCCAGCAGTTCGAACGTCGAGGCGGCGCTCGGCGCCACCGACTGATAGGTGGTGTAGGCGCCCATGACCCGCTGCGCCGCGCTGAACATCGTCGGGACCATTCCGGTGAACACCATCAACGCCGCGAAGGTCAGGCCGAAGCTCGAGCTGAACCCGATACCGACGAGCAACACCACCACGGTGCTGATCGCGATGAAGACCTGGGATCCGTTGGCGGTGGCCTGCATCCACATCACGCTCGTCGCCGAGTGCTTCTCGGCGTTGTCAGAGACTTCGTGAAAGCGCTTGCTGCGCATGGCCTGTGCGTTGAACGTCTGAATCTCGGAGATCCCGCTGATGGTCTGCTCGAGCTCGGCGCCCATGGCGCGCTCGGCGTCGATCACCCGCCGCACGGCCGCCTGGACGCGGCGGCCCGCGAACTTCAGCACGACGAGCGCCACCGGCGTCAGGAGCAGTGCCGCGATCGTCATCTGCCACGACAGGGCGACGAGATAGGCCACCGCCACCGCAAGCACGACGACGTCGATCAGTGGCGGCAAGAGGCAGTCGGTGAGGATGCGTTGCACTCCAACGCATTCCGTTGTCACACGCTGCATCAGGGCGCCGCTGCGCGATGCGGTGAAGAAGTCGAGCGACAGCGTCTGCACGTGGTCGTGGACCCGCTGCCGGATGTCGGTGACGAGCACGCGCTCGACCTTGGTCCCCACCCACGCGTTGACCAGATACATCAGCTGCGCCACCACCAGCGAGGTGACCCACGTCGCCACGATGACCGCGAACGGTACCGAGCCAGCCACGTCGGCGAGCGGACCGTTCTCGCGGGCGACCATCGGACCCCGTAGATCCCATACCCCGCTGAGGTTTCCATTGGCACCCGCGTCGGCGACGAGTTGCATCATGGGGCCGAAGGCCGCCGCCGAGACGTAGGGCAGGGCAGACGCGATGACGCCGAGCACGATCAGCGCCACGAAGAGCCCACGAACGGGCTTGAGCATGCCGAGGCCGAGACTGCGCCTGATGAGACGCTCGGGCTTCACCTGAGGTGGCATGCGTCGACTGTGCTTGACGGATGCAGTGCGGTGGACGCTTTCGGCAGGATCAGCCCCCGCGAACGGTCGGCTAGGTGGGGGTCGTGACGGCGGCGGGCTGCTCGGACGGCCTGCCCTTGAGGCCTCGCCAGAACAGGTTGATCATCAGTTCGGCAGCCTCGTGGACGTCGGCGTCCCCGGTGCTGACCCTGGTGGCCACGGCCTCGCCCGCACCCACCAGCGCCACGGCCATCATGTCGAAGTCGGTGTCCGGCTCGGGGTTTCGGGTGCCGGACTGCAGGAGCCTGCCGACGAGGTCGATGATGCGCTCGCGGCCCTCACGCACGGTGTGGGCGAACGCCTGCGAGCTGGTGGCCTGGGTGTACAGCACCATCCAGGACGCCCGGTTGGTGTCGATGTAGGTGAGGAACGAGACCACTGCGTTGCGCAGTAGATCCCTGGCAGGCTGGGTGAAGTCGATGTCCGCCCGCACCGAGTCGACGAACCGCCCGAGCTCGCGGTCGAGACAGGCGCCGAACAACTCCTCCTTTGAGCCGTAGTACAGGTACAGCATCGGTTTGCTGATCTCGGCCTGCGCGGCGATCGCGTCCATGGACGTCTCGTGATAGCCGTTCACGGAGAACATCTGCACGGCGGCGTCGAGCATCTGCTGCTCGCGCACGGCGCGTGGCAACCGCTTCGTTCCACCTGCCATCAGATCAGACTAGGCAATGGCGGACGGTTCAGCCCCCGCAGCGTGAACTCTTGCCCTTGATTCCGGCGATCTTCAGCACCGACGCGTTCACCTGGTTGATGTCGAGCTGCCCACTGCCGACCGCCGCTTCCAGTCCGTCGAGCACCGCGGGCACCTCGTCGGTGGTCACCCACAGGGCGATGTCGGCCCCCGCCTGCAACGCCTTGAGCGCCGCCTGCGCGACACCGAAGTGATCGGAGATCGCCTTCATGCTGGACAGGTCATCGGTGAACACCAGGCCGTTGAACGGCGGCCCGCCGTATTGCCCCGATCGGAGCAGGGCGTAGGCGGCAGGCGTGAGGCTGGTCGGCTCGTCGGTGGTCAGCCCGGGCACCTCGAGGTGGCCGACCATCACCGCTACGGGCGGCACCGTGGTCAGCGTGGCGTACGGGACCAGGTCGCTGGCCTTCAGCTCGGGCAGCGCGGGTGTCGTGACGTCACCGAGGTGCGAGTCGCCGGAACCGTGCCCGTGGCCGGGGAAGTGCTTGAGCACCGGCAGCAGGCCGGCGTCGCGCAGACCCTGGGCGTAGGCGCCGGCGTAGGCGATGACCGTTCCGGGGTCGGAGCCGAACGAACGGTCACCGATCACCTCGTCGTCGGCTTCGGTGGTGACGTCGACGACGGGTGCGAAGTCGACCGTGATGCCCAGCTTCTTCATGGCGACGCCGCGAGCCTGGGCGATGTCGTGGACTTCCTGCGGCGTGTGCGTCTGGGCGAGCACCCTCGGCGACGGCTGGTCACCGATGAGCTTCGACAGCCGCTGCACCCGGCCGCCCTCCTCGTCGACGCTGACCCCCAGTGGCAGCGGCTCGGCCGATGCGGCGATGTCGGTGAGGCTGCCGTCGGTCAGCATCGACATGTCGGTCCAACTGCCGAGGAAGATCCCCCCGACGTGACTGGTGGCTACGACCGTTCGCGCATCGTCGGCACCCGTGACGCCGACCATCAGGAGCTGGGCGAGCTTGTCGCGGGTGTTCATGGCCGCCAGCAGCGCATCACCCTCCCCGCAGGCGGGCTGGACCGGCGGCGGCAGGGACGTCGGGCCGGACGCCGTCCCCGTCCGCGTCGACGAGGCGGCGCCGTTGGCCGACGCGTTGCGGTGCTTCACGAAGTACACGCTGGCAACCACCACGGCGGCGATCGCGATGACGGCGAGCACGATCGACAGAATCATCCTTCGCTGGCTGGCCGGCATGGGGCGAATCGTAACGTGCGCAGTCCTGGGTAACCTCCGAGCATGTCGCTGCGACCGGGGGACGTCTTTGCGGGCTACACCGTGGTCCGGCAGCTCGGCACTGGCGCCAACGGCGACGTCTACCTGACCGCACATCCGCGGACCCTGCGACAGGACGCACTGCGGGTGCTGCCCGCCGCGGTGTCGGCCGACGAGCGGTTCCGGGCCCGGTTTCAGCGGCGCGCCGACATGGCCGCGACACTGTGGCACCCGCACATCGTCGGCGTGCACGAGCACGGCGAATACCAGGGTCGGCTGTGGCTCTCGATGGACTTCGTGGACGGCACCGATGCGGCCAGCCTGATCAGGGACCGGTACGACACCGGACTGCCCGCCGACCAGGTCCTCGACATCGTCACCTCGATCGCCGACGCGCTGGACTACGCGCATGCCCGGCACGTGATGCACGGTGACGTCACCGCGGCCGCCGTCCTGCTCACTGGCGACCCGCGACGACGGATCCTGTTGACGGACTTCGCAATTCCGCGCGGTGACGATCTCGACGGCAGCGCCGACCAGTACGGGCTCGCGGCCACCGCCTACCACCTGCTGAGCGGGG
The DNA here is from genome assembly GCA_025963385.1 of Mycobacterium sp. Taxonomy (GTDB): domain Bacteria; phylum Actinomycetota; class Actinomycetes; order Mycobacteriales; family Mycobacteriaceae; genus Mycobacterium. Next base: position 21,089 of record JAOPUT010000400.1, read on the forward strand.
CGCCCGCCGAGGAGAACACCTTCCCGAGGCCGGTCGCCCCACTGGCCGACACCCGGCAGGACCTCGCCGCCTTCGACCCGCCGCTGATGCGGGCCATGGCGCCGGACCCGCGGCAGCGGTTCAACGCGTGCCTGGACTTC
>JAOPUT010000017.1 GCA_025963385.1 Mycobacterium sp.
CCGACGAGGAAGCCGTTCCCGCGCCTCAGTGACGAGAGATCCGCACGCCGACCTTTCTGGTCGACAGCAGATCTTGAAGCACCGTCGCGACCACCTGTAGATCGGCATTGCTGTACGCCTGCAGGAACTCGTGTAATCCCATGGCCATCTCGTCGTGCAGCTGCCGATGGGCCTCGACCACCAACTCACCATCACCGGTGAGGGTCAGCTCGATCTCCTTGCGGTTGCCCGGGATCGGCATGCGTGCCACCAGGCCCTGCTCCACCAGTCGTTGGACGTGTTTGGACACCGTCCCCTTCAGCTGGCCGGACCGGGATGCCAGCCCCACCATGCTGACCGGCCCCTCGGCGATCGCGGCGAGGAGGTGCATCGACAGCGTCGGCAACGACCGCACCGCGTCCTCCAAACGAGCGGGGCAACGCTCCGCCAAGAAGTCGCGCTCGGCGTCACCGTCCTCGTCGTGCTCGTCGAACTTGTCGCCCACCGCACCGACCAGCTGGTTGATGCCCGCGATGAGCGCCGACTTGGTTTTCATGGAAACCATCCTGCCATCCGCGGCCGCGGCTCGTACATTGTTTCTGTAGAAACATTTCTCAAGAAAATAGGAGCAGACGATGAAGGCAGCAGTTGTCGAGCAGTGGGGACAGGTGCCGGTCTACCTTGACCACCTCGAGCCCGTCGCCCGCGACGGCGCGGTGATCGCGACTGTGGAAGCCTCTGCGCTGACCAATCTCAGTCGGGCCCTGGTATCGGGAACGCACTACGCCAGCAAGCAAATCGAACTGCCCGCCATCCCCGGGGTGGACGGAGTCGCGCGACTCGATGACGGCACCCGGATCTACACGGGTCCGGTCAAGCCCTACGGCATGATGGCCGAACGGACGCTGATCAACCCGGCAGGGGCACTCGTCCTGCCGGACGACGTGGACTCCGTCACCGCCGCGGCCATTCCGAATCCCGGTGTGTCGGCATGGATGTCATTGGAGCATGCCGCTGCAATCCAGCCAGGCGACCACGTCCTGGTGCTCGGAGCCACGGGGGTCACCGGCTCGATGGCCGTTCAACTGGCCAAGTCGGCGTTCGGGGCAGATCGGGTGGTCGTGGCGGGCCGGGACACCGCTCGGCTGCAGTGGTTGCGCACCGTCGGCGCCGACGACGTCATCGCCCTTGGCGCGGAGGATCTGGGTGCGCGAGTGGCGACGATGCACGCCGAGCGCCCCTTCGACGCGGTTCTCGACTACCTCTGGGGCGAGCCGGCCGAACAGGTACTGGCGGCACTTGGCAGCAACGAGTTGGCGGCCCGCTATCACAGCACTCGATTCGTTCAGATCGGGTCGATGGCCGGGTTGACGATGAACCTGCCCGCGGGCATTCTCCGTAGTGCCGGCATCACCATCTGTGGAGTCGGGCTTGGCAGCGTGCCACCGGAAGTCATGGGACGCATCCGCACCGGGGCGCTGCCGAAGCTGTTTACGATGGTTGCCGACGGTCGGCTGCACCTACGGGTGCAGGCCAAACCGCTGGCCGACGTCGAGCAGGTGTGGACCGCGGCGGAGCCGTCGGGAACCCGGGTGGTGCTGGTGCCCTAGCCGAAGCGGCCGGAGATGTAGTCCTCCGTGGCCTTCTGCGTGGGGTTGGAGAAGATCTTCTCGGTGTCGTCGATCTCGATCAGCTTGCCCGGCTTGCCCGTCGCCTCCAGGTTGAAGAACGCGGTCTGGTCGCTCACGCGGGCGGCCTGCTGCATGTTGTGCGTGACGATGACGATCGTGAAGTCCTGCTTCAGCTCTGAGATGAGGTCCTCGATCGCGAGCGTCGAGATCGGGTCGAGCGCCGAGCAGGGCTCGTCCATCAGCAGGACGTCGGGCTGGACCGCGATCGCGCGGGCGATGCAGAGACGCTGCTGCTGACCACCCGATAGACCACCGCCCGGCTTCTCGAGCCGGTCCTTGACCTCGTTCCACAGGTTGGCGCCCTTGAGCGAACGCTCGGCGACCTCGTCGAGCGCCTTCTTGCTGTGCCGCCCCTGCAACTTCAGGCCCGCCACCACGTTGTCACGAATCGACATGGTGGGGAACGGGTTCGGGCGCTGGAACACCATGCCGATGGTCTTTCGTACGCCGACGGGATCGACACCTGCACCGTAGATGTCCTCACCGTCGAGGAGCACCGAACCCTCGACGCGAGCACCGGGGATGACCTCGTGCATGCGGTTGAGCGTCCGCAGCACCGTGGACTTGCCGCAGCCCGACGGACCGATGAAGGCCGTCACACTGCGCGGTTGCACCGAAAGGGCGACGTCCGACACGGCGTGGAACGACCCGTAGTAGATGTTGACGTCTTTGAGATCGAGGCGCTTGGCCACGGCGAGCTCCGCTTCTGCTAACTGACTAAACCTTCTTGGGGGCAAAGATCTTCGCGACGAGTCGTGCCGCGACATTGAGGATGGCGATCAGCAGGACCAGCGTCAGCGCGGCACCCCACAGTCGGTCCGTGGGGATGGGGTTGGCGCCGGCACCCGCCGAGATCTGGTCGTACATCATGCCGGGCAGCGAACCCATGAAGCCGCCGAACATGTCGAAGTTGATGGACGCGGCATACCCGACCAGGATCAGCAGTGGCGCCGTCTCACCCATCACGCGGGCCAACGCCAGCATGATGCCCGTGACGATGCCGGACAACGCCGTCGGGATGACGATCCGCACGATCGTCTTCCACTTCGGCACGCCCAGTGCGTAACTCGCCTCGCGCAGATCCATCGGAACGATGCGCAACATCTCCTCGGTGGCCCGCACGATGACCGGGATCATCAGGAGCACCAACGCCAGTGAGACGGCGAAACCCGATCGCTCGAAGCCCAGCGTCGCGACCCACAGGGCGTAGATGAACAATGCGGCGACGATCGACGGCACACCGGTGAGGATGTCGACCATGAACGTCGTGAGCTTGCCCAGCCGGGTTCCGCCGCCGTACTCGACCAGGTAGACGGCGACCATCACGCCGATGGGGATCGAGATGACCGAGCAGACGAGTCCCTGCAGCAGCGTGCCCATGACGGCGTGGTAGACACCACCACCGGCCGAGAAAGCCGTGGTCCCGGCCTGCGAGTGCGTGAACCACACCGCAGACGTGATCGCCGCGAACCCCTTGGTGATGACCGAGTACAGCACCCAGATCAGCGGCACCAGCGCCACCAGCACCGAGGCCGAAACCAGGACCGTGGCAACGTTGTTCGTGAACTTGCGCTTGGCGCTGACCCCCTGGAACGTCGGGGCCTTGACCGGTTGGTCGAGTGTGGCCGTCATATTGCACCTCTGTTCTTCAGTGAAGGCTCTTCGCGCAAGCGCTCATCGCTGCACCAGCGGCTCATCACTTTGCACCCCGGCCCGCAACTGCGGCCCGGGCCAGCGAGTTCACCACGAACGTGAGGATGAACAGCACCAGCCCTGCCGCGATGTAGGCACCCGCCTTGTACACGTCGTTGAACTCGCTCGCGGTGGCAGCGATCTTGCTGGCGAAGGTGTACCCGCCATCGAAGAGCGACCAGCCGAACGCCGTCTGCGTGCCGCGCAGGATGATCAGCAGGGCGATGGTCTCGCCGAGGGCACGGCCGAGGCCGAGCATCGAACCGCTGATGTATCCCGACAGCCCGAACGGCAGCACCGTCGTCCTGACGACCTCCCAGCGGGTGGCGCCGAGAGCCAGGGCGGCCTCGATCTGACCGCGTGGCGTCTGGATGAACACCTCACGGGATACGGCGGTGATGATCGGCAGGATCATCACGGCCAACACGATGCCCGCGGTGAAGATCGTGCCACCGCCCGCGACCGAGGCGGTGCCGGTCTTGAACAGGAACAGCCAGTCCAGGTGGTGGTTGAGCCACAACGCGAACGGCTTGAGCACCGGGGCCAGCACGTACAGCCCCCAGACGCCGTAGACGATCGACGGCACCGCGGCCAGCAGGTCGACCACGTACGCCAGCGGACCCGCCAGCCGTCGCGGCGAGTACTGCGTGAGGAAGATCGCGATGCCCAGGGCCACCGGCATGGCCAGCACCAGGGCGAACACGGAGACGAAGACGGTCACCTGCAACAGGTCGAGGATGCCGAAGTGCATTGCCGACGTGTCGGTGGTCACCCAGTTGCCGCCGAAGGTGAAGAAGTTCTCCTTGTTGCGGGCCAGCGCAGGAATCGCTCGCCACAGGAGGAACACCCCGATCGCCGCGATCAAGATGACGATCAGGATGCCCGCGCCCTCGGCGAGACCGCCGAAGATCCGGTCCCCCAAACGAACCTTCGCACCCTTGGAGGGGTCGGTGGAGATGGGTTCCGGAGCGGGGAAGGGCGAAGCGATTACTTCGCCCGATCCCGCACCGGTTGGGTTCGGTGTCGTCACTGTCATCCCATTATCGGTCATAGGTTCCAGAACCCATCCTCACCGCGTTGAAGCGAGTACGCCAGGCAACTACGCGATTGCGTCGACGGACTTGAGCAGGCGCTCCTTGAAGCTGTCGGGCAGGGGGACGAAGCCGGCCTGTGACAGCGTGGCCTGGCCCTGGTTGGCCGAGACGGTGAGGAACGACTTCACCGCTGCGGCGGTGTCGGCGTCGTATCCCTTCGAGCAGACGATCTCATAGGTGGCCAGCATCAGCGGGTACGAGCCGGCGTCCTTGGAGGCGTACAGCGCGTCGAGGTCCAGCGCGAGGTCCATGCCGTCGGCCTTGAACTTGGCGGCGGCGACGGCCTTGCCTGCGGAGTCGTCGTTCAGCGCGACCGGGCCCGCGCCGCTGTCGATCTCGGCGGTGGTGAGGTTGGCCGCCTGAGCCGGGCTCTTCTCGACGTAGCCGATGGCACCGGGCGTGGCCTGCACGGCCTGCACGACGCCGGACGACTTCTGCGCGCCTTCGCCTGCACCGCCCTGGAACTCCTTGCCTGCGCCCTTGGTCCAGGTCTGCGGGGCAGCCGCGGTCAGATACTTCTGGAAGTTGTCGGTCGTACCGGACGAGTCCGAACGGTAGATCGGCGTGATCTTGGTGTCGGGCAGGGTCGCGCCGCTGTTGAGCGCGGCGATGGCCGGGTCGTTCCACGTGGTGATGGCGCCGGTGAAGATCTTGGCCAGCACGTCGGCGTTGACGACCAACTTGTCGACGCCCTCCAGGTTGTAGGCCAGCGCGACCGGGCCGAACACCAGCGGCAGGTTCCACGCCGGGTTTCCACCGCAGCGCTCGGTGGCGGGAGCCACCTGGTCGGCGGAGAGCGCCGAGTCGGAGCCCGCGAAGTCCACCTGCTTGGCGAGGAACTGCGTGACGCCCGCGCCCGAGCCGGTGGGGTTGTAGGACAGGGTCTTGCCCGAGCAGACCTGGCCCCACGCCTTGTTGAACTCGGCGATGGCGTTCTGCTGAGCGGTCGAACCCTCGGCCGTCAGCGATGCCTTGCCCCCGCAGTCGGCAGCGGCGGACGAGGACGACCCCGATCCCGCTGCGGCGCTCGAGGACGTGCCTGAGTTGTTGTCACTGCCACACGCGGTCATCGTCATCGTGGCGAGTGCCGCGGCCGATAAGGTCGTGCCGAGCACCTTGCCAAAGCGATTGAGCTTCACTGATCCCACTTTCGATTTTGATCTGCCTCAGGACTCCACGGCAACGTATGCGGTGCCGGTGGACGGATCGCTGACGAAAGGTGAACGAGCGGTGAACAGCCTCAGCGATTTCACAGCTGAGGGGCTAACGCAGGGTGTACGCCACGTCCGTGGCAAACACCCCGAAATCCAGCCGCTGATACGTCTTCACGGCGGCTGAGTTATCTGCCTCGACGTAAAGCGTCACCTCGGCGGGTTCCATCCCCCGAGTCGCTTCGCTCCTGCCCGCCGAGGCCCCCAGGCGGTCCGCGAGGTGGTGCAGACCGACCAGCGTCAGGGTCGCCCCGAGTCCGCGTCCCTGGGCCTGCGGGTCGACGCCGACGATGTAGACCTCACCGAGTGTGGGTCCGTGGATCTTCGTCCAGTGAAAGCCGAGCACCTTGCCGCTCCGCTCGTCGAACGCCAGGAACAACCCGTCCGGGTCGAACCACGATTCGTCGCGCCGCTCGGCGACGTCGGCCTCGGTCCAGCCGCGCTGTTCGGGGTGCCACGAGAAGGCGGCGTTGTTGACCCGCAGCAGTTCCGCGTCGTCATCCGGTCCGGCATAGGTGCGCAGCCCCACCCCGTCGGAGACGGTCACCTGGGGAAGGTCGGCGAGCGGACGCCGCATCTGCAGGAGTTCGCGGGCGGCGACCAGGTGGAGCGCGGCGGCCGTCGCCCTCGCGGGTTCGAGGTTGCCGTGCGCCCAGACCCTGGCGCCGTCACCGCCTTCGGCCAGACCGGTGCGCACGAGGGTCGACCCGATGCCTCGCCTGCGGGCGCCGGGGTCGACGGCCACCTCGGCCATCGCGGGAGCGTCCTCGGTGGCGGGCACCAGGTTCAAGTAGCCGACGACGTCGCCGTCGACGAGGGCGATCAGATGCCTGGTGCGGTCGCCCGCCAGTTCGCGCAGCACCTGGTCACCGACCGGTGCCGTGCCATCGACTGCGGTCGACGCGTCGAAGACCGCCCGGACGCGGCGCTGCTCGTCATCGGAAAGTGATGTCCGCCAAGCGATTTCAGTCACTGTGTGCGCAGTGCGTCGCCCACCCCGTCGGGGAAGCCCGCAGGGTCCTGGTCGTAGGCATCGTCGAAGTCGTCGCCGAGGTCGGCCTCCGGCACCGCTGGGCGCCCCCTGGCGGGGCGCACGGCCTTGTAGCCGACGTTGCGGACGGTGCCGATCAGCGACTCGTACTCGGGGCCGAGTTTGGCCCTGAGGCGTCGCACGTGGACGTCGACGGTGCGGGTGCCACCGAAGAAGTCGTATCCCCACACCTCTTGCAGGAGCTGAGCCCTGGTGAACACGCGACCCGCGTGCTGTGCCAGGTACTTGAGCAGCTCGAATTCCTTGTACGTCAGGTCGAGCGGCCGGCCGCGGAGCCGCGCGGTGTAGGTGCCGTCGTCGATGACCAGCTCGCCGAGGTTGACCTTGCCTGCACTCTCCTGGTCCGCAGCACCGCCGCGTCGCCCGACCAGCAGTCGCAACCTGGCGTCGATCTCGGCCGGTCCGGTGCTGGGCAACAGAATCTCGTCGAGACCCCACTCGACGTTGACGGCCACCAGGCCGCCTTCGTTGACGACGGCGACGACGGGCACCGACGTCCCGGTGGTCCCCAGCAGTCGGCACAACCCGCGGGCGGCGGCGAGGTCGGTTCGGGCATCGACGATCGCCACGTCCGCGGTGCCCGCCTCGAGAAGCGAGGACACCTCGGTGGGAGCCGCCCGGACGCTGTGCGCCAGAAGCGCCAATGACGGCAGGACCGACTCGGGGTGTGGGTCGACGGTCAGTAGCAAAAGATCCAACAGGTCCTCCAGCGCATCCCGACAAGATCACCCAACGACATCAACATCGACACGTCCGGGCAACCTCCCAGATTCATGGCTGACACGCCGCCGTTACCGGCCGACGCTGGCCTAACGATAGCGTGCAACCTGCGAATTAGCCGCGCTGAGCGATCCGGCACGGAATGCGTAGGCCAGAATGTGCGGGTGCGCAAGCTGCTGATCGGACTCGTCGCAACCGTGACGACCCTGGCCGTCGGCACCGTCGGCGCGGATTTCGGCACGGCGATCTACGCCGAGTTCCACTGGGCGCGGGCCGTGCGGACCGCCAACCAGCTTCCCTTCGATCCGTGGGTCGGCATTCTCGGGTTTCCGTTCGCCACGCAGGCGATGGGTCACCACTACCGGGAAGTGGAGATCCGCGCCGCAGGCGTCGACCACCCCGTCGTTGGCAAGGTCTCCCTCGAGTCGACGCTGCACGTCGTCGACCTGAACGAGACATCGTGGCTGATCAGATCGGATTCCAAGCTCCCGGTCGGCAAACTCGAGAGCCGCATCATCGTCGACTCGACACACGTCGGCCGCTTCATGGGCATCAAGGACCTGCTCGTCGAGGCGCCGCCCAAGGAGACCAACGACGCCACCGGCGGGACGACGGAGTCGGGCATCTCCGAGAGCCACGGACTGGTCTTCACCGGGACGCCGACCGCCGCGGGCTTCGACAAGAGGGTGAGTGTCTCGGTCGACCTGTCGACGCCGGAGGACGACCACACCACGCTGGTGTTCACCGCCACCGGCGTCCTCACCGGCGCGGGGACGGCGGACCAGGCGGTGCCCGAGGACAAGAAGGCGGCCGTACTCGCAGCGTTCGGGGCCAAGATGCCGGGGATGAAGCTCCCGTTCGCGATCTCACCCACCACCGAGGGCGCCAGGGGCTCCGACATCATCATCGAAGGCATCACCACGGGAGTAACCATCGCCCTCGATGGGTTCAGACAGTCATGAGCTCTTCACTGCCGGTCGTCATCGGGGTGCTGGTGGCCGCGCTGGCGGTGGCGTTCGTGGTCGGAAAGCTGCTCACCCGTCGCGACGGCGTCATTCGCAGCACCGGGGACGACGCGGGGGGCGAGGCGGCGCCCGACCTGGGCCTCACCGCGGGCAGGCCGGCGATCGTGCACTTCAGCGCCGACTGGTGCGGTCCCTGCGCGGGTGTCCGGCGGGTCGTCGACGACGTGTGCGCCGAGTTGCCAGGGGTCGAGCATCTCGAGATCGACATGGATGCCAATCCGACCGCGGCGCGGGCGCTTTCGGTGATGTCATTGCCGACCACCTTCATCTTCGACGGCGAGGGGCGGCAGCGGTACCGCACCTCAGGTGTGCCCAAGGCCGCTGACCTGCGCTCCGCGCTCGAACCGCTATTGGCTTGATGGCCATGTCATTGGGTAGGCTGTCGGGCGTGTCACCCCGCCTCGAGCTCAAGCTCACCAAGCGCCGCGCAGTCGATCTGTGCCGCGTAGCGGGTTGTCGCTGTTGTTGTCGTAGCTGCTGAGTAGCTGCGCGTTCCTCGCGCCGCCCTCGGAGCAGCCGTTCTGGCATGCCCACGCCCAGATTTCCCAATGACAGCAGGAGCATTTCGTGCCAAACCAGACCACCGGACCAGATCAGGTCGACGTTCGTGGACCCCGCTTCACCGCCTGGGTCACCACGGCGGTCATCGTGGCCACCCTCATCGTGTCGGCGTACAGCGCCACCGCCGCGGCCGTTCTGCTGGGACTTCAGGCGGTGGTCTTCGCGATCGGCGCCGTCGGCGGCCCGCGCCGCCATCCCTACGGCCGGGTGTTCGCGACGTTCGTCGCACCGCGCCTCGGCCCGGTGACGGAGCGGGAACCCGTACCCCCGCTCAAGTTCGCCCAGCTCGTCGGGTTCGTGTTCGCCTTCGTCGGAACCATCGGCTTCGCCACGGGCCTGGTCACGCTCGGCCTCGTCCTCACCGCGTTCGCTCTGATCGCGGCCTTCCTCAACGCCGCCTTCGGCATCTGCCTCGGCTGCCAGCTCTACCCGCTCGTCGCACGTTTCCGGACCACGCCCACCCCCGCCTGACTCGCGAATACCACAGCAATCGAAGGGATTTCATCCATGGCACGCTCCGACGTCCTGGTCACCGCCGACTGGGCCGAGAGCAATCTCGACACGCCCAACGTCGTCTTCGTCGAGGTCGACGAGGACACCAGCGCCTACGACGGCGGCCACATCGCGGGTGCCGTGAAGCTGGACTGGCGCGACGACCTGCAGGATCCGATCAAGCGCGACTTCGTCGACCAGCAGCAGTTCTCCAAGCTGCTGTCCGACAAGGGCATCGCCAACGACGACACCGTCGTCCTCTACGGCGGCAACAACAACTGGTTCGCCGCGTACGCGTACTGGTACTTCAAGCTGTACGGGCACCAGGACGTCAAGCTGCTCGACGGCGGTCGCAAGAAGTGGGAGCTCGACGGCCGCCCCCTGTCGGCCGACGCGGTGAGCCGCCCGGCGACGTCCTATGTGGCAGGCGCGCCGAACACCACCATCCGCGCGTTCCGTGACGAGGTGATCGACGCCATCGGCACCAAGAACCTGGTCGACGTCCGCTCCCCCGACGAGTTCTCCGGCAAGATCCTCGCGCCCGCACACCTGCCCCAGGAGCAGAGCCAGCGGGCAGGCCACATCCCGAGCGCCATCAACGTGCCGTGGAGTAAGGCCGCCAACGAGGACGGCACCTTCAAGTCCGACGCCGACCTCGAGAAGCTGTACGCCGAGGCGGGCCTGGACGGCTCCAAGGAGACCATCGCCTACTGCCGGATCGGTGAGCGCTCGTCGCACACCTGGTTCGTGCTGCAGGAGCTCCTTGGCCACACGAACGTCAAGAACTACGACGGCAGTTGGACCGAATACGGCTCCCTGGTGGGCGCCCCGATCGAGTTGGGAAGTTGATATGTGCTCTGCACCCAAGCAAGGACTGACGTTGCCATCCAGCGTTGACCTGGAGAAGGAAACGGTCATCACCGGACGCGTCGTCGACGGCGCCGGCCAGACCGTCGGCGGGGCGTTCGTGCGCCTGCTGGACTCCTCCGACGAGTTCACCGCGGAGGTCGTCGCATCGGCGACCGGTGACTTCCGGTTCTTCGCCGCGCCTGGCACGTGGACGCTTCGCGCCCTGTCGCCTGCGGGCAACGGCGACGCCAGCGTTGCGCCGTCCGGCGCAGGCATCCACGAAGTCGACGTCAAGGTCGCATAGCATCTGGCGTGCGGTGCCCCGGCATGTCGGGGCGCCGCCGAACGAACTAGACTGACCGACGTGGTGCTCTTCTTCGAGATCATGCTCGTCGCGGCGGTCGTCGTCATCACCTGGTTCGCCCTGTACGCGGTGTACCGGCTGGTCACCGACGACTTGTGACGGCCGACGACAACCCCGAAGTTCCCAATGAGGCGACGGGGTCGACGGTTCCAGGCTCAGCCGACCGTGCCATCGAGGCGGCTGCCGAACGCGCCAAGGCCACGGCTGCGCGCAATCTCCCGTCCTTCGACGACCTACCGCTTCCCGCCGACACCGCCAACCTCCGCGAAGGCGTCAGCCTCGACGACGCCCTACTGGCGCTGCTGCCGCTCGTCGGCGTGTGGCGCGGTGAGGGCACCGGTCGCGGCGCCGACGGCGACTATCCCTTCGGCCAGCAGATCGTCGTCTCTCACGACGGCGGCGAGTACCTGAACTGGGAAGCACGCTCGTGGCTGCTCTCCGAGACCGGTGAGTACCTGGGGCCGTCGCTCCGCGAGTCCGGGTTCTGGCGCTTCGTGAACGATCCCGAGGATCCCGCAGAGTCCCAGGCGATCGAACTGCTTCTCGCCCACTCCGCCGGTTACGTCGAACTCTTCTACGGCCACCCGCTCAACCAGTCGTCCTGGGAGTTGGCGACCGACGCGCTGGCCCGCAGCAAGTCGGGAGTGCTCGTCGGGGGCGCCAAGCGGCTCTACGGCATCGTCGACGGTGGCGACCTCGCCTACGTCGAAGAGCGCGTCGACGCGGATGGCGGCCTCGTTCCGCACCTGTCTGCGCGGCTGTCACGGCACGTCGGCTAGTGCGGCTCCTTGCCGGTGCCGCGGTCATCACTGCGGCGGCTCTTCTCACGTCGTGTACGTCCCAAACACCTGCGCCGTCCGAAACACCCACCCCTAACGATCAGCGCACCACGTCGCAGTCCCCTCCGACAGGGCACGGCGCCCTGGCTCAGTGCCTCAGGGAGCATGGCGTTCCCGCGGCACCGGGACCGACCACGGGGCCGCCGGCGGGCGTCGACCAGGACGCCTGGCAGAGGGCGATGCACGACTGCTCGTCATTGGGCCCGGGGCCCGCGAGCTAGTGCAGACATGGAGCGGCCCCCGAGCCTTTGGTTCCTGGTTGGACGGGCCGAGGGGCTCGGGGGCCGGGTGACTGCAGGGAATTCGCCAGCGCACGCTGGTAAACACCCGGTGCTGCTAGCGGGCAGCCACCTCACTTGTCCATGAGTCATTCAATTTCTGGACCACCTCCTTCCCTGTGTAAAAGCGAAGGTACTCCCGAAAGCTTGTGCCGACAACCGATTTTGGCGTCGGTGATCAACCGGGACGGGCGACCGCCTCGTCCACGATCGAGGCCATGTCTACCTTCTCGGACACCTGGCCCAACGGCTCACCGTCCAGGGTGTGCACCCGCGCCGCCAACGTGATGCTCGACAGCAACCAAACACCTTGCGCGGTAAGCAGATCCATGATCTGCAGTGCTCTATCTTCGCAAATCAGACCTCGCGAGCGGGCCACGTCGAACACGGCCCGAACGGTGGTGCCGGGCAGGATCGGCATCGTCGGCGGAGGCGTCGACAACACTCCGTCACCGTCGGCGATCACCACGCTCGAGCGAGGCCCCTCGAGGACGAAGCCGTCGGCACTCACCAGCACCACGTCACCGACGCCCCGGCGTTCGGCATGACGCAGGGCCGCGGCATTGGCGGCATACGACAGCGACTTGGCACCCGCGACCGACCACGGCGCCGTCACGCCCACCTCCGACGCCACCCCGCGGTCCAGCGTCATCGCCGACACCCCGTCGCGACGCGAGACGAGCGCCCGCCCTGGCAGCGGCGACACCGTGACGAAGCCCGTCGCGACGCCGTCGCGGCCACGGCCGAACACCACCCTCAGCACCGCGTCGGAATCGTCGGGCCACCGCGCGGACGCGGCCATCGCGGCGGCCCGCCATCGCGATAGGTCGGGACGCGGCAGTCCGGTGATCGCGGCAGACCGCGCCAGCCGCTCGAGGTGCGCGTCGAGCAGGCACGCCCGCCCGCGGCGGACAAGCACCGTCTCGAACACACCATCCCCGCGGGCGAACATGGGGTCGTCGGCGTACGCGACGGGTCGGTCCGGTTCGACGGTCTGACCGTCGAGCGTGACGACGATCTCGCCGTGGGTCGCCATGGAGCATGAGGTTAATGCCGCCTGCCCTCCGTACGCTGGAGGGATGTCCGCAATCCCCGCACCTGAGTCCGGTCCCGACGCCGGCGCCACATGGCACTACGGCGACCCGTTCGGTGAGCAGCGCGCCGCAGAGACCGGTGTCGTGGTGGTGGACCGGTCGCACCGGGCGACCATTCAGCTCACCGGCAACGAGCGCGGGAAGTGGCTGCACACGATCTCCACCCAGCACGTGAGCGACCTCCCCGACGGCTCCGTCGTCGAGAACCTGAGCCTCGACGCGCAGGGCCGTGTCGAAGATCACTGGTTCCAGACGCAGCTCGACGGCGTCACGATCATCGACACCGAACCATGGCGCGGTGAGTCGTTGCTGGCCTATCTGCGCAAGATGATCTTCTGGGCCGACGTCGTCGCCGACCCGGCCGATCTCGCCGTGCTGTCGCTGCTCGGCCCCAAGGTCGGTGACCCGGCGGTGCTCGAGGCTATCGGCGTACCGGCACTTCCCGCCCTCGCCACCGCATCGCCGCTGGCAGACGGCGGTTTCATCCGCACCGTGGGCGACGGCGAGGTCGACCTGGTGGTGCCGCGCAGTGCGGTGTCCGCCTGGCGGGACCGGCTGATCGCCGCGGGTGGTCAACCGGCGGGGATCTGGGCCTACGAGGCACACCGGGCCGCTGTGCTGCGACCCCGACTGGGCGTCGACACCGACGAGCGGACGATTCCACACGAGGTCGGCTGGATCGGCGGACCCGGCGAAGGTGCGGTTCACCTCGACAAGGGTTGCTATCGCGGTCAGGAGACGGTCGCGCGGGTGCACAACCTCGGCAAACCGCCGCGGATGCTGGTCCTGCTGCACCTGGACGGATCGGCGGACCGGCCGGTGACCGGAGATCCGGTTCTCGCTGGTGGACGGATCATCGGGCGGCTCGGCACGGTCGTCGACCACGTCGATCTGGGCCCGATCGCGGTCGCGCTGCTCAAGCGCGGGGTCCCTGCGGACACCCCGTTGACGACGGGTGGCGAGGCGGCCGTGAGCGCGCTGATCGACCCGGATTCGATGCCGGCGGCCGCCGGAGTCGGCGCCGGACGACTCGCCGTGGAACGTCTGCGGAGCAACCAGCGTTGAACCGTGGGTCGCCGCGCTCGCCGCGGGGACGGCCCTGCCAGCATGAGACCGTCGGGCACGGTAAAGTGTTGACAGGACGATAAAACACACTCAGATCGGAGCCGCCTGCTAATCGGGCCGCTCCGTTATTGCGCGAGGGGGTCCCCTATGGGCCGCGGCCGGGCGAAGGCGAAGCAGACAAAGGTTGCTCGTGACCTTAAGTACAGCTCGCCACAAACCGATTTCCAACGGTTACAGCAGGAGCTGGGCGGTTCCGGGTCCCCCGAACCGGACAGTCTGAACGGTGACGGGCCGGTGGACGACCGTTGGGTCGACGACGACGACTGGCGTCGCTGACCGGTCTCCCGACCAGCGCCTCTACCCCGCGTTCAGAACCTCGGGTGCTGCCCGACCAACTGAGCGCGGGACTTTCCCTTGCCACCCTTCGTGACGGTGCCCAGGGTCCAGCAGTCCAGGTGACGGGCCGTCAAGATCGCCAACGCACGGTCGGTGTCCTCCGGCGCGACGATGGCGACCATGCCGACACCCATGTTGAACGTCTTGTCCATCTCCGCGCGTTCGATGCGCCCGCGCTGGGCGATCATCGCGAACACCGGGGCGGGCGTCCACGTTCCGCGGTCCAGCTCGGCACTCAGTCCGTTCGGGATCACGCGCTCGAGGTTGCCCGCGAGTCCGCCGCCGGTGACGTGGCAGAACGTCCGCACCTGGGTCTCGGCGGCCAGCGCTAGACAGTCCTTGGCATAGATCCGCGTCGGCTCGAGAAGCTCTTCGCCCAGCGTGCGACCGAATTCTTCGACGTGTCCCGCGAGATTGCCCCGGTCGATCTCGAGCAGCACCTTGCGGGCGAGCGAGTATCCGTTGGAGTGCAGCCCCGTCGAGGCCATGGCGATGATGACGTCACCGGGCTTGACCCGGTCGGGGCCGAGGACGTCGTCCGCCTCGACGACGCCGACGCCGGTCGCGGAGATGTCGTAGTGGTCGGGAGACATCAAGCCGGGATGTTCGGCGGTCTCGCCGCCGAGGAGCGCGCACCCGGCGATCACGCAGCCGTCGGCGATGCCGGACACGATCTCGGCGACGCGTTCCGGGACGGTTCGGCCGACGGCGATGTAGTCCTGGAGGAACAGCGGCTCGGCGCCGCACACGACGAGGTCGTCGACGACCATCGCCACCAGGTCAAGACCGACCGTGTCGTGCTTGTCCATCGCCTGGGCGATCGCAAGCTTGGTGCCGACGCCGTCCGTGGACGATGCCAGCAGCGGTTCGCGATACCCGCCACGTAGGGCGAACAACCCGGCGAAACCGCCGAGACCGCCCCTTACCTCCGGTCGAGTCGCCTTCTTCGCAAGCGGTTTGAACAGTTCGACCGCGCGGTCCCCCGCTTCGATGTCCACCCCAGCAGATGCGTAGGAGGCGCCGCTGTCGCCGGCCCGCTGATCCTCGCTCATCGCGCCCAAGGGTACCGGTCCCGACGATCGGGGTGCACATTCCATGCCCCGAGCGGTGCAGGTGTGACACGCTGCCGACCATGAATTGTGTTTGCCCGCTGGTTTCCGCCTCCATCGTCGCGGCGGCGCTCGCGTCGCCGGCGATCGCATCGGCCACCCCCGGACGTGACATCCAGGCCGACGTCCTGTCCCAGGCCACCGTCGACGGGCACGACTACGTCACCAAGCAGATCACGATCGCCCCGGGCGGCAGCACGGGCTGGCACTGGCATCCCGGGCGGGTGTTCGGCGTGATCCGCTCGGGCACACTGACCCACGACTTCGCGGACTGCTCGGTCGACGGCATCTACGCGCCTGGCGCCCCCATCACGGAGGCGAGCGGTCCGGACAACGTACACGTCGGCCGCAACCTCGGACCCGACCCCGTTGTCATGTGGGTCGTCTACATCGACGACGCAGGTGCCCCGCTGTTCGTCGACGCCCCGAATCCCGGCTGTCCGTTTGAATAGGTCGCTTCGCGGACATCTGTATCGGTGTCTGCTCCGAATACCTCGGTAGTGGAAACCGACGGACGGAGGCTAGATGTCGGACGTTGAGTCGCGCCGCTCATTGGTGACGGGGGCAACCGGATATATCGGCGGGCATCTCGCCGCCACGCTGGTAGAGCAAGGGCAGACCGTGCGGGCCATGGCCCGCAGGCCCGAGAAGCTCGACGACGCGCCTTGGCGCGACCGTGCCGAGGTGGTGCGCGGCGACCTGGGTGACCCCGAGTCGCTGACCGCCGCGTTCGACGGAGTCGACGTCGTCTACTACCTCGTCCACTCGATGGGCACCTCGCGCGACTTCGTCAGCGAAGAGGAGAAGTCCGCGCACAACGTGGTCGCCGCCGCCGAGAAGGCGGGCGTGCGCCGCGTGGTCTATCTCTCCGGCCTGCATCCCAAGGGCGAACTGTCCCGCCACCTGAAGTCGCGAAACAAGGTCGGGGAAATCCTGATGGCGTCGTCGGTGGAGGCGGTGGTCCTGCAGGCGGGCATCGTCATCGGTTCCGGATCGGCGTCCTTCGAGATGGTCCGCCACCTGACCGACCGCCTGCCGGTGATGACCACCCCGAAGTGGGTGCGCAACAAGATTCAGCCGATCTCGATCGACGACGTCTTGTACTACCTCTCCGAGGCTGCCGACGCGCCGATTCCGAAGTCGCGGACCTTCGACGTCGGATGTCCGGACGTCCTGGAGTACGCCGACGCGATGCAGATCTACGCCGAGGAGGCGGGGCTGCGCCGGCGGTTCATCGTGGCACTGCCCCTGCTGACCCCGAGCATCGCGAGCTGGTGGGTGGGCTTGGTTACGCCGATCCCGTCCGGGCTGGCCCGGCCACTGGTGGAGTCACTCGAGCACGACGCGGTCATGTCGGAGCACGACATCGACGACGTCATCCCGCCGCCGCCCGGCGGCCTGACGAGCTACCGGGACTCGGTGCGGCGCGCGCTCGAAGGCGACGGGACGACCGGCAAGGGACGCCGCCACCTGATCCGTTTCAGTTCGGCTGCGCCGCAATAACTTTCAGGGACGCCACGACGGCGGGACCGTCAGGGCCTTCTGATTGCGGAGGCGTTGTCGTTCTCGGTCTGCACGCCCGTGCGTGCCGCGTTGGCCAGCATGTGTTCGATGACATTCTTCCCGAGCGCCGACTCGCTGGGCAGCTCGATCGGGTACTCACCGTCGAAGCACGCCGAGCACAGCCGTGACGCGGGCTGTTCGGTCGCGGCGATCATGCCCTGGTGCGAGATGTAGCTGAGGCTGTCGGCGCCGATGGCCCGGCGGACGGCGTCGAGCATCTCGTCCTCGTTGGCACCCGCGTTGGACGCATTGGCGATCAACTCCGCCGGCGTGGCGAAATCGATGCCGTAGAAGCACGGCCACTTCACCGGCGGCGACGCGATGCGCACGTGCACCTCGAGGGCGCCTGCCTCGCGAAGCATCCTGATCAACGCGCGCTGGGTGTTGCCGCGAACGATCGAGTCGTCGACGACGATCAGCCGCTTGCCGCGGATGACTTCCTTGAGCGGGTTGAGCTTGAGCCGGATGCCGAGTTGGCGGATGGTCTGCGACGGCTGGATGAAGGTGCGGCCGACGTAGGCGTTCTTCATCAGGCCCTGCCCGAACGGAATGCCGGATTCCTGTGCGTAGCCGACGGCGGCAGGGGTGCCGGACTCTGGCACACCGATCACCAGGTCGGCGTCGACGGGAGACTCGCGGGCCAGGCGCCTGCCGATGTCCACGCGCGTCGCGTGCACCGACCGTCCGCCGATGACGCTGTCGGGGCGGGCGAGGTAGACGTACTCGAAGACGCAGCCCTTGGGTGTCGGATTGGCGAAGCGGGTGGAGCGCACGCCGTCGGCGTCGATCGCCAGCAGCTCGCCGGGTTCGATGTCGCGGACGAAGGCGGCGCCGACGATGTCGAGCGCGGCGGTCTCGGACGCAACGACCCAGCCGCGGTCCAGCCGACCGAGCGACAGTGGCCGCACGCCGTACGGATCGCGTGCGGCGTAGAGCGTGTTCTCGTCCATGAAGGTCAGGCAGAAGGCGCCCCGAACGGTGGGCAACAGCTCCAGTGCGGCCTGCTCCAGGGTCGCGTCCGCGGCGCCATGGGCCAGCAGCGCTCCCAGGATGTCGGAGTCGGTGGTCGCGGCGGGGGTGCCACGCGTGTCGATCAGTCCCGCCTCACGGGCGCGGGCGGCGAGTTCGGTGGTGTTGACCAGGTTTCCGTTGTGGCCGAGCGCGACACCGGTACCCGCAGCGGTGTTGCGGAACACGGGCTGCGCGTTCTCCCACGTGGTGGAACCGGTGGTGGAGTACCGGCAGTGGCCGACGGCGACGTGGCCTTCCATCGCGGCGAGCGTCTGCTCGTCGAACACCTGGCTGACGAGCCCGAGATCCTTGAACACCAGCACCTGGGAGCCGTCGGCGACCGCGATGCCCGCCGCCTCCTGGCCCCTGTGCTGCAGGGCATAGAGGCCGTAGTACGTGAGCTTCGCCACGTCCTCACCGGGTGCCCAGACGCCGAAGACGCCACATTCTTCTTTGGGTTCGTTTTCCGTCTGCTCGATGTGCTCGGCGGTCACGATCAGTGTGCTCCCTGGGGGCTGTGGGTGACGTTGCCCAGTCTACGGTCAACATCGGCGAATCTTGCAACGCAGGGCGGCGGCGGTTCATTTCGTGAGTTCGACGACAGGTAACCAGTCGGCGACCTCGCCGGCCCGGGATCCCGACGACTGCAACGTCCCGTTCGCGGCGGCATCGGCCATCGTGAGCAGTCCGGTGGCCAGCCGAAGCCAGGTGCGCGGATCGGTCTCGACGACGTTCGGCGGGTTGCCCCTCGTGTGGGCCAACCCCGAGATGCACTGCACGGCAACGAACGGTGGCACCCGCACCTCGACGCTGGCTCCCGGCGCCATCGCGGCCAGCGTCCTGGCGGTCAGGCGGACGGCTTCAGCGATGGCGTTGCGCTCCGGGGTGGCGACGGTGTCATCGGTGTCGCGCAACCACTCGACGAGGGCCGACACGGCCTCGCGGGTCTTCGTCGGATCGGCACTACGCCGGGCAGCCATAACCTAGTCTCCCAAAATGGCCTTCGACCGCCATCGGCCGCCATACAAGCTGGCGGGAGCGGTGCTCCTGGCGATCGCCGTCCTCTTCGGAGTCCTGCTCGCCAAGCAGTACCGCGGTGACTTCGTCGCGCAGACCGAACTCAAGGTGGTCTCGGGCCGCGCCGGGCTGGTCGTGGACCCCGGCTCGAAGGTCACGCTCAACGGCGTCGAGATCGGCCGGGTGGCGCGCATCGACACCACCCACGTCGGCGGCGACGAGCAGGCGCTGATCACCCTCGAGATCAAGGACAGGTATCTGCCGTCGATACCGTCCAACGTCGTCGCCGACATCAAGGCCAGCACCGTGTTCGGCAACAAGTACGTGTCGTTCAGCTCGCCGGAAAGGCCTTCTGCACAAGCGATTTCGGCTCACGACATGGTCCGCGTGAAGTCGGTGACGACGGAGTTCAACACGCTTTTCGAGACCGTCACGTCCATCGCGGGCAAGGTCGACCCGATCAAGCTGAACCAGACCCTGACGGCGACGGCCCAGGCGCTGTCGGGACTGGGCGACGGCTTCGGCAGGTCACTCGAGAACGCCAACGTGATCCTCGACGACCTCAACCCGCAGATGCCTCGCATTCACGACGACATCGCGGGCACCGCCGACCTGGTCGACGTCTACGCCGACGCCTCCCCACATCTGTGGGACGGCCTCGACGCGTCGGTCACCACGGCGCGCACGCTCAACGACCAGAGCCGCGACGTCGACGCTGCGCTGATGGCATCCATAGGGTTCGCCACCACTGCCGCCGATCCGTTGGAGCGTGGCGGTCCGTACCTCGTCCGCACCGCAGCGGACTTCGTGCCGACCACCAAGTTGCTCGACGACTACCGCGCGATGATCTTCTGCACGCTGCGCAACTATCACGACGTCGGGCCGAGGATCGCGCGCTCCCTCGGCGGTGACAACGGCTTCTCCCTGGTGGCGAACGGAACGGTCATGGGCGCGGGCAATCCGTACGTCTACCCCGACAACCTGCCCCGCATCAACGCTCACGGCGGGCCGGAGGGGCGACCCGGCTGCTGGCAGAAGGTCACGTACGACCTGTGGCCCATGCCGTATCTGGTGATGGACACCGGTGTCAGCATCGCGCCGTACAACCACGCGGAGTTCGGCCAGCCTCTGGCCACCGACAACGTCTGGGGCAGGCAGATCGGCGAGCCGACGATCAATCCCTGACCCCCGAGGTCTGGACGGCCAGCGCCGCCACCGCGCCCGCCTCGTTCACAGCCAGGTGCACGAGCATCGGTGCGACGAGGCTGCCGGTCCGGTCGTACAGCCAGCCCAGAAGCCAGCCCGCCGTCCCCGTGACGAGCACCGTGCCGACGACCGATTCGCCTGCGCCGCGCGCGTCGGCGACGTGGGACAGCCCGAACGCCACCGCCTGCAGGATGCGGCCCCGGTCAGACCCGAAGGCCTGTGCCGCAACGGTTCCCAGCGCACCGCGGAACGCGGCCTCCTCCGACCAGACCGTGCCGATCGGAATGCGCACCAGGAGCCAGCCTGCCGCGGGGCGGGGCAGATCCCGCTGGTTCATGCCGCGGCGAACCGGTGCCACCGCAGTGGACGACGCCACCGCGGCCGACACCGCCGCGGCCACCACCAGTCCCCATCGCAGTCCGCGCGTCGAGGCGGGTGGCCGCAGCCCGAGCGACGAGTCGGTCCGGGCGACGAGCGCAGCAGCGAGCGCGGCATGGATCGGCGTCAGCCAGCGCGACGGCAACCTCGGCGCGACGACACCACTCCAGCCGACCAGGGCCGTCGCCAATGTCATCGCTCGAAATCCGTTGCGCGGCATCAATACTCGCTACCCACCTGCTGCAGCTCCGCGCGCACGCGCTCGGTGTCGGCATTCCTCCAGCCCTCGGGAGGGATGACGGCGACCCAACCGTCGAGCACGGAGTCGCCGTAGTTGTGACCGTGGCCCGCAGGCACGCTGGAGGCGTTCGTCATGTCGGCACTGACCTGCCAGAAGCTGACGATCGGGTACCAGCGCATCGAGGTCGTACGGTCCGCGCCTGCGGGCTCGACGAGCCAGTCCGGCCGGGAGAACACCAGGTTCGACGACCACCAGACGATGGGGTCGGAGGCGTGCTGGAGGAACAACACCCGGGTGCCGTCCCATTCGGGTGTGGCGGCCTCCGCGACGTCGACGCTGTTGGTCGCCTGCGAGAACCGCACCGTGCTGCCGTTGTCGTAGCGCGGTTGCACCTCGGGGGTGCCGGGGTCGCGGCGCTGGACGATCGCACTCCACAGCGAGCTTTCGTGCGGTGGTCCCACCCACAGCACGGCGGAGAAGTCCATCCGCGCGATGTCGGGGAGCCACGGGAACGCACCCTGGCCTGCGAGCGACCCTAGGCTCTCCCCGTAGAGCACCAGCTTGGGTCGGTGGTCGGCTGGCAGCCGCGACCAGCGCTGGTGGACGGTGTCGATGAGCACCCGGCCCGCCTCCACGGACTTCTTCCGATCCGCCATGAACGAGATCCAGCTGGGCAGATAGGAGTACTGCACGCCGACGAGCGCGGTGTCGCCGTTGTACATCGTCTCGATGGACCTGGCGGCGACCGGGTTGATCCACCCCGTGCCGGTGGTGGGGACGATGACCAGCAGCTTGCGGTCGAACGCGCCCGTTCGTTCGAGCTCCCCGACGATGAGGTCGGCCCTCGCCTGATCGGAGTCGGCGGTCTCCAACCCCGCGTACACCCGGATCGGCTCCTTCGCGGGGCGCGCATTGAGCTTGGTGAGTTCGGCCGCGTGCGGGCCGGTCGCGACGAAGTTCCTGCCTTGGAATCCCAGCGAGTCCCAGCGCGCGAGTGACATTGGGCTGCCGGACTTCTCGGGCTGGGCAGGCTGGGAGACACCGTCTCGGGTGGTCGAGTTCTGCGGCTGGAACACCCGGCTGGCGCCCGCCAGGAAGCCGCGGTACAGGACACCGTTGACCAGGGTGATCACCAGCACGACGACGATCGCCGTCCCGATGAGCATCGCCGTTTCCTGATGGAGGTGCCAGCGCCGGATGAACATCCTGGCAAGGAGTTTGATTGCGTCGTTGAGTACCCTGGCCACCCCGACGCAGGCGCCACCGACCAGGACGGCGGCGACGAGGGTACGCAGATAACCGAGGGTGGTGGGTCCGGCGATGCCCATCTCCGCCGACACCTGTCGCTGCCAGGCAGCGGCGGGGATGAGCAACGACACGCAAACCACGATCGCCACGACGACGATGCCGACCTTCACCGCGTTCAACGTCCTCTTGGGCGGGGGCCACCACTCTCGATGATGCAAAGCGACGCGGTGGAACGCCTTTGCGAGTACGACGCCGATGGCGTAGCCGATCGACGCGTTGATGCCGCCGATCAGTCCCTGGAACAGCCAGTCGCGCGGCAGCAGCGACGGCGTCAGCGACAGACAGAAGAACACGGTGGCGACGGCGACACCGGCGAAGTCGAGCCGGACCAGGCTCCACGCCCAGACCACTAACGGATGACGGTCCTCGATCACCCGAACAGTCCGGGCAGCACGCCCTCCGACGTGCGGCGCAGCTCATCCAGACTCACGGTGAACTGGCCCTGGACCTCGATGGACTTGCTGCCCTCGTCGACCACGCCGATGCGTTCGGCGGGCAGGCCGCGCGCCTCGCACATGGCCCGGAATCTGCTCTCCTCGGTGCGCGGGACGGCGACGAGCGCCCGACCCGCCGACTCGGAGAACAACGTCACGAAGGGATCGGCGCCTTCGGGAAGCACGATGCGGCAACCGGTTTCGCCCGCCATCGCCGACTCGACGACCGCCTGGACGAGTCCGCCCTCGGACAGGTCGTGCGCTGCGGAGATCAGCCCGTCGCGCGACGCGGACACCAACACCTCGGCAAGCAGCTGCTCGCGGGCGAGGTCGACCGTCGGCGGCAGCCCGCCGAGGTGGTCCGCGGTGACCTGCGCCCAGATGGAGCCGTCGAACTCGTCGCGGGTGTCGCCGAGCAGGATCAGCGTCTCGCCCGGCTCGGTGCCGAAGGCCGTGGGGACACGTCGCCTGACGTCTTCCAAGACACCCAGCACACCGACGACCGGCGTCGGCAGGATCGCGGTGGTGCCGGTCTGGTTGTAGAAGCTGACATTGCCGCCGGTGACCGGGATGCCAAGTGCCGCACAGCCATCCGCGAGACCGCGCACGGCCTGAGAGAACTGCCACATGACACCGGGATCCTCCGGCGAGCCGAAGTTCAGGCAGTTGGTGACGGCGACGGGCGAGGCGCCGGTGACGGCGACGTTGCGGTAGGCCTCGGCCAGCGCGAGCTGGGCGCCGGTGTAGGGATCGAGGAACGTGTACCGGCCCGACGCGTCGGTCGATACGGCGACACCGCGGCCGGTGGCCTCGTCGATGCGGAGCACCCCGCCGTCGGCGTGCTCGGCGAGGACGGTGTTGCCGCGCACGTAGCGGTCGTACTGTTCGGTGATGAACGCGCGGCTGCATAGGTGCGGACTGCCAAGCAGCGCAAGCAGCGTCGCGCGCAACTCGTCGCCGGTCGACGGCCGCGGCAGGGACGCGGACGTATCGGCGTTGAGGGCGTCCTGGGTGTCGGGCCTCGCCACGGGGCGCTCGTAGACCGGACCCTCGTGGGCGACCGTTCGGGGCGGGACGTCGACCACCGTCTCGCCGTTCCACGTGATCTGCAACCGGTCGCCGTCGGTGACCTCGCCGATGACGGTGGCCAACACCTCCCACTTGCGGCACACCGCCATGAACGCGTCGACGTTCTCCGGCGCCACGACCGCGCACATGCGTTCCTGCGACTCGCTGGACAGCACCTCGGCCGGCGTCATGAACTTGGCCCGCAGCGGCACCTTGTCCAGCTCGATCGACATGCCGCCGTCGCCAGCAGACGCGAGTTCAGAAGTGGCACAGGATAACCCGGCACCCCCGAGATCCTGGATACCGATCACCAGTCCCGCCGCATAGAGCTCGAGGCAGCACTCGATGAGCACCTTCTCCATGAAGGGGTCCCCGACCTGGACCGACGGCAGCTTCTTGCGGCCAGGCCCCCCGGCCCCTTCGTCGCCGCCGAACGTCTCCGAGGCGAGCACGGACACGCCGCCGATGCCGTCGAGCCCGGTGCGCGCGCCGAACAGGATGATCTTGTTGCCGGTGCCCGACGCGAAGGCCAGGTGCAGGTCCTCCTTGCGGAGCACGCCGAGGCACAGTGCGTTCACCAACGGGTTGCCTGCGTAGGAGGCGTCGAAGACGGTCTCACCGCCGATGTTGGGCAGCCCCAGCGAGTTTCCGTATCCGCCGACGCCGCGCACCACGCCGTCGAGCACCCGGCGGGTGTCTGGCGCGTCGGCAGCGCCGAACCGCAGCTGGTCCATGACCGCGACCGGTCGGGCACCCATCGCCATGATGTCGCGGACGATGCCGCCCACACCCGTGGCCGCGCCCTGGTAGGGCTCGACGTAGGACGGGTGGTTGTGCGACTCCACCTTGAACGTCACCGCCCAGCCGTCGCCGATGTCGACGACGCCGGCGTTCTCGCCGATACCGGCGAGCATGGCCTTGCGCATCTCGTCGGTGGTGGTCTCGCCGAAGTAGCGCAGGTGCACCTTCGAGGACTTGTAGGAGCAGTGCTCGCTCCACATCACCGAGTACATCGCCAGCTCGGCGTCGGTGGGACGGCGCCCGAGGATCTTGCGGATCCGTTCGTATTCGTCATCCTTGAGCCCGAGTTCGCGGAACGGCTGCGGCTGATCGGGGGTGGTAGCGGCTTGCTCGACAGTGTCCACTTCGTGGGAGAACCCGGACGTCACGGAGCCATTCTATTGGCTTGGGCCCGATTGAACGCACGGGCGGCCGTCGGGGCGCCGATACCGTGCAGCAGCACGCTGCCCAGCACGGTCACCACCATCGTCAGCAGGGCCGCTGTCTCGGCCTGGTCGGTGAGCACGTTGAAGGCCAGCAGACCGAACACGATCGATGTCGTGCCGCGTGGACCGAGCCACCCCAGCAGCAGGCGCTCCGGCCAGCTGAACCGCGACCCGAGCAGGGCCAACAGCATCGGCAGCATGCGCACCACCGTCAACGCCAACAGGCAGAAGACCACCAATCCGATCGAGACCCCCTCCGACAGCGCGATCACCGTGGTGGCGCCGAACACGAACCACATGACGACGGTCAGCAGGAAACCGACGTCGTCGAGGAGATCCAGTTCGCGTCGGATGTTCTGCGATCGGCGTAATCCGATGAAGGCGATGCCGCACACGAACGCCGAGACGAAGCCGTTGCCGTGTACGGCGATGCTGAGCGTGTACGCCATGAGCGGTGTGGCCACCAGGATGACCCGTTTGGACTGTTCGGTCATCAGGTCGCGCAGCTCGGCGACATTGCTGAGCACGGCCACCGCGGCACCGACGGCCAACCCCACCAGGATCGCCTTGACCGCCTGCGGCAAGGCAGCGCCAATGGCGTCGATCGGCGTCTCCGCGTGCGAGTGGTCACCCGCCAGCACCAGCGCGAAGATGAACACCGGCGAGACGATGCCGTCGTTGTAACCGGCTTCGACGTTCAGCGCGTTGCGCACCCGTTCGGGGATCTTGTCGTCGCGCAGGATCGACGTGGCAGGCGCGAAGTCGATGGGCACCACGACGCAGGCGATGATCAGCAACACCGCCCACGACAGGCCGGGCAGGAGCCACAGGCCGAGGGCCACCGACAGCGCCAGACCCAGTGGCAGCGCCAGGAACAACACGCGCACCGCCGAGCGCGGGTCCCGCCCGAAGAGGCCGCCCCGCACGTCGGTCGCATCGATGAAGAGCAGCACCGCGAGGATGACCTCCGCGCCCCGCTGGACGGTGTCGGTGTTGAGCGTCTCGGCGAGCGCATCGTGAGTACCCAACCCGACGGCGACACCAGCCAGCACCAGCACCATCGGCGCAGTGATCCGCCAGCGCTCCAGGCGGCGCGCGGTCAGCGACCAGCCCGCGAGCACGACGGCAGCCGCGATCACCGAGAACAGCACGGCGCGATTGTGCCCTGAGGCGCAGCTAACCCGCTATGCAGAACGCGTTGCCCTCGGGGTCGGACAGCACCACCCAGTGGAAGTCGTCGCCGAAGCTGTTGCGCTCGACTTCCTTGGCCCCGAGCCCGACGACCCTGGCGACCTCGGCCTCGCGGTCTGACGCGTGCAGGTCGAGGTGTGCCTTGTTCTTGCCTGGCGTGGGATCGGGCACGCGCTGGAAGCCGATGGTGGGGCCACCTTCGCGGGCCACCAGGACGAACTCTCCCGGTACCACTGCGTTGACCTCGGCGGCCAAGACGCCGGCCCACCATGCGGCGAGGCCGTCGGGATCCGTGCAGTCGAACGTGAATGTGGCGATGTCGAGACTCATGGCCCGACGCTAGATCACCGCGGTGACAGAAATGCGTGCAATGCCGCGGCGTAGGCGTTCACGTCCGTCGCACCCATCAGCTCGCGTGCCGAGTGCATGGCCAGCTGCGCCGCGCCGACGTCGACGGTCGGGATGCCCGTGCGCGCCGCGGTCATCGGTCCGATCGTCGACCCGCACGGCAGGTCGGCGCGATGCTCGTAGCGCTGCATCGGCACTCCAGCTTGGGCGCATGCCAGCGCGAAGGCCGCAGCCGTCCTGCCGTCGGTGGCGTAGCGCAGGTTCGGCTGCACCTTCAGCACGGGGCCCGCGTTGACCTCGATGAGGTGGCTGGGCTCGTGGCGCTCGGGGTAGTTGGGGTGGGTGGCGTGCGCCATGTCGCCGGACGCGACCATCGAGCCGGACAGTCGGCGCAGGAAGTCCTCTCGCACGCCACCGGACGCCAGCGTGATGCGTTCCAACACCGTCAGCAGGAGTTCGGACTGCGCGCCGTGATCCGACGTCGAGCCGACCTCCTCGTGGTCGAACAGCGCCAGCACCGGCACGTTGCCGTCCGATTCGGCGGCCAGGAACGCGGCCAGCCCGGCGTAACAGGTGCCCTGGTTGTCCAACCGCGGTGCGCTGACCAGTTCGCGGTCGGCACCGACGAGCGTCGACCCCGTCAAGTCGTGGGTCATCAGATCGGCGGCCAGCACGTCGCTCGCCTCGACCCCGGCACGCGCCGCGACGAACGACAGGAACGAGCGCGAGCCGGTGCCGACGCCCCAGACGGCGTTGACGTGCCGTTGCGGATCCAGGGCTACGCCCTTGCGGTCGTCGGAGAGGTGGATCGCCAGCTGGGGCACCCGCAGGATCGGATCATCGATGCGGACCAGCACGTCCTCGACATGGCCGCCCGAGCGCAGCGACAGCCTGCCGCTGATGCCCAGGTCGCGGTCGAGCCACGAGTTCAGCCAGGCGCCGCCGTACGGTTCGAGCGAGACCACCTGCCAGCCCGCCACGAACCGGTCGGGATTCTGCTTGACCCGCAGATTCGGGCTGTCGGTGTGGCCGCCCACGATGCGGAACGGCGTGTTCGCGTCGGCGGACTTCCAGGCGACGAGTGAGCCGGCCCGGACCGTGAAGTAACCGTTCGCGGTGGCGGGCCAAGCGTCGCCCTCGGACAGCTCGGCATAGCCCGCGGCCCGCAACCGCTCAGCCACGGTCGCTACCACGTGGAACGGCGAAGGGGAGCCATCGATGAATTCGCAGAGACCTTCGGCCGATGCGTCGAGGGAAGGGGCGGGCCCGCCTGAGATCATGAAACCCATCCTTACCGGATAACCAGCCTGAGGTGGCGATAGGGTCTGATCGTGACTCGTCGTCCCCAGCCGATTCTCACACCGCTCACGCCTGCAGCGATCTTCCTGGTGGTGACGATCGACGACGGTGGCGAGGAAACGGTCCACGATGCCTTCGCCGACCTGTCCGGCCTCGTCCGGGCCGTCGGATTCCGCAATCCCGCAGCGCATCTGACCCTTGTCACCGGGATCGGGTCGGCGGCCTGGGACCGGCTGTTCGGCGGCCCGCGGCCCGCGAAGCTGCATCCGTTCCGCGAGCTCACCGGAGCGCGGCACCACGCCCCGGCCACCGAGGGCGATCTGCTGTTCCACATTCGCGCCGAGTCGATGGACGTCTGCTTCGAGCTCGGTGGCCGTGTGCTCGCGTCGATGTCGGGAGCGGTGACGGTCGTCGACGAGGTGCACGGCTTCCGCTTCTTCGAGCAGCGCGACCTGCTCGGGTTCGTCGACGGCACCGAGAACCCGGACGGCCCCGAGGCCGTCGAGGCCGTACAGATCGGTCCGGACGATGCCGACTACCCCGAGTTCGCCGGGGCGAGCTACGTGCACGTACAGAAGTACACCCACGACATGGATGCCTGGAACGCGCTGAGCGTCAACGAGCAGGAGCGCATCATCGGTCGCAGCAAGCTCGAGGACATCGAGATGGCCGACGACCTGAAGCCAGCCAATTCCCATCTGGCGCTCAACGTCATCGAGGACGAGGACGGCAACGAGCTCAAGATCGTCAGAGCCAACATGCCGTTCGGCACGCTGGGCAACGGCGAGTCGGGCACGTACTACATCGCCTACGCGGCCGACCCCGACGTGACGGAACGCATGCTGCGCAACATGTTCATTGGCGACCCGCCTGGAAACACCGACCGCATTCTGGACTTCTCGACGGCGGTGACCGGCACCTTGTACTTCGTCCCGACGGCGGACTTCCTGGACGATCCGCCGCCGCCGCCCGACGGCGGAACCGAACCGGTCGTCGCGGCCGCACCCGAAACGA
Source organism: Mycobacterium sp. (assembly GCA_025963385.1). Classification (GTDB taxonomy): domain Bacteria; phylum Actinomycetota; class Actinomycetes; order Mycobacteriales; family Mycobacteriaceae; genus Mycobacterium. Next base: position 28,815 of record JAOPUT010000017.1, read on the forward strand.
CGTCCACCCCAACCGGCTCCCTGTCGATCGGCAGTTTGAAAGGACAAGCCCAATGAACAACCTCTACCGCGATCTGGCACCGATCACCGAAGAAGCCTGGGGTGGGATCGAGGAGGAGGCGACCCGCACCTTCAAGCGGCACATCGCCGGTCGCCGGGTGGTCGACGTCAGTGAACCGGGCGGCCCCACGAAGGCGGCGGTCAGCACCGGTCATCTGGTCGACGTCGCATCGCCGGGCGAAGGCGTGGTCGCGCACGTGCGCGAGAGCAAGCCGTTGGTGCGGCTGCGGGTGCCGTTCACCATCTCGCGCACCGACATCGACGACGTCGAGCGCGGCTCGCAGGACTCCGACTGGGATCCGGTGAAGGAGGCCGCCAAGCAGCTGGCGTTCGCCGAGGACCGGGCGATCTTCGAGGGTTACGAGGCCGCGCAGATCGATGGCATCCGCAAGTGCAGCTCCAACCCGGCGCTGGCGGTGCCGTCCGATCCCAAGGACATCCCCGACGTCATCTCGCAAGCGCTGTCGGAGCTGCGGCTGGCGGGCGTCGACGGCCCGTACGTGGTGCTGCTGTCCGCCGACGTCTACACGCAGGTCAGCGAGACCACCGCGAACGGCTATCCGATCCTCGAGCACATCAATCGCCTGGTCGACGGTGACATCATCTGGGCGCCGGCCATCGACGGTGCGTTCGTGCTGTCCGCCCGGGGCGGTGACTTCGACCTGCAGCTCGGCACCGACGTGTCGATAGGGTACCTGTCCCATGACGCCGCGAGCGTGCAGCTCTACCTGGAGGAGACGCTGACGTTCCTCTGCTACACCGCAGAGGCCTCGGTCGCCCTCACCCCCTAGCCCCCACCCCACCACTCTTCCTGCGCGAGCGTGCGTGTCTGAGGGCGACACGCCGCTCGAAAATCGCACTTGACGCACGCTCGCGAGCTCCCCCGGGTTATGGAATAAATGTTCCAGTATGAGGCTTGTGGTGGAGGTCTTCACTACGACTTCAACGCCCCAGGAGGCGAGTCCCATGACGAACACACTCACAGGTAAGACCGCATTGGTAACCGGTGCCACCGCAGGCATCGGCTACGCCATCGCGACACAGCTGGCCGCCGAGGGGGCCGAGGTCGTCGTGCACGGCCGCGACGCCGAACGCGGTGCCAAAGCGGTTCAAGACATCGAGAATGCCGGCGGCAAGGCACGTTTCGTCGCGGCCGACGTATCGGTCGTCGAGGACGTCCGCCGCCTTGCCGCCGAGGCCGGTGACGTCGACATCCTGGTCAACAACGCAGGCATCTACCGCTTCGCCCCGACGTTCGATACGGTCGACGCCGATTTCGACGACCAGATCAACACCAACCTGAAGGCGCCGTACGTCCTGGTACAGAAGTTGGTGCCGGGAATGATCGCCCGCGGTGGCGGTTCGGTGATCAACGTGACGACGGTCGCCGCCTCGACGCCCGCAGCAGGTGCGGGCATCTACGGCGCCAGCAAGGCCGCTCTCGAATTGCTGACGAAACTGTGGGCCGACGAGTTCGGCTCCCAGGGCGTCCGGGTCAACGCAGTGGCTCCCGGGCCGACGCAGACGCCGGGCACCGCAGGGTTCGAAGGTGACCTGATCGAAGGACTGGGACGCACCACCGCACTCGGGCGCACGGCCGAGGCCGACGAGATCGCCAACGTCGTGACGTTCGTGGCATCGCCTGCCGCGAGCTATGTCAACGGCGCGGTCCTGACCGTCGGTGGCGGCTCGCAGGCGATCAAACCAGCTGCCTGACAAGTGATTTCGGCGCGGTTCCGTTCGCCATGCGAGCGGAACCGCGCCGAAGTCGTGCTAGGCGGCGAGCACCGCGTCCAGTGCCGAGTAGAACAGCCCGAGCCCGTCATCGGACGGCCCGGTCAGTGCCTCGGTGGCGTGCTCGGGGTGCGGCATCAGGCCGACGACCCGCCCGTTGGCCGAACTGATGCCCGCGATGTCGCGCAGCGAGCCGTTCGGGTTCTCCCGGTAGCGGAAGACCACGCGACCCTCGCCCTCGAGTTCGTCGAGCACCGCGTCGGAGGCGACGTAGCGCCCCTCGCCCGACTTCAACGGCACCAGCAGGTCGGCGCCTGCCTCGTAGCGGGTGGTCCAAGCCGACGACGGCGACGCCACCTCGAGCCACACGTCGCGGCACACGAAGTGCAGACCAGCGTTTCGGGTCAACGCACCCGGTAGCAGACCCGCTTCGCACAGCACCTGAAAGCCGTTGCAGATACCCAACACTGGGAGTCCGACGCGCGCAGCCTCCACGACCTCACCCATCACCGGCGCGAACTTGGCGATCGCCCCGCAGCGCAGGTAGTCGCCGTAGGAGAACCCGCCGGGGACGACGACCGCGTCCACGCCCTTGAGGTCGGCGTCCGCGTGCCAGAGACTCACCGACTCCGCGCCTGCCAACCGCACGGCGCGGGCGGCGTCGACGTCGTCGAGGGTCCCGGGGAACGTCACGACCCCCACGCGGGCGGTCACTGCTCTTCCCTGCTGACGGTCCAGTCTTCGATGACGGTGTTGGCAAGCAGAGATTCGGCGATCTCGGCGAGCGTTTCGTCACTCACGCTGTCGTCGACCTCGAGCTCGAAACGCTTGCCCTGCCTGACATCTGAGATGCCCGACACGCCAAGGCGGCCCAGCGCTCCGACGATGGCCTGACCCTGCGGGTCGAGGATCACCGTCTTGGGCATCACGTGCACTACGACGCGGGCCACGCGCGGCTCCTGTCTTGAAGGGATTTCTCGGCGCTCACTCTACCGGCGGCGCGGAGCGCCACAATGTAGGCATGCAACTGACGCACTTCGGCCACTCCTGCCTCCTCGCCAACTTCCGCGACGGCGCGAACGAAACCACCGTGCTGTTCGACCCCGGCAACTTCTCCCATGGCTTCGAGGGAGTCACCGGCCTGTCGGCCATCCTGATCACCCACCAGCACCCCGATCACGCCGATATCGAGCGTCTACCAGCACTGATCGACGCCAACCCACAAGCGGCGCTGTACTGCGACCCCATGACGGCGGCCCAGCTGGGCGGGGCGTGGCAGGCCGTCAACGCCGGTGACGCGTTCACCGTGGGACACCTCAACGTCCGCGGCGTGGGTGGCACGCACGCGGTGATCCACCCGGACCTCCCGGTGATCGACAACATCTCGTACCTGCTCGGTGACGAAGGCCACCCGGCGCGGCTCATGCACCCCGGGGACGCACTGTTCACCCCTGGCGAGCCCATCGAGGTGCTGGCCACCCCGGCCGCCGCGCCGTGGATGAAGATCTCCGAGGCCGTCGACTACCTGCGCGCGGTGGCGCCGACGCACGCCGTGCCGATCCACCAGGCCGTGGTGGCGAAGGAGGCGCGCGGCATCTACTACGGCCGACTGTCCGAGATGACGGACACCGACTTCCAGGTGCTGGAGGAGGAGAACGGCACGGAGTTCTAGTGGGGCGAGCGGAGCGACGGGGTCTCTGGCAGGTGGGGCGAGCGCAGCGACGGGTCTTCACGGGTCACATCGCGGGTCTCGGCACCGGTGCGGGCGTTCGGATGGTCATCGGGTCGTGGCTGGAGTCTACGTACGGCCGGTTCGCCGATGTGATGGTGGAGACGGCCGCCGGTGAGCGCAGCCTGCTGGCCCCGACCGACGAAGTAGCCGACTTCGTTTCTGCGACCTACACGTTCGACCGCATCGAGATCGGGCCGGTCCACGTGGACCACACGACCGACGGATTCGCGGTCTCGGCCCCCGGCCTCGACATCTCCTGTCGGTTGGGTGGGCCGGCCCCGTTCGACGCGCTGTTGCGCCTGGTTCCGCCGCGGTTGGCAACGGCCCCGCGATGGCTGCGAGTCATCGACCCCATTGCCTCTCGGCTGATTCCCGGTGTTCGCACCGCAGGCAGCGCGGGCAATGGCCGCCGAGAGTACTACGGCGTACGACGGACCAGACGCATCGCCGCCGTCGACGGCACGTTCCGCGGTGAGGACCTCCGCGGACTGGCCCCGCTGGATCCGCCGGTGCGCTTCGGCTTCTCGTCGGCCCCGACCACCCCGCAGATGGTGTCCGTCACCACGACCATCGATTTGCCGAACGGAGGATGAACGGCGGGTGAATCCTGTGGGGTAGCTGGAATCGCCTTCGCCGTACAAGATTCCGGCATGCAGCCACTGTCCGAGGAAGCCTCGGTCGACCAGGTCGTCGTCACCAGTCCGCGCCGCTCGCGGGTGGGTCGCTACTCGGTCTACAACGGGGTGGGACGAAATCCTGACTTCGCCGAGTCGCCCCCGCGCTCGCGGCAACGTCCGCGCAACCCTGCTGACGTCGCCCAATCGGCCCTGTTCGCGGCCGTACTCCTCGACGAGATCGACGAACTGGAGGATCGCGCGTCCGCTGCCGAGAGGCGCTGGCAGCGCCGCTGTGAGCGCACGCCCGACGAGGTAGTCATCCTCCCGACGGAGCTGACGGAGTTGCGCCAACGCATTGCCGAGGCGGGTCGAATGCTCGACGCCCTCCGCAAACGCTTTCCCGCCGAGTAGAAGGGGCCGACTTTCGCTCAGCCAGATTCGAACTCAGCCGGCGTCTCGCACCGCGGCGCGACCTGCGGCCCGCCCGGAGAACACGCACCCCCCGAGGAACGTGCCCTCCAGCGACCGGTAACCATGTACTCCGCCACCACCGAAGCCGGCTGCCTCGCCGGCGGCGTACAACCCGTCGAACGCGGTCCCGTCGGCTCGGAGGACCCGGGAATCGAGATCGGTCTCCAAGCCGCCCAACGACTTTCGCGTCAAAATGTGCAACTTGACCGCGATCAGCGGACCAGCCTTGGGATCGGTGATCCGGTGCGGTGCGACGACGCGGCTGACGCGGTCCGCCAGATAGTTGCGCGCGCCGCGGATCGCCGTCACCTGGCTGTCCTTGGTGTACTTGTTGACGACCTCGCGGTCGCGGGCGGTGACCTCTGCCTCGACGACCTCGTACTCCAGCGGTTCGACGTCAGGTACGTCGTTCATCTTGGCCACAAGGTCTCGCAGCGTCGTGGCCGAGACGAAGTCGACACCACGGTCGACGAACCGTTGCACCGGCGCAGGGGCGCCCGACTTCACGCGGGCCAGCACCTGGCGCACGCTGCGGCCGGTCAGGTCGGGGTTCTGTTCCTGACCCGAAAGGCCGAACTCCTTCTCGATGATCCGCGCGTTGAGGACGAACCACGTGTAGTCGTGGCCGGTCTTCGCGATGTACTCGAGCGTGCCGAGGGTGTCGAAGCCCGGGTAGAGCGGGGCGGGCAGTCGACGTCCGGTGGCGTCGAGCCAGATCGACGACGGGCCGGGCAGGATGCGGATGCCGTGCTTGGGCCAGATCGGGTCGTAGTTGGTGATGCCCTCGGTGTAGTGCCACATCCGATCGGCGTTGATGAGGTTGGCGCCTGCGGCCTCGGTGATGCCGAGCATCCGTCCGTCGACGTGCTCGGGAACGCCGCTGAGCAGTTGGTCGGGTACGCGACCCATCCGCGCAGGCCAGTTCTTGCGGACCAGGTCGTGATTGCCGCCGATACCGCCGCTGGCGACGATGACCGCGGGCGCCCGGAACTCAAACTCTCCGATCGTGTTTCGCGACGACGCCACACCGCGCGCCTGCGCCGACGGCTCCAGCACCGCTCCGCGCACCCCGGTTACCGCACCGTCTTCGACGATCAGCTCGTCGACACGGTGCCGGTGGGCGAACCGCACCTTGGGGCCTGCCGCCAGCAGCCGACGCGCGAACACGTCGACGATCGCGGGCCCGGTGCCCCAGGTGATGTGGAAGCGCGGTACCGAATTGCCGTGCCCGCGAGCGTCATAGCCGCCCCGCTCGGCCCAGCCGACGAGCGCGAAGGTCTGCAGTCCGCGTTCGCGGAGCCAGCTGCGCTTCTCCCCCGCCGCAAAGTCGACGTAGGCGTGCGCCCACTGCCGCGGCCAGTGGTCCTCGGGACGGTCGAAGCCCGCGCTTCCCAGCCAGTCCTGCAGTGCCAGCTCGTGACTGTCGCGGATGCCCAGTCGGCGTTGTTCGGGGCTGTCGACGAAGAACAGCCCACCGAACGACCAGAACGCTTGGCCGCCCAGGTTGGCGGCGTTCTCCTGATCGACGATCAGGACCGAGCGACCCTTGTCGAGCACCTCACAGGCAGCCACCAGTCCGGCGAGCCCCGCTCCGACCACGATGACGTCAGCATCAGCCATAGGACGCCACGTTAGTTCAGGCCGCGTCCGTTACGTCTGTCAGCACGGGCTTGGGCTCCCAGCGATACACCGCAGGTGAGCAGCGATGCATGAGGGCGAGGTCGATCGCGTCCAGCATGGCCTGGCGCGGTCCTGATCGCCGCAGCTGTCCGGCAGCGACGGCCACGCGGACCGTCCCCTCCCGCCGCGCCGTGCGTTCGGCGGAGAGCACCAGCGTCCGGCACCACCACGTCTCGGTGAGGAACCCCTCGCCGATGCCGACCACCCTGGCCCGCAGGGTCGTGCCGCGCACCAGGTCGGTAATGCCACTCAGTTCTGCGACGAGCCGAAAGCCGTTGCGCGGCAACGCGGTGATCGTTCCCGGCGACACCGTCCAGCCGGGAGCGGCGAAGAGCCGCGTGCGCAGTCCGAGATGCTCCAGGACCCGGTCGGCGCCCATCAGTCGCAGGTTCGCCTCGTGCGCTTGCAGCGTCGCGAACTCGCCGCGGCGCTTCTTGGTCGCCGCCTCGTCGTAGCCGTGCAGGACGACGGCGTCTCCCTCGCCGCGGCGCGCCTGCAGCCACTCGACGGTCGGCGCATCGCGATCGAGCCGGTAGCCGCCCTTCAGTCGCGGCGCCACCAGGAACGATGCAGGTACGTCCCGCTGGTCGAGCTCGTCGCGGAAGGCGGCGACGTCGTTGAGCGTGCGGTCCTTGATCCCGGAGATCGAGACGATCAGTTCCCCAGCCACACACCGCAGTATGGCAACGCCAGATGTCGTGACGGTGTCGCCCGTGTGCGTGGGAGATGACGGTCTGGTGTTAGCCCGGGAGGACGGCCTCGATGGCGCTGATGACCTCGGGGGCGTCCGGCTCCGTACGCGGCCGGAACCTGTTGACCACCCGGCCGCCGGGCGCCAGCAGGAACTTCTCGAAGTTCCACTGCACGTCGCCCGCTTCGCCGTCGGCGTCGGGTGTCTTCGTCAGCTCCGCGTACAACGGGTGTCTGCCTGCTCCGTTGACGTCGGTCTTCTCCAGGAGCGGGAACGTCACGCCGTAGGTCTTCGAGCAGAAGGACTGGATCTCCTCGGCCGTGCCGGGCTCCTGACCCATGAACTGGTTGCACGGCACGCCGACGACGGTGAGACCGCGATCGCCGTAATCCTTGGCGAGCCGCTCCAGGGCGGTGTATTGCGGTGTCAGGCCACATTTGGAGGCCACGTTGACGACGAGTACCGGGCCGTCGGCGATTTCGGCCAGCGTGGTCGGCGTGCCGTCGAGTGTGGTCAGCGAGATGTCCGTCAGGCTCATGATCGCGACGCTACCCCGTCGGCCTCGTCGTCGAACAGGATGGCCGCCAGCCGTTCAACCGTCGCCACCGGATCGCCTGTCGTGTCGATGGCCTTGTTGAGCCACAGCAGCGAGAACCCGTGCACCAGCGACCACGCCGCGAGGGCGGCGCCTTCCGGGTCGTCCTTGGCGTGCTCGTCGGCCAGGGTGCCGACACCGCGGTTGAGTTCGACGCCGGCAGCCGTCGCGGCGGCGACCAGTTCGGGATCGGTGTCGTCGTACAGCGACTTGTCGAACATCACCTCGTAGTGCCCAGGGTGGTCGAGCGCGAACCGCACGTAGGCCCGTGCCGCGTCGATGAACTTGGGCCTGGCGTCGGTCAGCGCGCTCGCGAGCAGTCGGTAGCCCTCGGCGGCGAGTGCTGTGAACAGTCCCCGGCGGTCGGAGAAGTGGTGGGCGGGCGCGGCATGCGAGACCCCTGCGGCGCGCGCCAGCTCCCGCAACGAGACGCCGTCGGCCCCACGTTCGGCGACCAACGTCGCCGCCTCCGCCAGGATGACCGCCTTGAGATCTCCGTGGTGGTAGGCGTCCTTGCTCACCGGCTCAGCATAGACCGCGAATCTTGACAGTGACAGGATGGTTGGTATCGTCATCTTGTCGTTGTCAAGATTAGGAGGTCGTCGTGGCCGTCTTACTGGCTCTCGTCCTCGGCAGCATCGCCGCCCGGGTCGCCGGCTTCTTCGGAGTCGACTACGTGGCCAACTGGCCTGCGGCCATCGCCGTCGGACTGGCCGTCATGTTCGTGATGACCGGCGTCGCACACTTCGCGCCATCGATGCGGCGCGACATGATCGCGATCGTGCCACCGGCCCTGCCCTCGCCGGCACTGCTGGTGACCGTCACGGGCGTGCTCGAGTTGCTCGGGGCCGCGGGGCTCCTCTACCCGCCGACCCGCGTCGCCGCCGCCATCTGCCTCTTCCTGCTGATGGTGGTGATGTTCCCCGCGAACGTCTACGCCGCCCGGATGCCCAATCCGCCCCAGTCGATGACGTCGCGGCTAGACCTTCGGGCCGCGGAAGAGATGGTCTACCTCGCCGCTGCCGTGGTGGTCGCGGTCGCCGGTGGCTAGCACCCAGGCGTACATGAACGCCGCTTCCTTCCAGCGCTCGTAGCGTCCGCTGATGCCACCGTGACCGGCGCTCATCTCGGTCTTCAAGAGGAGCGGGTGGGCGTCGGTCTTGCTATAGCGCAGCGCCGCAACCCATTTGGCCGGTTCGACGTAGTACACCCTGGTGTCGTTGAGCGACGTCATCGCAAGGATGGCCGGATAGTCCTTGGCCTCGACGTTCTCATACGGCGTATAGGACTTCATGTAGCGGTAGACCTCCTCGCTGGCCAGCGGATTGCCCCACTCGTCCCATTCGGTCACGGTCAGCGGCAGAGACGGATCGAGGATCGTGGTGAGCGCGTCGACGAACGGCACCTGGGCGAGAATGCCCGCGAAGAGATCGGGGGCCATGTTGGCCACGGCGCCCATCAACAGACCGCCCGCACTGCCACCCATCGCCACCAGGTTCTCGGGCAAGGTCACGTCGGTGCCCACCAGATGAGCGCCGACGGCGATGAAGTCGGTGAAGGTGTTCTTCTTCTGCAGCATCTTGCCGTGCTCGTACCAGGGCCTGCCCATCTCGCCGCCACCCCGCACGTGGGCGATGACGAACACCATGCCGCGGTCGAGGAGCGAGAGTCGCGCGATCGAGAAGCGCGGGTCCTCGCACGACTCGTAGGCGCCGTATCCGTAGAGCAGCGTCGGCGCCGGAAACCGCAGTCCCGCACGGTGAACGATCGATACCGGGATGCGCGTCCCGTCGGGCGCGGGCGCCCAGTCGCGGCGCTCGACGTACTCCTCGGGCCGGTAGTCGCCGAGCACGGCCTGCTCGCGGAGCATCGTGCGTTCGCCCGTTGCCAGGTCGATGTCGTAGATGCGCACCGGAACGATGAACGACGTGGTCCCCACGCGCAGCACGGGTGCCGACCAGTTCGGGTTGCCCGACAATCCGGACGAGGTCAACTCCGTCTCGAAGGTGATCTCCTCTGGGCTGCCGTAGACGCCATCGGAATGGATGGGCCACAACTGAATTCGAGGCAGAGCGTCGCTGCGGTAGCTGACGACCAGGTGGTTCTCGAACGCGTCGACGGCGTCGAGACGCACGTCGGCACGATGCTTGATGAGCGTGTGGAACGCCGTCGGCTCACTGACGGGCGCCTCGACGAGCGTGAAGTTCTCGGCGCCGTCGTTGTGCAGGATGAGGAAGCGGTCCTCACCGCCGACGACGGCGTGCTCGACCGAGTACTCGACGGAGTCGCGGCGCGGCAGGACCGAGACGAATTCCGCATCGCCATCGGTGGCGTCACCGTAGAACACCTCCGAGGTGACCGAGCTACCCGACGCGATGAACACGTACTTGTTGCTTCGCGTGCGGCCCACCGCAACCCAAAACCGCTCGTCGGGCTCGTGGAAGACCTTCACGGCGGGGATGCCCGCGCCGAGCCGATGCCGCCAGACGGTATCGGGACGCCACGCGTCGTCGAGGGTGACGTAGTAGACGCTGCGGTTGTCCGCCGCCCAGGTCGCGCCTGCACCGATACCCGCGATCACGTCGTCGTACAGCTCACCGGTGCGCAAGTCCTTGAACCGCAGGGTGTACCGCTCGTCGCCGACGACGTCGACCGAGAAGGCGAGCGTGTTGCCGTCCACGCTGATCGACGCCGCGCCGAGCGAGAAGAAGTCGTGCCCTTCGGCTTCGACGTTTTCGTCGAGAAGGACCTGCTCGCCAGGGACCTCGGTGTGCTCGTCGAGCTGCGGCGGCACCCAGTCGTCGAGATCGGCTACCGGGCAGCGGCAGTGAATACCGTACTGCTTGCCTTCGATGCTGCGCCCGTAGTACCACCACTCACCGCGACGCGTGGGCACCGACAGGTCGGTCTCCTTGGTGCGGGCCTTGATCTCGTCGAAGATCTTCTGCCGCAACGGCGCCAGATGGTCGGTCTGCTCGTCCGCGTAGGCGTTCTCGGCCTCGAGGTAGGCCATCACCTCGGGATCGGACTTGTCCCGCAGCCATTCATAGGGGTCGATGAACACATCGCCGTGGTACTCACGACGGTGGTCGACACGCTTGGCAATCGGCGGGGTGCCGGTCATTTGGCTCCGATCCAGTCAGCGAACTTCAGTCCTGAAATACGTTCGTACGCTTCGATGTAACGATCTCTGGTGGCCTCGACGATCTCGGCAGGAAGAGGCGGGGGCGGCACGTCACCAGCGCGGTCCCAGCCCGACTCGGGTCCGGTCAGCCAGTTGCGCACGAACTGCTTGTCGAAACTGGCCTGGACGACGCCCTCCCGGTAGTCGTCGGCTCGCCAGTACCGCGACGAGTCCGGGGTGAAGACCTCGTCGGCGAGCACCATGTCACCGTGCTCGTCGACCCCGAACTCGAACTTGGTGTCGGCGATGATGATTCCCTTGCTCAGGGCGTGCTCGGCGGCCTCGCCGTAGATCTTCAGGGTCAGGTCGCGCAACTGGGCGGCGCGTTCGGCCCCGACCACCTCGACGACGGCGTCGAAGCTGACGTTCTCGTCGTGCTCTCCGAGGTCGGCCTTGGTGGCGGGCGTGAAGATCGGCTCGGCGAATCTACTCGCCTCGGTGAGACCCGGGGGAAGCTCGATGCCACAGACCCGACCCGTCGCGCGGTAGTCGATGATGCCGGAACCGGTGAGGTAGCCGCGGGCCACGCATTCGACGGGCATCATCTCCAGCTGCTTGACGACCAGTGCGCGGCCGAGCACCTCCTCCGGGATCCGTTCGTCGTCGGCCGGGCCTGCCAGATGGTTGGGGGCGTCCAGGTAGTCGAAGAAGAAGACGCTCATCGCGGTGAGGATGCGGCCCTTGTCGGGGATCTGGCTGTCGAGGATGTAGTCGTAGGCGGAGATGCGGTCGCTGGCGACGAACAGCAGGTGGTCGGCGTCGATGCGGTAGAGCTCGCGAACCTTGCCGCTGGCCAGATGTTGGTAGTCGGTCAGAGCTGGGCGCATCGGGCAAGACTATCTGCTGGGATCAGGGCATGAGCTCTCGCTACGTGCCGTACGCCACCACCCCCGGCCGGCTGTTCGGCCAGCTGATCAGCGACGTCGTCGTCGTCCTGTGGTCGACCATCTGGGTGTTCGTCGGTCTGGCCGTGCATTCCGCGGTGAGCACGATCGCCGATGTGGGCAGGCAGGTGAACGACGGCGCCACCGGTGTCTCGAAGAATCTGAACTCCGCAGGTGACAGCACGTCGAGCTTCCCGCTGATCGGCGACGAGCTGAGCAAGCCGTTGCGGGCCGCGAGCCGGGCGGCCCTCGACATCGCGGGCGCAGGCCACAGCCTCGACACCACGGCGACGTGGTTGGCGGTCGTGCTGGGTCTGGCCGTCGCGGCGCCCCCGATCCTCTTCGTCGCGCTGCCGTGGCTGGTGCTGCGGATCCGGTTCTTCCGCCGCAAGTGGACGGCGATCACGCTGGCCGCCACACCGGCGGGCGAGCAACTCCTGGCGCTGCGCGCGCTGGCCAACCGGCCGCTGGCCAAGCTCGCGTCGGTCAGCATCGATCCCGTCGGTGCCTGGCGCCGTGACGACGCGATCGCGGTCCGCGGCCTGGCCAACCTGGAGCTCCGCTCGTCGGGCATCCGCCGCAAGTAGCCCGCGCCCCCCACGGGCGATTTGTGTGCATTGAGTTGCGCTCACCGCTCCCGATCGCACACAAGTCGCGAAGGGGCGGAACCGGTCGCGGCGAGATCGCCGTCAAAAGCGTCGTGCTCGACGAATATCTGCGCCGCCACGACGGCGTGATCACGCTGGCGCAAGCCGAGAGTGCCGGCCTTAGCCGTCACGCGGTCAATCGACGAGTGAGATCGGGGCGTTGGCTGACGTGCTCGTCCGGCGTGTACTTCGTCGACGACAGACCGTTCACCGATGCTGCCCGCATCCGCGCGGCGGTGTGGGGTCTGGGCCGGGACTCAGCCGCTAGCGGGCTGGCCGCAGCGTGGTGGCTCGGCATCACCACGTTTGCGCCCGAAATCGTCGAGGTGACCGTGCCGAGGGCAGCCCATCGAGTGAAGCGGGACGGCGTTCGGATACGACGCCGGGATCTTGGGCCCAGCGATGTCGTGCAGCGTCGAGGGTTGAGGGTCACCGAGCTGCCCCTGACCGTCGTCGAGGCGGCAACACGACGCGGTGGAGGTCCCAGCCTGTTGGATCAAGCGCTCCAGCGGCACACTCACCTTGGCGCCCTGTGGGTGGCCCACCTACGGAACAAGGGCAGGCACGGCTCCCCCGCCGCCCGCCGACTGCTACAGGCTGCGGACGACGGAGCACGGTCCGCGGCAGAACGCCTGCTCATTCAATTGATGAGAGGTGCCAAGATCACCGGCTGGAAGGCCAACCAGCGCATCGCCGGTTACGAGGTCGACTTCGTCTTCAAGGACGCGAAGGTCGTCATCGAGACCGATGGATTCGCGTTCCACAGCGACCCCGAGGCATTTCAACGCGACCGAAAGAAGCAGAACGTGATCGCCCTGGCCGGTTACCAGGTGCTCCGATTCACATGGCTCGACTTGACCGAGTACCCGGAACGGGTCATCGCGGAGGTTCGCCGAGCGACTTGTGGTGGTTGAGGAGCGCTCAGCGCTCCTCAACCACCACAAATCGCAGGGGGGGTCACGGCCGCAGTACCACCACCATGTGCCTGATGCCCGTATGCCGATTGCTGCGCGTCCACTCGACCGGCTTCACCAGACGAGCCGACGAGAACCGGCTCAGCAGTTCCTCGAACAACACCCGAAGCTCCAGCCGGGCCAGGTTCGCCCCGAGGCAGTAATGCATACCCTGCCCGAACCCCAAGTGCGGATTCGGTTTTCGCGTCACGTCGAAGACGTACGGGTCGGCGAACGCCAACTCGTCACGGTTGGCCGAACCCTCCCAGATCTGCACCTTCTGTCCCGCCTGTACGGAGCACCCGGCGAGGACGACGTCACGCGTCGCGGTGCGCCGCTTCGAGGGGGACGGCGACGTCCAGCGCACCATCTCCTCGACCGCGGTCGGCAACGACTCCAGATCCCCTCGCAGCGTCGCCATCTGGTCCTGGTGTTCGATGAGCGCCAGCAGACCGCCCGCCACCGAGTTCCGCGTGGTCTCCGCGCCGGCGCTGAACAGCAGGCTGAAGAAGAGGTACAGCTCGAGCTCGGACATCGTCGGACCGGAGTCGTCCATCGAATTCGCGACCACCGACAGCATGTCGTCGGACGGCTCAGCGCGCTTGGCGGCGATCAACTCCATGCCGTACGAATACATCCGCGTACCGGCCTGCTCGGGCGTCAGCTGACTCACCGAGGCCGACCGTGAGCCACCGAAGTCGAACTGCGGCTCGATAGCCTCGAACAACCAATGCCTTTCGGACTCCGGCACTCCCAGCAGGATGCAGATCATCTGCATGGGCAGCTCGGCCGCCACGTCGACGAGGAAGTCGAACGGCACCCCCGGCTCCACCGCGTCGAGTAGGGCACGCGTCCGCGACCGCAGGTCGTCCTCCACCAGCCCGATCATCCGCGGCGTCAGTCCCGAGCTGACCAGTCGCCGGATCTGGGCGTGCCGAGGGTCGTCCATCATGTTCAGCACCTGGCCCGCGATCGACAGGTCCTGCAGCAGTGTGCCGCCGAACGGCCGCGAGCCACCGGTGACGGACGAGTAGAGCGCTGGATCACGCAGCACGGCAAGGCTTTCCGCGTGTGTGGCGACCGACCAGAACCCCTCGCCGTCGGGGGTGTGTTCGGTGGGGGCGTGCCAGTAGACCGGCGCCTCGCGACGGTGCACCGCGAACAGCTCGTGCGGGAAACCCGCCGCGAAGTTGTCCAGGTCGGTGAAGTCCACCGTCGCCAAACTCACAGAATCGCGTCCGAGGTGTACTTGGCGGCCTCGGGGAATCTGCTCACCAACTCGCCGACGGCGGCGACGACGGCATCGATCTGAGCGCCCGCCGCCCCGGTGAACGCGGCCTTGTCCGCCAACGCGGCGTCCAGTGCCGCGCGGTCCAGCGGCAACCGCGGGTCGGCGGCCAACCGGTCCAGCAGGTCCGGCTCGACACCTCGCTCGCGCATCGCCAAGGCGACGGCGACCGCGTGTTCCTTGATGACCTCGTGCGCCGTCTCCCGGCCGACACCCGCCCGCACCGCGGCGATCAGGATCCGGGTGGTGGCCAAGAACGGCAGGTAGCGGTCGAGCTCGCGCTGGATCACGGCCGGGTAGGCGCCGAATTCGTCGAGCACGGTCAGGAACGTCTCGATCTGCCCGTCGAGCGCGAAGAACGCGTCGGGCAAGGCGACCCGGCGTACCACCGAGCAGAACACATCGCCTTCATTCCATTGCGCGCCAGCGAGTTCGGCGGCCATCGACGCGTAGCCGCGCAGCACCACCTGCAGTCCGTTGACCCGCTCACACGATCGCGAGTTCATCTTGTGGGGCATCGCCGACGAGCCGACCTGACCCGGCGCGAAGCCCTCGGTGACGAGCTCGTTGCCCGCCATCAGCCGGATGGTGTGCGCCAAGGACGACGGTCCCGCCCCCAATTGCACCAACGCGGACAGCACGTCGTGGTCGAGCGACCGCGGATAGATCTGCCCCACACTGGTGAACGTCGTTGCGAAGCCCAGGAATTCGGCGACCTGCTGTTCCAGCGCAGCCAACCGCGCCGTGTCACCGTCGAACAGGTCGAGCATGTCCTGCGCCGTGCCCATGGGTCCCTTGATCCCCCGCAGCGGGTAGCGGTCGATCAGCTCCGACAACCGCGTCAGCGCGAACAGCATCTCCTCGGCCGCCGAGGCGAAGCGCTTCCCGAGCGTCGTCGCCTGCGCCGCGACGTTGTGCGAGCGACCCGCCATCACCAGGTCGCGATACAACTCGGCGCGCTCGGCCAACCGCGCGACGACCGCCACACCGTGGGCGTGCACGAGTTCCAGCGAGCGGCGGATTTGGAGCTGTTCGACGTTCTCGGTGAGGTCCCGGCTGGTCATGCCCTTGTGGACGTGCTCGTGCCCGGCGAGGGCGTTGAACTCCTCGATGCGCGCCTTCACGTCGTGACGCGTCACCCGCTCGCGTTCGTTGATCGAGGCGAGATCGACCTGCTCCAGCACCCGCTCGTAGTCAGCGATCACACCGTCGGGCACCGGGACACCCAGTTCGGCCTGCGCGCGGAGAAGCGCGATCCACAGTCGCCGCTCGGCGATGATCTTGGCTTCTGGCGACCAGATCGCCACCATCTCCGCGCTGGCGTAGCGATTGGCCAGGACATTCGGAATCGACACGGATACACAGCTTACGACCCGGCTGGGGCAAGCTAGGGCGGTGCACTTCGTCGGACTGGACCTCGCGTGGGGTGAGCGCAAACCCACCGGCGTGGCGGTCGTCGACGATTCGGGCAAGTTGGTGCACCTCGGCGTCGCACAGGACGACACCAGCATCAGGGCTGCGATCGCGCCGTACGTCGAGGGCGACTGCCTGGTGGCCTTCGACGCGCCCCTGGTGGTGAACAACCCCACCGGTCAGCGCCCCAGCGAGGCGGCACTCAACCGCGACTTCTCGAAGTTCGAGGCCGGCGCGCATCCCACCAACACCGGCAAGCCCGAGTTCGCGGGCACTCCGCGCGCGGCCAGGATCGCCGACGCGCTCGACCTCGACATCGACCCCGGCTCGCAGTCGGGCAGGCGCGCGATCGAGGTGTACCCGCATCCGGCGACGGTGGCTCTGTTCCGGCTGGGCCGCACGCTGAAGTACAAGTCCAAGCCAGGCCGCAGCTTTGCCCAGTTGCGTTCGGAGCTCCTGCGGCTGATGGACCTCGTCGAGACGTTGGCCCAGGCCACGCCATCGCTGCGGGTCGCCGATCACGACGGGTGGGTCGAGCTGCGGCAGTCGGTGGAGACGGCCGAGCGCAAGAGCGAGCTGCGCCGCGCCGAGGATCCCGTCGACGCCGTCGTCTGCGCGTACGTGGCGCTCTTCGCCACCCGCAGACCCGACGACGTGACGGTCTACGGCGACGCCGAGACCGGTGCCACGATCACGCCGACGCTGCCGCCGGACCTGGTTGCGGCACCGCCGGAGCCGACGCCCGGTGCGGTGCGCGACGCCATCGCCGAGTACGCCGCGCGGCGGCCTGCGCTGCTCGAGGCGACGGACCACTACTTAGATCTGGTCAAGACCCTGCTCGACGACGCGGGCATCAACTACCTGAACGTCACGGCGCGGACCAAGAGCGTGGCGTCGTTCGCCGAGAAGGCCGACCGCAGTGTCGACGGCAGGCGCCTGTACACCGATCCGCTGTCCGAGCTCACCGACCAGATCGGGCTGCGGGTGATCACGTTCCTGCGCGACGACGTCACCACGGTTGCCAACCTGCTGGCCGAGGAGATGCAGCTACTCGACGACAGGGACATGGGCCAGGAGACGGCCCGCGAGGGGCGCTGGGGTTACGCGAGCAGGCATCTGCTCGTCGCCGTCGAGGGCGAGCAGCAGCCCGCGTCCATCCAGGTGCGGACGGTCCTGCAGCACGCCTGGGCCGAATTCGAACACGACATCCGCTACAAGGGTTCGATCCCCGAGGAGGACGCCCCCGATCTGGACCGACGGTTCACCCTCGCCGCCGGGTTGCTCGAGCTGGCCGACCGCGAGTTCTCGGCCATCCGGGAGCGGCTGAAGAGCTCGCCACCCGCGCAGCCGTCCGAGCAGTCGAGCGATCCCCGCATCGGGACGCCCGTGCTGGCGACCTATCTGGGCAATCGCTTCCCCGACGCGGGTTGGTCGCGCACCGAGCACTACGCGTGGATGTCCGGTCTGCTGCTGGAGCTCGGCGTGGACTCGCTCGACGAACTCGATGAACTGCTCGGCACGTTCGACACCGACGCGGTCAACGAGCGGATGGACTACCGCTATCCGGCGGGCGCCGTCCGACGACTCGACGACGCGCTGCTCGCCCGCTTCGGCGAACGCTACGTCGGCCTGACGGGCAATTCCCACCGCATCGCGCAACTGAAGACGCGGCTGGAGAAGCTCGCTGACTAGGGTTCGGCGTCCAACTTCTCCACGTCGGTGATCCCTGATCCGCGGATCCCCAGCGCACGGTTGATCGCCGAGGTGACTGCGAAGAGCACGATGCCGAGGACCACCAGGGCGATCGCCAGCACGTACTGCTGCAGTGGCCGACCAGACAGCGGCAGCACCAGGTACGCCGATGCCACGAAGCCCACCCACGGCAGCCACGTCGGCGTCTTGAAGTGCTTCCCGTTGGCCTGAATGTCCTTGCGCAGCACCAACACTGCGATGTTGACGACCGCGAACACCGCGAGCAGCAGCAGTGACGTGGTGCCACCCAGCGTCGAGATCGCCGAGTCGTTGGCGAACGCCGTCACGTACAGAATCAGT
>JAOPUT010000021.1 GCA_025963385.1 Mycobacterium sp.
GAACGGGGAAGAAGCGGGATCGTGAGGTCAGAAGCTGATGGGCGCTCGGGTCAAGGCACCGAAGAACAGCTGCTGGAAGACCGCGCCGAGAACGCTGACGATGACCAGGTTGATGACCATCGACTTCGCGGTGGCCTTGCCCACGCCCACCGGCCCGCCACTGGCGTTGTAGCCGTAGTAGCAGCCGACGATCACGATGAGGATGCCCATGACCGCGCCCATGAGAAGCGACAGGATGAGGTCCTGCTGCGTCGTGAAGGCCCAGAAGACCGATAGATACCCACCGGCCGAGACGCTGTGCAGCACATGGACGTTGAGGTAGAACCCGAGGATGTACATCAGTCCGGTCCCGGTGACGAACAGGAACGGGGTCACGATGAGCATGGCCACGACTCGGGTGGTCACGAGGTACACCCGTGAGTCGAAGCCCATGACCTCGAGCGCGTCGATCTCCTCGCTGATGCGCATGGCGCCCAACTCGGCGGTGGCGCCCGCGCCGACGGTGGCGGCCAGCGCCTGGCCCGCGACGACGGGCGCGGCGATGCGCACGTTGACCAAGGCGGCGAAGAAGCCGGTGAAGGCCTCGACGCCGATGTTGCCGAGCGACGCGAAGCCCTGGATGGCGATCAGTGAGCCACCCGACAGGGTGACGAAGCCGACGATGGCGACGGTGCCGCCGATGACGGCCATGGCACCCGTGCCCATGCCGATCTCGGCGACCAGTCGCAGCATCTCCTTGCGGTAGTACCGGAACGCGTGGCCGATCGAGCCGACCGCGGTGACGACGAACCAGGCGATGTGGCCGATGCTGTCGAGGAAACGGGCAGGCGAGCTGGCGAGCCGCTCACCGCCCGCGACGGCGCGGGGGAAGCGCGACCTCAGAACTGCGGTGGTCGACATGTCAGCGCCCCGTTCCGAATCGAACGCCGATGGTGGTCATGATGACGTTGACCGCGAACAGCGCGATGACGCAGAGCACCAACGTCTCGTTGACCGCCGTGCCCACGCCCTTGGCGCCGCCGGACACCGTGAGACCGCGGTAGCAGCCCACCAGCCCGGCGATCATGCCGAAGATCAGTGCCTTGACGACCGAGATCACGACCTCGGGAAGACCGGTCACCAGTGTCAGCGTCGACACGTACGCGCCTGCGGAGATGTTCTGGATGTAGACGCCGAAGACGAAGCCGCCGACGAGGCCGATGGTGATGACGGCGCCGTTGAGCAGGAAGGCGACGAACGTCGATGCGATCACGCGCGGGACGACGAGGCGGTGGATCGGGTCGATGCCGAGCACCTCGAGCGCGTCGATCTCCTCGCGGATGGTCCGCGCGCCGATGTCGGCGCAGATCGCGGTGGAACCGGCGCCGGCAACCACGAGCACCGTTACCAACGGCCCGAGCTGGGTAACCGCGCCGAGCGCCGCACCGGCTCCCGAGATGTCGGCGGCGCCGAACTCGGCGAGCAGGATGTTCAGGGTGAAGATGATGAGGACGGTCAGGGGGATGGCGACCGCGATGGTCGGCAGGAACGCGACCCTCATCAGGAACCAGCCCTGCAGGATGAACTCCCGCCACTGGAAGGGCCTGCGGAACAGCGCCTTGCCCGTGAGCACGCACATCTTGACGAAGCCGCCGACAGCTACCAGACCTGGCTTCACCTGGCCGCGGACGTAGTCGAACAGACCCGGGTTCTGCGCCGTCACCGTTGAGATCTCACGATCCGACGCATGACGAAGCCGCGACCACTGCGGCGCAACGGCAGAACCTGTCGCACGCCCCCTCCTTGCCCGAGCTTCGTATGAGTGAGCACTGTCTCCCTACTGGTGGGTAGTAAGACGGACCACAGGAGAGTACCCGATGGAATCGGCGCGGTGCACCGCATCGGCAGGATTGTCATCGTAGCGATTGGCAAACTCAACATCGCAGGTCAGCCTTCTGCCGGGCTGGCTGAAACCGTTGGAGCAGAGGAACTTTCGTCAGCGTAAATCGAAGAGCCCGCGCCGAAGCGATCCCTCAGTTCCGTCTTGAGGACCTTACCGGCGGGGTTCCTCGGGAGCGCGTCGACGACCTCGAGAGCCTTCGGATGCTTGTATCGAGCCAGCCGTTCGGTGAGGAATTCGTCGAGATCTGCGAGCGTCAGACCCGCTTGCGCAGCCGCCCCGAGGGCCACGATCGCCACGGGGACCTCACCCCACTTCGGATGCGGGCGGCCGATTACCGCGGCCTCGCCGATCGACGGGTGCGCGGCAAGCACGTTCTCGACCTCCGCGCAGTAGATGTTCTCGCCGCCGGAGATGATCATGTCCTTCTTGCGGTCGACGACCCAGACGTAGCCCTCGTCGTCCTGGCGAACGAGATCGCCCGAATGGAACCAGCCGCCCGCAAAGGCCTCCGCGGTGGCCTTGGGGTTGTTCCAGTAGCCGGCCATCAACGTCGGCGCGCGGTAGACGATCTCGCCCACCTGGCCGACGGGGACGTCGTTCATGTCCTCGTCGACGACCCTGGCTGCGACGGTGGGGATGACCTTGCCAACGGAACCGAGTTTCCTGATTGCGTCGTCGCCGAGCAGCATGCAGGTCACCGGCGACATCTCGGTCTGCCCGAAGGCGGCCAGGATCTGGGTGCCCGGGAAGGTCTCTGCCATGTCGCGCAGGAGGGTGTCCGACGCGGGGGCAGCTCCCCAGGACAGCACCCGCAGCCTCAGCTGGCGCGGGTTGGCCCGCTGGGCGGCGCACACCACCTGCCACTGCGCGGGCACCAGGAAGATGCCCGTGACCTGCTCGCTCTCCAGCACGTCGAGCAGCACGCCGGGATCGAAGGCGCCGAGCGGGTAGAGCACGGTCGGGCGCCCCAGCAGCAGTCCGGTGATGGTGTTGCCGATGCCCGCGATGTGGAACAGCGGGACGCCGATGAAGCCGACGTCGTGGTTCAGGTCGGCGCCGCTGGTGAACAGGTGCGTCATCGCCTGGCCAGAGAGGTTGACGTGGGTGAGCACCGCGCCCTTGGGCCGCCCGGTGGTCCCCGACGTGTACATGATCAGGGCGGGTGAGTCATTGGGAATGTCGACCGCGTCGGGTGCGGGCCCGTCCTCGGCGAGCAGATCGTCGTAGCCGAGGAGCCCGTCCTCGGTGGCGCCGCCCGCGACGATGACGTCGGCCAGCGTGGGGTCCAGGTCCCGAACCGCGGTCGCGACACCCGCGAGCACCGGTTCGGTGACGACGACCCTGGCCTCGCAGTCGCTGACGAGGAACGCGATCTCCGGTGGAGTCATCCGGAAGTTCACCGGCACGGCAATGGCGCCGAGGAGGTTGGCGGCCAGGACCGACTCGATGAACTCGGTGCGGTTGAGCATGAGGATCAGCACGCGGTCGCCGAACGCGACACCGCGACGGCTCAGCGCGCCCGCGAGCGCGGTGACGCGGCGGTCGAGCTCACGCCACGTGGTCGTCTGCCCGAGGAACCGCAGTGCGGTGGCGTCGGGCTGCATCAGGGAGTGGCGGGCGAGCTGAGTGGTCCAGTTCTGCCTGCGGGCCAGGTAGGGCTGCTCCACGAGGTATTGGTCCGAGGCTGAAGTGGCGGTCAACGTCTGGTGCTCCCTGGTGTGGCGATGCGCAGGTTGCGCGGCGTTGATATTTGATCAAACATGGTGTTGCCCCGGTCACACTATGGCCTCGGCGGCTCGGGGACAACCCCACGCCATTGGTACCGACTCGGGGGGATCCATGAGAGACCACGCATCGTGAACGCACCGACCCGACCACGCGGCCAGCCGCGGCGCGAGGTTCGTCGCGAGCAGCTCTCCGACGAGGTGGCGGGACACCTGCGGGTGCGCATCATGTCCGGCACGCTGCGACCGGGCACCTTCATCCGGCTCGACGAGACGGCTGCCGAACTCGGGGTCAGCATCACGCCCGTCCGCGAGGCGCTGCGGACGTTGCGCGGTGAAGGCATGGTGCAGCTCGAGCCGCACCGCGGGCACGTGGTGTCGCCGTTCACCCGCGACGACATCGAGGACATCTTCTGGTTGCAGGCGGTGATCGCCGGCCAGCTCGCGAGGTCCGCCGCCGAGCGCATCACCGACGAGGAGATCGACGAGCTCGAGGTGCTGGCCGACGCGGTCGCCGACGCCATCGAACGACACGTCACCGACGACGTGGTCGACGCCGAGTTCGCGTTCCACCGGGCGTTCAACCGCGCGTCCGGCCGGATCAAGCTGGCCTGGTTCCTGCTTCACGCAGCCAGGTACTTGCCGCCACACATCTACGCCAACGACCCGCAGTGGGGCCGCAACGCGGTGGCGAACCGCCGCGAGCTCATCGCGGCGCTGCGCCGCCACGACGCCGACGCCGTGGTGCGGCTGACCGACGACCAGTTCACCGACGGGGCCCGCCGGCTGACGGCCAGACTGGACGAACTCGGCCTCTGGACCTGAGCTCTCAGGCTCCGGCCGCCAGCGCCTCGGCGCGCTTCTTCAGGTTGCCCGCCAGGTGCTCGAGCGCATCGTTGACGACCTTCTTCACCATCATCGCCGGTATCGGCATCGACACCTCGACGTCGAGGTCGACGGTCAGCAGCGCGGTCGGGCCCATCGCCACGACCGAGAACAGCTGCTCCTGCTTGGTGAACAGGTCGCCCTGTTGCATGACGGTCTGGATCTGGTTCTCGCCCGGGTAGTAGACGGCCTGGATGTAGGTGCCCTCCATGCCCTGTATGGAGGTGTCGAGCCGCAACTGGCTCGGCCGCCCGTCGTCGTAGCGGGCCAGGATCCAGCAGCCCTTGATCTCCTCGTTCCACTGCGGGTACGCCTCGAAGTCCGCGACGATCGCAAGTATCGAATCGGTGGCGGCCTCGACCTCGACGGTCTTGCTCACTAGTGGCATCGGGCGAGTTTATCCGGCCCGGTTCAGCACGGCGCGGATGGCATCGGGAACCGGGACGGGGCGCCGCGTGGTCCGGTCGACGTACACGTGGACCCAATGTCCCACTGCGGCAACGGTTTCGGCCTCACCCGGCTTGAAGAGCGCCAGGCGGTAGGTGACGCTGCTGGTGCCGAGCCGGGTGACCGCCAGCCCTACGACGAGCGGGTCGGGGAACTGCAGCTCCGCGAAGTAGCGGCAGCCGGACTCGGCGACCACCCCCAGCCATGGCGCGGTCACCGGATCGACGCCTGCCTCGGTGTTCAGCCACGCGTTGATCGCGGTGTCGAACAGTTCGTAGTACACCGCATTGTTGAGGTGGCCGAACATGTCGTTGTCCGCCCACCGCGTCAGTACGGGCCAGTGCACCGGGAAGTCGTCGGGCGTCAGCTCCCGCTCGCCACCGCTCATGGACGCAATCCTGTCAGGCACTGGCAAGCTGAGGGGGTGAAGATCCGTGGAGCCGTCCTCGACCGGATCGGGGCACCGCCCCGCTACGCCGAGTCCCAGCCGCTGACGATCACCGATCTGGACCTCGCTCCGCCGGGTGACACCGAGTTGCTCGTCCGCATCGAGGCCGCGGGCCTGTGCCACTCCGACCTGTCCGTCGTCAACGGCTCCCGCGTCCGACCGGTGCCGATGCTGCTCGGGCACGAGGCGGCGGGCATCGTCGAGCAGGTCGGCGCAGGCGTCGGTGACGTCTCCGTCGGCCAGCGGGTCGTGATGACGTTCCTGCCGAGGTGTGGCGAGTGTGCGGCGTGTGCCACCGACGGGCTCGCCCCGTGCCTCCCGGGCAGCGTCGCCAACGGCGAGGGCGTCCTGCTCGGTGGTGGCACCCGGCTGACCGCCGATGGCGTGCAGGTGCTGCACCATCTCGGCGTCTCCGCCTTTGCGACCCACGCCGTCGTCGACCGCCGTTCGGTGGTGCCGGTGGACGATGCCGTTCCGCCGGTGGTGGCGTCCTTGCTGGGGTGTGCGGTGCTGACCGGTGGCGGCGCGGTGCTCAACGCGGGCAGGCCCCGACCCGGTGACACCGTCGCGATCGTGGGCATGGGCGGGGTGGGCATGGCGGCCCTGCTGACCGCGCTGGCACACGACGACGTCGAGGTCATCGCCGTCGACCAGCTTCCCGACAAGCTCGCCAGGGCCACCGCCCTCGGCGCACACACCGCCGTCACCCCGCAGGAGGCCGCCGGCCTCAAGGCGCGGATCGTCATC
Source organism: Mycobacterium sp. (assembly GCA_025963385.1). Lineage (GTDB taxonomy): Bacteria > Actinomycetota > Actinomycetes > Mycobacteriales > Mycobacteriaceae > Mycobacterium. The sequence goes on from JAOPUT010000021.1 coordinate 6,134, forward strand.
GAGGCGGCCGGTCATCCCGCGGCACTGGAGACTGCCATCGGGTTGACGGCGCCGGGCGGCCGCACGGTCACGGTCGGCCTGCCCCACCCGGATGCGCGAATCAGTGTGTCTCCCTTGGGTTTTGTCGCCGAGGGGCGGTCGCTGATCGGCAGCTATCTCGGGTCGGCGGTCCCGGCGCGGGACATTCCCCGCTTCGTCGCGCTGTGGCAGGCGGGCCGGCTTCCGATCGAGGAACTGGTGTCGGCGACGATCGGACTCGAGCAGATCAACGAGGGCATGGACCAGTTGGCCGACGGGCGCGCCGTGCGCCAGATCATCGAATTCGACTGACTAGAACCAGGCGTCGCGCATCTCCAGCGTGGTCCTGTCCAGACTCTCCAACAGGTCGAGTTGCGGTGCGGTCCTTGGCAATTCGTAGCGGAAGAAGTACCTGGCGGCCTGCCGCTTCCCATTGTAGAAGTCGCTGGAGGAGTCTCCGTCTGCGCTCTCGGCGACGATGAACTGTTCTAGCCAGATCCACGCCATCACGACGTGGCCGAACGCCTCGAGGTAGATCGCACTGTTGGCCAGTGTCGCCTCGGAGTCGGCGGTGGCGAACATCGCACCCGTCACCTCGACGAGGCGCTCCCAGGACGACTTCAGCTGCGCCGCAAGCTCTGCGGCCTCCCCGCCCGCGGCCGTGGCCTGCTCCACCGTCGCCGTCACGGCGCGTCCCAGCTCGGCGAGGCTGGCACCGTCGCGCTGGGTGACCTTGCGCCCCAGCAGATCCAGACTCTGGATTCCGTGCGTGCCCTCGTGAATCGGGTTCAGCCTGTTGTCGCGGTAGTGCTGCTCCACGTCGTACTCACGGGTGTAGCCGTAGCCGCCGTGCACCTGGATGGCCAGGCTGTTGGCCTCGAGGCACCACTGCGACGGCCAGCTCTTGGCCACGGGCACCAGGATCTCCAGCAGCGCGGCCGCGTGCTGGGCCTCGTCGTCGGACTCCGCGGTCCGCTGGACGTCGATGAGCCGCGTGCAGTACAGGCCGAGGGCGAGTCCGCCTTCGACGTAGGCCTTCTGCGCCAACAGCATCCGCTTGACGTCGGCGTGCTGGACGATGGGCACCTGGGGGGTGGAGGGATCCTTCACCAGCCTGCCCTGTGGGCGTTCGCGGGCGTACTCCACGGACTTCAGGTAGCCCGTGTAGCCGAGGGACACCGCGCCCAACCCGACGGCGAGGCGGGCCTCGTTCATCATGTGGAACATGTACATCAGACCGCGGTGCGGCTCGCCGACGAGATAACCGACGGCACCTGCTTCGCCGCCCGGGGTGTGGACTCCTTCACCGAAGTTCAGCACGGTATTGGTGATGCCGCGTTGGCCCATCTTGTGATTCAGGCCGGCCAGCGTGACGTCGTTGCGTTCCCCGACCGAGCCGTCGGCACCGACGAGGTACTTCGGCACGATGAACAGCGAGATGCCCTTGGTCCCGGCGGGACCGCCGGGAATCTTGGCCAACACCAGGTTGACGATGTTGTCGGTGAGTTCGTGCTCGGCCCCGGAGATCCACATCTTCGAGCCGAACAACCGGTAGGTGCCGTCGTCTCGCGGTTCGGCCCTGGTCAGGATGTCGGCCAGCGATGAGCCCGCCTGCGTCTCCGAGAGTGCCATCGTGCCCGTGAAGCGCCCTGCCAGCATGGGTTTGACGAACGCCTCGATCTGCTGGTCGTTGCCGAACTTCGAGATGAGGTTCGCGTTCGCGACGGTCAGCATCAGGTAGCCCGAGGTGCTGACGTTGGCTGCCGAGACGTAGGCGAACGCCGCCTGGGCCACGCAGACCGGAAGCTGGGCACCACCGAGGCCCTCGTCCATGCTGGCGCCGATCAGGTCGGCCTGCGCGAACGCCTCGATGGCCTCCTTCACCTCGGGGATCACGGTGACGCGGGTGCCGTCGAAGGTCGGCTCGTTGGCGTCGCTCTTCTTGTTGTGGGTAGCGAAGTACCGCTCGGCCAACTCCTCGCTGAGGTCGAGGACACCGTCGAACGTGTCACGGGAGTGCTCGGCGAAGCGTTGCCGCTTGGTCAGCTCGTCGACCCTGAGCCATTCGTACAGCAGGAAGTCGAGGTCACGCCGGGACAATAGGGTGGACTTCACCGGTCTCCTCCGCTACGCCGTGCCTGCGACGTCGATCCCGAGGGGCTCCTCGGTGCGCACGGCCTCGTCGCGAATCAGGCCGCGCAGCAGTGCCGTGCTGAACTCGACGGCGATCTCCTGGGCCGTGCGACGGCCCTGCGGCCGGAGCCAGCGGTAGGAGCCCAGGGTCATGCCGATGTAGCCGAGGGCCAGGACGTGCGAGTCGCAGTCATAGAACTCGCCGCTGGCGATCCCGCGGTCGATGACGTCGCGGACGTGTTCGTACACCGACGTCTCGGCCTTGCGGATGTAGGCGACCTGCTCCTCGGTGAACCACTCCGTGATGTACGGCGCCTCCTGGAAGTACACGGCGCCGCGCTCGATGTCGCTGGCGATGCCGACCAGCAGACGGCGGGTGAAGTGGTAGATCATCTCGCGGGCCGACGCCGTCGGGTCGTCGTGGAGTGCGTCGACCGTGAAGTCGGCGGCGCTCTTGCAGATGTCGAAGAGGATCAGCGACTTGCTGGCGTAGTAGTGGTACACCGTGGCCTTGTTCAGGCCCACCGCGTCGGCGACGTCGTCCATCCGGGTGCCGTGGTAGCCCCGCGCGGCGAACAGCTTGGTGGCGACGGCAAGCAGCTCCTCCCGGCGGGTGAGGCCGTTGGGCGGGGATTCGGTGGACATGGCGACTCACTATATGTAGGCCGGGGCCTCCCCCGGGTACCAATCAACTGGTTGGCCGCCAGTTTATGCAAACCCCCTCATCCGCTGTCCGCGCCGGGGTATTACGGGCTAGACTTTGCTCAAAGTCATCTCGCTTGGAGGTAAAGATGGATCCGAATCCTGACTACGACGCCAGCGATGAGATCGAGTACTTCTTCCAGTTCGTCCCGTGGGGCCTGCGCGGCGTGTACCCACCGCCCGCCTACCCGCCGGTCTAAGCACTTACGACACGAAAGCCGCAGAACCTCGTCGGGAGGTTCTGCGGCCTTTTCGTGTTGAGGGGGTTGAGGGGTAGGTCAGGCCGCCGCGGCCTTCACCGCGCGCCCGACCTCGGCCCGCAGACGCGTGTACTCCGGTGACCGCCTGAGGTCGTCCGGGTCGACGCCCGTCCGCGGGAGATCAACGGGAAGGTCCAATGCCACCTGCCCGGGTCTGCGGGTCAGCACGACGATGCGCGAACCCAGGAACGCGGCCTCGTCGGCGCTGTGCGTGACGAACACCGTGGTACGCCCGGTCTCGGCGCTGACCTGGCGGACGTCCTCCTGCAGCCGTTCCCTGGTGAGCGCGTCGAGTGCCGCGAACGGCTCGTCGAGCAGGAACAGCGGCGTCTCCGCGGCCAGTGCCCTCGCGATCGCCACGCGCTGCTGCTGGCCGCCGCTGATCTCCCAGATCTTGCGGTCCGCGGTGCCTTCGAGCCCGACGCGCTGCAGCAGTTGGTCGCGGCGTTCGGCCCGCCGATCGCTCGGCACCTTGGCGTACTTGAGGGCGAGGTCGACGTTGCCGCCGACGGTGCGCCACGGGAACAGCCGCGGCTGCTGGAACACCACGCCCGCCGTCACCCCGGGAGTCGGGCTGTCACCGGAGACCTGCACCCGGCCCGCGCTCGGCTGCTCGAAGCCCGCGATGAGGCGCAGCAGCGTGCTCTTGCCACAGCCCGACGCGCCGACCAGCACCAGGAAGGCGCCTGGCTCGACGTCGAGATTCACGGGACCCAGAGCGGTCACGTCCCCGTAGCGGTGCGCGAGGTTCTCGATCCGCACACCACCGCGGACGTCACTGCTTGAGGGCATCGGGAAGTCCCTTGGTGTAGATGGCGTCCTGGAACGTCTTCAGCGGCGCCGCCGCAGGGATCTGCTTCTGCTCGGCCAGGAACTGCGACGCGCTCTCCAGGTTGGCCGCGATGTTGCCCGGCGCGCCATCGGAGCCGAGCCACTCAGGTGAGGAGACCTGCTCGGGCGTCAGGTAGACACCCTGCTTGAGCTGTCCCGCAACGTCTTCCGGGCTCACGCCGATCTCGGCAGAGATGGCCTTGGCCGCGGCGTCGGGATCGTCCTTGATGGTCGTGAGGGCGCGGGCCTCCTGCTGACGCCACTTGTCAACGACCTCGGGGTGGGCGGACGCGAAGTCGTCGGCCACCGCGCCGAGGTCGAGCGTGGGCTTGCCGTCCTTGGCCAGCTGGCGGCTGGTGATCAGGTCCTTGCCCGTCTTGCGCAGGTCGTCCAGCGTCGGCAGCCACGTGTAGGCGGCATCGATGTCGCCGCGCTCCCACGCCGCCAGGATCGCCTGCGGCTGCAGGTCGACCAGCTGAACGTCGGTGGCGGACAGATTGTTCTGTGCCAGCGCGGCCAGCAGGCTGTAGTGGGCGGTGGACGCGAACGGCGTTCCGACTCGCTTGCCCTTCAGGTCTGCGATGGTGTTGACGCCGCTGCCGTTGCGGGCCACCAGCGCCTCGTTGTCGCCGGCGACGTCGAGCACGAAGGCGACCTTGTACGGGATGTTCAACGGCGCCGAGAGACCGCGCGCCACGGGGCTGGAGCCCAGTGCGCCGAAGTCTAGCTCCTTGGCGATGAACGCCGTGTTGATGTCGGCGCCCGAGTCGAACTTGACCCACTTGATGTTGTAATCCGGCAGCGCCTCTTCGAGCCACTTGTTGTTCTTGACGATCAGGTCGCCGCTCGGAAAGGTCTGGTAGGCAATGCGAATGGTCGGCTTGCTCGCATCCTGACCGGAACGGTCCACCGAGCAACCGGTGAGCGCGAGGGTCGCGGCCACCATCGAGACGACCCCGGTCACGAGTAGTGCCCTCAACTTCATATCTTTCCTCTCCATGGGACCGCACGCCGTTCCACGGCGCGCAACAGGCCGTCGATCACCAGGCCCGAGAACCCGATGGCGAAGATGCCGACGAGCACGACGGGGGTGTTGTTGTAGTTGCTTGCGTCCTTGACCAGTCCGCCGATGCCGGGGATGCCGTTGAACAGTTCGGCGGCGACCACCGACGAGTAGGCCATGCCGACCGCAAG
>JAOPUT010000033.1 GCA_025963385.1 Mycobacterium sp.
CGCCAGAACCGGGTTCGGCACAGCAGAAGCGCGCCAAGAGCGGCAATTCGTTCGCCAGTCGCATGGAGGAAAGGTTCCGCCGCCGCTTCGAGGATTGAGGTACGGAAGGGACGTCAGGGCAGCTCCGCGAGGAGCTGCCCTTTTTCTTTGCCGCCCGACACGCCGTAGCCGGCGCCGGGCGCGGGGTGGGCCACCTCCTTGCCCCACCATGCCCCACCGCAGGTCCAATGGGCCTCTAGCTGCATTTTTTCGCTGACCCACGCTCCCAGGACGCCTTCAGCAGGGCGAAAACGGCTGCCCATGTGGCGAGTAGTGGGGGCCGAACCCAAAATGTTGCCAGTGAATGGAGCGAAGTGGGGGATCGTGGGGTAATGTGGCGGACAACGGAGCAACCGGAGGCTCCGGAGTGGTTGGAGGTGGCGAAATGTTTCTCGGCACCTACACGCCCAAGCTCGACGACAAGGGGCGGCTCACGCTGCCCGCCAAGTTCCGCGAAGCGCTGGCAGGAGGGTTGATGGTCACCAAGAGTCAAGATCACAGCCTGGCTGTCTACCCGCGAGCGGAATTCGAGAAGGTCGCAGAACGGGCCACGCAGGCATCGCGCAGCAATCCGGACGCTCGCGCATTCCTGCGCTACCTCGCTGCGGCAACCGACGAACAGCATCCCGACGCGCAAGGCCGGATCACCTTGTCGGCCGACCACCGTCAGTACGCATCCCTCTCCAAGGACTGCGTGGTGATCGGATCGATCGAGTACCTGGAGATCTGGGACGCCCAAGCTTGGCAGGAATATCAGCAGACCCACGAAGAGAACTTCTCCGCGGCCAGCGATGACATCCTGCGCGACATCATCTAGTTCAGCTGCCCCTGCACGGTGGCCTCTGCCCGAACCGGCCCTGGCGTACTTCCCCAACGCCAGGTACGCAATCTCGGACAGGGACCTCGGTGCAAGGGCAGCCACACTTCCCGAGGATGCTGCGATGCCTGATCATCAACCGCACGATCCAGTGCTCCTCGACCGCTGCGTCGAACTGCTGACGCCCGCTCTCACCCGCCACGACGCCGCAGGCTCGGGCGCCGTGCTCGTCGACGCCACCCTCGGCGCAGGCGGTCACGCGGAGCGCTTCCTCACCGATCTGCCCGGGGTCCATCTCATCGGCCTCGACCGCGACCGCACCGCGCTGGCCATCGCAGCCGAGCGACTGGCGCCCTTCGGCGACCGGGTCACCTTCGTCCAGACCCGCTACGACGGCTTTTGGAACGACGTCGACCCCGGCACCGCCATCGATGGCGTCCTCTTCGATCTCGGTGTCTCGTCGATGCAACTCGACCGCACCGAGCGTGGCTTCTCCTACTCCCACGACGCGCCACTGGACATGCGCATGGACCAGGACGCGCCGTTGACCGCCGCCGAGATCCTGAACACCTACGACAAGAGGTCACTGACCAGGGTGCTGCAGGAGTTCGGCGAGGAGCGCTTCGCCAGCCGCATCGCAGGCGAGATCGTCCGGCGGCGCGCCCGCAAGCCGTTCGAGACGACCGCTGAATTGGTCGAAGTGCTCTACGACGTGATCCCGGCGCCGGCCCGCCGGACCGGGGGGCATCCCGGCAAGCGCACCTTCCAGGCGTTGCGCACCGAGGTCAACGGGGAGTTGGACTCGCTGCGCTCCGCGGTTCCCGCTGCGCTCGCCGCGCTGCGCGAGGGCGGTCGGATCGTCGTCATGGCCTATCAGTCACTCGAGGATCGAATCATCAAGGGGGAGTTCGCCGCTGCGACCGCGTCCCGCACGCCCGCGGGCCTTCCGGTCGAGCTCCCCGGCCACGAGCCGTACTTCGTGTCGTTGACACGCGGCGCGGAGAAGGCAGCGGCCGACGAGATCGATCTCAACCCCCGCAGCGCGTCCGTACGGCTGCGAGCTCTGGAAAAGGTTGCGGACGCGAGGAGCAAGAAGGCTCCTGTCAGAAGGGAAGATTCGTGATGGCGAAGCGACGAGAACCGGTGCGGGCCGCCGATGAACGCCGACGCAAGCCACGCAAGCCGCGTAAGCCCCGCGACGCCGCGAAGGCGCGCCGGGTGGCCGAGGCTCCGCCGCGGGGTCGTCGATCGACCCGTGAGCAGCGCCCGCAGCGACCAGAACAGTCGAGGCCGCACACCAGCCCGATGCCCCGTCTCGCCGAGGGGCCGACCCGGCCGAAGAACGCCGCCCAGGCCAAGGCGCGAGCCAAGGCACGGAAGGCCAAGGCGCCCAAGATCGTTCGGCCGCCGCTGCGCGAGCGCCTGCTCGTCAGGCTGGCCGCCGTCGACCTCAACCCCCGCAGGTTCGTCACCAGGGTGCCGTTCGTGGTTCTGGTGATCGGGGCGCTCGGCGTCGGCCTCGGCGTCACCCTGTGGTTGTCGACCGATGCCGCCGAGCGATCCTACGAGCTGGGCCGTGCGCGACAGGTCAATCAGGCCCTACTGCAGCAGAAGGAGGGCCTCGAGCGCGACGTCCTCGAGGCGCAGGCCGCGCCTGCACTCGCAGAGGCGGCGCGCAATCTCGGGATGATTCCGTCGAGGGATACCGCGCACCTGGTTCAGGACGCCTCTGGCAACTGGATGGTCGTCGGAACGCCCAAGCCGGCCCAGGGCGTTCAGCCGCCACCGCTGAACAGCCCGCTGCCCGAGCCGACGCCGCCCCCGCCCCCGCCGCCGCCCGCACCGCGCGTCGTCGACCCGCGCGAGGTGACGGTCCACCTGCCGTCGGCGCAGGCTCCGCTGCCCAACCCCGAGGTCGCCGTGCCCGCCACCGGTCCGGCCGCGCCGCCCCTGCCCGTCCCGGCGGCCCCACTCGACGCCGCCCAGGCGGTGCCCACGCTGCCCGGTCCGGCGCCGGTCGTCTCCCCGGCGATCCCGGTCCCGGCGCCAGGTCCCGCCGCGTGAACCGCCCGGGCACCCCGCATCCGGCGAACGAGCGCCGCACCCGCAAACCGGTCGCCGACGAGGGACCGCGCAGCTCCTCCTTCGTGTTCCGGCACCGGGTGGGCAACGGTGTGATCCTTGCCGTGCTCCTGCTCGCGGCGGGTCAGCTGTTCATGCTCCAGGTGCCGCGGGCGGAGGGTCTGCGTGCCGAGGCGGCCAGCCAGCTGAAGGTCACCGACGTCGAAAACGCGCTGCGCGGAAGCATCGTCGACCGCAATGGCGACAAACTGGCGTTCACCACCGAGGCGCGGGCACTGACGTTTCAGCCCGCCAAGGTCCAGAAGCAACTGGTCGAGGCCCAGGCCAAGTCGCCTGATGCGCCCGAGCCCGTCAAGCGGCTCCGCGAGATCGCCAAGGGCGTGGCGGGTCTGCTGAACAACAAGCCCGACGCCGACACCCTCTACAAGAAGTTGTCGAGCAAGGACTCCTTCGTCTACCTGGCCCGTGCGGTCGATCCGGCGATCTCCGACGCCATCACCACCAAGTACCCCGAAGTGGGCGCCGAGCGCCAAGACATCCGGCAGTACCCGGGTGGGTCGCTGGCCGCCAACATCGTCGGCGGCATCGACTGGGACGGCCACGGCCTGCTCGGCCTCGAGGACTCCCTCGACGCCAAACTGGCGGGCACCGACGGTTCGGTCACCTACGACCGTGGCTCCGACGGCGTGGTGATCCCCGGCAGTTACCGCAACCGGCACGACGCCGTGAACGGCTCGACGGTCCAGCTCACCATCGACGACGACATCCAGTTCTACGTCCAGCAGCAGGTGCAGCAGGCCAAGGACCTGTCGGGGGCCAAGACCGTGTCCGCCGTCGTGCTGGACGCGAAGACCGGTGAAGTCCTTGCGATGTCGAACGACGACACGTTCGATCCGAGCCAGGACATCGGCCGCCAGGACGACCGCCAACTGGGCAACCTCGCCGTGTCCTCGCCGTTCGAGCCCGGCTCGGTGAACAAGATCATCACCGCCTCGACCGCGATCGAGAACGGACTGACCAACCCCGACGAGGTGTTGTCGGTGCCTGGCTCGATCGACATGGGCGGTGTCACGGTCAAGGACGCGTGGGATCACGGCGTGATGCCCTACACCACCACCGGGGTGTTCGGTAAGTCCTCCAACGTGGGGACCCTGATGCTGGCCCAGCGGATCGGCCCGGAGCACTACGCCGAGATGCTCGACAAGTTCGGGCTCGGCCAGCGCACCGGCGTCGGGCTGCCTGGTGAGAGCGCAGGCCTGGTGCCGCCGATCGACCAGTGGTCGGGCAGCTCGTTCGCCAACCTGCCGATCGGACAGGGTCTTTCGATGACCCTGCTGCAGATGACCGGCATGTACCAGACCATCGCCAACGACGGTGTCCGCATCCCGCCGCGCATCATCAGGTCCACGATCGCCGCGGACGGCTCCCACACCGACGAGCCGCGTCCCGATGGCGTTCGAGTGGTCTCCGCCCAGACGGCACAGACCGTGCGGAACATGTTGCGCGCCACCATTCAGAAGGATCCGACCGGCGTGCAGCAGGGTACCGGCTCCGGGGCTGCGGTGGAGGGCTACCAGATCGCGGGCAAGACCGGCACCGCACAGCAGATCAACCCGGCCTGCGGCTGCTACTACGACGACGTCTACTGGATCACCTTCGCGGCCATGGTGCCCGCGGACGATCCGCGCTACGTCGTCGGAGTCATGATGGACAACCCGCATCGCACCGCGGACGGCTCGCCGGGCACGACGGCCGCCCCGCTCATCCACAACCTGTCGGCGTGGCTGCTGCAGCGGGAGAACGTGCCGCTGTCGCCCGATCCCGGTCCGCCGCTCGTCCTGCAGGGCTGAGCTCGCGAGCCGCCCCGGACCCGGCCGGTAGGGTGTCATGGCCATGAACTTGCGTCCCTCGCGTCCAGCCGGTGAAGGTCTCGTCGCATTGGCCGAGCGCGTGCGGGCGACTGCGGTATCCGGGCCCGGCGCGGCAGACGTGCGGGTCACGGGGGTGACGTTGCGCGGTCAGGACGCCCGGCAGGGTGACCTGTTCGCTGCGCTGCCCGGCGCGTCGTCGCACGGTGCCAAGTACGCCGCGGACGCCGTGGGCAGGGGCGCCGTTGCGGTGCTCACCGACGAGGCGGGAGTGCAGATCATGGCGGGCAGCGTCTCGGTGCCCATCCTGGTACACGCGACCCCGCGCGCCGTGCTCGGCGAGCTGGCGGCAGGCGTCTACGGCAGGCCGTCGGAACGGATGCGCGTCATCGGCGTGACCGGTACGTCGGGCAAGACCACCACCACGTATCTGGTGGAGGCCGGACTTCGCTCGGCGGGCCGGGTGGTGGGTTTGGTCGGCACCGTCGGGATCACCATCGACGGCGTCGTCGAGCCGAGTTCGTTGACCACACCTGAGGCGCCGGATCTGCAGGCGCTGTTCGCCGTGATGGTCGAGCGTGGTGTCGACACCGTGGTGATGGAGGTGTCCAGTCACGCACTGGTCCAGGGCCGGGTCGACGGCGTGCACTTCGCGGTGGGCGGTTTCACCAACCTGTCCCGCGACCACCTGGACTTCCATCCGACGATGGAGGACTACCTCGACGCCAAGGCGCGCCTCTTCGACCCGCGGTCCTCGACACACGCAGACGTTTCCGTGGTCTGCATCGACGACGATGGTGGGCGCACCATCGCCTCCCGCGCCGACCGTCCGGTGACGGTGAGTGCCTCGGGCGGCGACGGCGACTGGCGGGTCGAGCGCGTGGACGTCCTCGACGGCGGCGGTCAGAAGTTCCTGGCGGTCGACCCGGCAGGGGTCCACCACGACCTGCGGATCGGTCTGCCTGGGCACTACAACGTCGCGAACGGCCTGCTGGCGACGGCCCTCCTCGACGCGGTCGGGGTGTCACCGGAGCAGGCGGCCCCCGGTCTGCGGAGGGCGACGGTTCCCGGCAGGCTCCAGCCGATCGACTGCGGTCAGGACTTTCTCGCCCTCGTCGACTACGCGCACAAGCCGGGTGCGCTGCGGGCCGTGTTGGAGACGTTGCGCGCCCAGAGCAGAGGTCGGGTGGCCGTGGTCTTCGGCGCAGGCGGCAACCGCGACCCGGGTAAACGGGCGCCGATGGGTCAGACCGCCGCCGAGCTGGCCGATCTGGTCGTCGTGACCGACGACAACCCTCGAGACGAGGAGCCTGCCGACATCCGCGCGGCCGTCGTCGCAGGCGCCGCGGGTGGTGCCGCCGAGGTGGTGGAGATAGGTGACCGCCGCGCCGCCATCGACTTCGCCGTCGGCTGGGCCCGGGAAGGGGACGTCGTGCTGATCGCGGGCAAGGGCCACGAGGCGGGCCAGACGAGTCATGGCCGGACGCGACCGTTCGACGACCGCGACGAACTGGCCGCCGCGCTGCAGGCTCTGGAGGCGCGCCCGTGATCGACCTGACGCTGGCGCAGATCGCCCGCATCGTCGGCGGTGAGCTCGCCGACGTCTCGGCCGAGGACGCCGAGACCATCCACGTCACCGGCACCGTCGAGTTCGACTCTCGCGCCGTCACCCCGGGCGGGTTGTTCCTGGCGCTGCCCGGCGCCCGGTCGGACGGGCACGACTTCGCGGCAGGCGCCGTGGCGGCGGGTGCCGTCGCGGTGCTGGCTGCCCGTCCGGTCGGGGTGCCCGCCATCGTCGTGAAACCCCTTGCCGCCGCGGGTGACTCGGGTGCGAGCGTCCTCGAGTACGACACCGACGGTTCCGGGGCGGCGGTGCTGGACGCACTGGCCAAGCTGGCCGCCGCCGTCGCCGCCGAACTGGTGGCCGCCGGCCTGGTGATCGTCGGGGTCACCGGCTCGTCGGGCAAGACCTCGACCAAGGACCTCTTGGCCGCAGTGCTCGCACCCCTCGGCGACGTCATTGCACCGCCCGGCTCGTTCAACAACGAACTGGGGCACCCGTGGACTGTGCTGCGGGCCACCACCGACACCGACTACCTGATCCTGGAGATGTCGGCGCGTCACCCCGGCAACATCGCCGCGCTGGCGCGGATCGCCCCGCCGTCGATCGCCGTGGTGCTCAACGTCGGCACCGCCCACCTCGGTGAGTTCGGCTCGCGCGAGGCCATCGCCGCGACCAAGGGTGAACTGCCGCAAGCGGTTCCGGCGTCCGGGGTCGTCGTCCTCAACGCCGACGATCCGGTGGTGGCCGCGATGGCGGACAAGACGGCGGCACGCGTGGTCCGCGTCGGACGATCCTCCGGCTCCGACGTCTGGGCCGAAGGGGTGGCCCTCGACGAGCTCGCCAGGGCCCGGTTCACACTGCACGCGGGCGAGGCGCAGACCGACGTGACGCTGGCCGTGCACGGCGACCATCAGGTGTCCAACGCGCTCTGCGCGGCGGCCGTGGCGCTCGAGTGCGGAGCGAGCCTCGAGCAGGTGGCTGAGGCACTCGCGGGCGCTGGGCCGGTCTCGCAGCACCGGATGCAGGTCGACACCCGCGCGGACGGCGTGACGGTCATCAACGATGCGTACAACGCCAACCCCGACTCGATGCGTGCCGGACTGAAGGCACTGGCCTGGATGGCCAAGGATCGCAGGAGCTGGGCCGTGCTGGGGGAGATGGCCGAACTCGGTGACGACGCGATTGCCGAACATGACAGCATCGGTCGACTGGCCGTGCGCTTAGATGTGTCTCGACTGATCGTCGTCGGAACCGGGAGGTCCATGAGCGCCATGCATCACGGGGCGGTGATGGAGGGGTCGTGGGGCAGTGAGGCCACGATGGTCGCCGACGTGGACGAAGCGCTCGCGCTGCTGCGTGCCGAATTACGCGGGGGAGACGTGGTATTGGTGAAGGCCTCGAAGTCGGCGGGTCTGGCAGGTCTCGCCGAGACGCTCTCCGGTGAATCCGGATGAGACAGATACTGATCGCCGTCGCGATCGCGCTGGCGGTGTCGATCCTTCTGACGCCTGCGCTGATCCGGTTGTTCACGCGCCAGGGGTTCGGACACGAGATCCGCGAGGACGGTCCGCCGAGCCATCACAAGAAGCGCGGCACCCCGTCGATGGGCGGCGTCGCCATCCTGGCAGGCATCTGGGCCGGCTACCTCGGTACGCACCTGGTGGGGCTCGCGCTCGACGGTGAGGGACCGTCCGCCTCGGGTCTGCTGGTGCTCGGGCTCGCCACGGCGCTCGGCGGCGTGGGCTTCATCGACGACCTCATCAAGATCCGGCGCTCGCGCAACCTCGGGCTGAACAAGACGGCCAAGACGGTCGGCCAGCTCGTCGCCGCGGTGCTCTTCGGCGTGCTCGCCCTGCAGTTCCGCAATGGCGACGGTCTGACTCCCGGCAGTGCGGAGCTCTCGTACGTGCGCGAGATCGCCACGGTGACGCTGGCACCCGCGGTCTTCGTGCTGTTCTGCGTCGTCGTGGTGAGCGCCTGGTCCAACGCGGTCAACTTCACCGATGGTCTCGACGGCCTCGCGGCCGGGGCGATGGCCATGGTGACGGCGGCGTACGTGCTGATCACGTTCTGGCAGTTCCGCAACGCGTGCGCCTTCAGCCCGGGGCTCGGTTGCTACAACGTGCGGGACCCGCTCGACCTCGCGCTGGTCGCGGCGGCGACGGCGGGTGCCTGCATCGGCTTCCTGTGGTGGAACGCCGCGCCGGCGAAGATCTTCATGGGCGACACTGGCTCGCTGGCGCTCGGCGGCATCATCGCCGGGCTGTCCGTGACCAGCCGGACCGAGATGCTCGCGGTGGTGCTCGGAGCACTGTTCGTGGCCGAGGTCACCTCGGTGGTCGTGCAGATCCTGGCGTTCCGCACGACGGGCCGCCGGGTGTTCCGGATGGCGCCCTTCCACCATCACTTCGAGCTGGTCGGCTGGGCCGAGACGACGGTGATCATCCGGTTCTGGCTGCTCACCGCCATCGCCTGCGGGCTGGGTGTCGCGCTGTTCTACAGCGAATGGCTGGCGTCCGTAGGCGCCTAGCCAGGGCCGGCGTCCGCCCATTCGGCGACACGCGCCGGATGTACTCGTTGCTGGAGCAGTGACGGGGGAGGATTCTGGGGTGCAAGGGACAAATGAGCTTGTTGTTGCCAATGTGACTGATGTGATCAAAGTCTGCGGGTAGCTAGCGGTGACCACGATCTTCGCCCGGTTGCGGCGCAGCAAACCCGAGACAGCGGCCGGCACCCCTCCTGTCCAGACGGAGGCGGTGCAACGGACGCGCTTCAGCGCCTGGCTCGGGCGTCCGATGACGTCGTTTCACCTCGTCATCGCCGTCTCGGCGCTGCTGATCACCCTCGGCCTGATCATGGTGTTGTCGGCTTCTGGGGTGCACTCGTACGACGAGGACGGCTCACCGTGGGCGATCTTCGCCAAGCAGGTGCTGTGGACCGTCATCGGCCTCCTTGCGTTCTACGTGGCGTTGCGGACGCCGGTCAACTTCATGCGCAAGCTCGCCTTCCCCGGGTTCATCCTCACGATCATCATGTTGGTGCTGGTGCTCATCCCGGGAATCGGCAAGGAAGCCAACGGTTCTCGCGGTTGGTTCGTCGTCGCCGGCTTCTCGATGCAGCCGTCGGAGCTCGCCAAGATCGCCTTCGCGATCTGGGGCGCACACCTACTCGCCGCCCGCAGGATGGACCGCGCGTCGATCCGCGAGATGCTCTTCCCGCTGGTGCCGGGCGCCGTGCTGGCGCTACTGCTCATCGTGCTGCAGCCCGACCTCGGGCAGACCGTCTCGCTCGGCATCATCCTGCTGGGGCTGCTGTGGTACGCCGGGCTACCGCTGCGGGTGTTCCTGAGCTCGCTGATCGCCGTCGTGATCGCCGCCGGCATCCTCGCGATGTCGGAGGGCTACCGCTCCGACCGGGTGCAGTCGTGGCTGAACCCCGGCGCCGACATGCAGGGCTCGGGTTATCAGGCCCGCCAGGCGCGCTATGCGCTGGCCAACGGGGGGATCTTCGGTGACGGCCTCGGGCAGGGCACCGCCAAGTGGAACTACCTGCCCAACGCGCACAACGACTTCATCTTCGCGATCATCGGCGAGGAACTCGGCTACGTCGGTGCGGTCGGCCTGCTGTGCCTGTTCGGCCTGTTCGCCTACACCGGGATGCGGATCGCGAAACGGTCCGCCGACCCGTTCCTGCGACTGCTGACCGCCTCGACCACGCTGTGGGTCATCGGGCAGGCGTTCATCAACGTCGGCTACGTCGTCGGACTCCTGCCGATCACCGGGCTGCAGCTGCCGCTGATCTCGGCGGGTGGAACATCAACGGCCACAACGCTGTTCATGCTCGGCATCATCACCAACGCGGCGCGACACGAACCGGAGGCGGTGGCTGCCCTGCGGGCGGGCCGCGAGGACAGGTTCAACCGGCTGCTGCGGCTGCCGCTGCCTGAGCCCTACGTGCCGACCCGGCTTGAGACGGCGCGCGACCGACTGCGCACGCGGCCGGACAAGCCCGCTCCGCCCAAACCGAAGGGCAAGCCTGCGGCGAAGGGCAGACCTGCGTCGAAGAGCAAGCCCAAGGCGGCTTCGAAGGGCAAGCCGAAGCCCGTCCGCAAACCCGCCGAGGATCGCAGACGCAGCACGGCGGATGCGGGCGACCGGTCGGCGAGGGGCGCAGGGCATCATGGAGGCCGACAGCGTCAACCGGGCCCGCGGGCTCGATCTCTGGAAGGTCAGCGTTACGGGTGAGCAACCCCTATCCCGGCGGGCAAGAGGGCAGTGACCCGGGCGCCATCTCCGTGGTCCTCGCCGGTGGTGGCACTGCGGGGCACATCGAGCCCGCGATGGCCGTCGCCGACGCCCTCGTCGCACTCGACCCCGGGGTACGGATCACCGCCCTCGGCACCGCGCGCGGCCTCGAGACGCGGCTGGTGCCCGAGCGTGGCTACGACCTCGAGCTGATCACGCCCGTCCCGTTCCCGCGCAAACCGTCGGGTGACCTGGTCCGCCTTCCGCTGCGGGTCCGCAAGGCCGTCCGCCAGACACGCGCCGTGCTCGACGGGGTGCACGCCGACGTCGTAATCGGGTTCGGCGGCTACGTGGCACTACCCGCCTACCTGGCTGCACGCGGGGGTGCGCTGCGAAGGCGCCGCGTGCCGGTCGTCGTGCACGAGGCCAACGCCAGCGCGGGCTGGGCCAACCGGGTCGGTGCGCGGACTGCCCAGCGTGTGCTGTCCGCCGTACCGGAACCGGGCCTACCCAACGTCGAGGTCGTCGGCGTGCCGGTCCGGGAGGCCATCACGTCCCTGGACCGGATGGCGCTGCGGGCCGAGGCCCGTGCCCACTTCGGGTTCGCCGACGACGACAGGGTGCTGCTGGTGTTCGGCGGCTCGCAGGGCGCTCAGTCCCTCAACCGTGCGGTCTCCGGCGCGGCCGAAGACCTTGCTGCGGCTGGTATCTCGGTGCTGCACGCGCACGGTCCGAAGAACGTGCTGGATCTTCGCGAGCCTGCGCCTGGTGATCGACCGTACGTCGCGGTGCCGTACCTCAGCCGGATGGATCTCGCCTACGCTGCCGCCGACCTGGCGATCTGCCGGTCGGGGGCGATGACGGTCGCCGAGGTGACGGCGGTGGGCCTGCCCGCCGTGTACGTCCCGCTGCCGATCGGCAACGGCGAACAGCGCCTCAACGCGCTGCCCGTGGTCGGTGCCGGTGGTGGCCTGCTGATCGCCGATGCCGACCTGACGCCCGCCTTCATCGCCGAGACCGTCCGCGTGCTGCTGGGGGACCCGCAGCGCCTGACCGCGATGACGACGGCCGCCGCACTCGCCGGACACCGCGACGCCGCGCACCGCGTGGCGGAGGTGGCGCTCGAAGTCGCCAAGTACAACCGAGGGCGGACACGATGAACGCGCGCGAACTGCCCCCCGAGTTGCAACGCGTCCACATGGTGGGCATCGGCGGAGCCGGCATGTCCGGCATCGCCCGCATCCTGCTCGACCGCGGCGGCCTGGTGTCCGGTTCGGATGCCAAGGAATCGCGCGGGGTGGCCGCGCTGGGTGCCCGCGGCGCACAGGTTCGGATCGGGCACGACGCGTCGTCGCTCGACATGCTGCCCGGCGGCCCGACGGTCGTCGTCAGCACCCACGCCGCCATCCCGAAGGACAATCCCGAACTCGTCGAGGCCCGGCGTCGCGGCATCCCCGTCATCATGCGGCCAGTGGTGCTCGCCAAGCTGATGGACGGCTACACCACGGTGATGGTGACCGGTACGCACGGCAAGACGACGACCACGTCGATGATCGTCGTGGCGTTGCAGCGCAGCGGTTTCGATCCGTCCTTCGCCGTTGGTGGTGACCTTGGGCAGGCGGGCACGAACGCCCACCACGGCAGCGGCACCACCTTCGTCGCCGAAGCCGACGAGAGCGACGGGTCCCTGCTCGAGTACTCGCCCGACGTCGCGGTCGTGACCAACGTCGAGGCCGACCACCTCGACTTCTTCGGCACCGAGGCGGCCTACGCTGCGGTCTTCGACGAGTTCGTCACGAGGCTGCGCCCCGGCGGTGCGCTGGTGGTCTGCGTCGATGATCCCGGGGCGGCGGCGCTTGCGGCGCGCTCGGCCGAACGTGGGGTCAGGGTCCTGCGCTACGGCACCGGCGATGACGCCAATCTTGCTGGGGCCCTTCTAGATTGGGAGCAACAGGGCACCGGTGGTGTGGCGACGATCCGGCTTCCCGGCCTGCCGCATGGACACGGGCTTCGGCTCGCGGTGCCCGGTCGCCACATGGCGCTCAACGCGTTGGCTGCGGCGGTGGCGGCCGTGGAGGTGGGCGCGGACGTGAACGCGGTGCTGGACGGGCTCGCCGGGTTCGAGGGGACGCGACGGAGATTCGAGGCGGTCGGCACCGCGGCGGGGGTGCGGGTCTTCGACGACTACGCGCATCATCCGACCGAGGTGAAGGTGAACCTCGAGGCGTTGCGCGCGGTGGCGGGGGACGGCAGGTCGATCGCGGTGTTCCAACCGCACCTGTACTCACGCACGCAGACGTTCGCCCGTGAGTTCGGCGAGGCGCTCTCCTGCGCCGACGAGGTCTTCGTGCTCGACGTGTATGCGGCACGCGAGCAGCCCATCGCAGGCATCAGTGGCGCCAGTGTCGCCGAACACGTCAGTGTCCCAACACGATACGTGCCCGACTTCTCCGCGGTGGCCGATCTGGTGGCGGGTTCGGCCAGGCCGGGGGACGTGGTCGTGACGATGGGCGCCGGCGACGTGACACTGCTCGGAAGGGAGATCCTGGCCGCGGTGCAGGCGCGCGCGAGTCGGGACGCACCGGGGGCGCGATCGTCGTGACGGGGCCGACCGACGAGCCGACCGACGCCGCCGACGGGTCCGGCGACGCCGTCGCCGACGACACCGTCACCGGCGAGGCCGTCACCACGGAGGAGGCGCCCGCCGAGGACGTTGCCGACTTCGAGGGGCCGCGCAGGCGAGCCAGGCGCGAGCGCGAGGAGCGCCGCGCGGCGCAGGAACGCGCCATCGCGATCGAGCACGCGAGACGTGAAGCCAAGCGCAAGGTCACGGGCCGCTCGCCAGACGAGCCGAAACCGCCCGCTCGCGGGCTGATCAGGGGTCTCAAGGCGCTGATGTGGTCGGCACTGGTCAGCGTGCTCGTCGTGGGCGCGGGCCTGCTGCTCTACTTCACGCCGATCATGTCCGCCCGCGTCGTGGCGATCACGGGCCTGGTCACCGTGACCCAGGAGGAAGTCCAGGAGGCGGCCGCCGTCCCCGCGGACACCCCGCTCCTGCAGATCGACACCGACGCCGTCGCCGAGCGCGTCGCGACCATTCGGCGGGTCGCCAGCGCCAGGGTCCAGCGCGAATACCCGTCGACGCTGAGGATCACGATCGTCGAACGGGTTCCGTTGGTGGTCAAGGACTATCCCGACGGTTCGCATCTCTTCGACCGCGACGGGGTCGACTTCGCCACCGCGCCGCCGCCGCCCGGTCTGCCGTACCTGGACGCCGACACGCCGGGGCCCACCGACCTGCCGACGCTGGCGGCGCTCCAGGTGCTGACCGCCCTTCGCCCCGAGGTGGCAGGCCAGGTGAGTCGCATCGCGGCGCCGTCCGTCGCGTCGATCACCCTGACGCTGATCGACGGGCGCCAGGTGATCTGGGGGACCACGGACCGCACGGACGAGAAGGCGCTGAAACTGGGCGCTCTGCTGACGCAACCGGGCACCACCTACGACGTCTCCAGCCCGGATCTGCCGACCGTCAAATAGCGCGCCCAGAAAATCACACGACACATTCGGCGCGCCTGCGCGGTTACCTCGGGCGATCGCCCTACCGTTCTGTTTGCGCGAAACTACTTGACATAACTCTAAGCCTATGGTTGAGGTTGAGAGTTTGCACAGGAGGAATACGACCGATGACACCCCCACACAACTATCTCGCGGTCATAAAGGTGGTCGGCATCGGTGGCGGCGGCGTCAATGCCGTCAACCGAATGATCGAGCAAGGCCTCAAGGGCGTCGAGTTCATCGCCATCAACACCGACGCCCAGGCGTTGTTGATGAGCGACGCCGACGTCAAGCTCGACGTCGGTCGTGACTCCACTCGCGGCCTCGGCGCAGGAGCCGATCCCGAGGTGGGCCGCAAGGCGGCCGAGGACGCCAAGGACGACATCGAGGAGCTGCTTCGCGGCGCCGACATGGTGTTCGTCACCGCAGGCGAGGGCGGCGGCACCGGCACCGGTGGCGCACCCGTCGTGGCGACGATCGCCCGCAAGCTCGGTGCCCTGACGGTCGGCGTGGTGACGCGCCCGTTCTCGTTCGAGGGCAAGCGCCGCTCCAACCAGGCCGAGTCGGGCATCGCGGCACTGCGTGAGAGCTGCGACACGCTGATCGTGATCCCGAACGACCGGCTCCTCCAGATGGGCGACGCCGCAGTCTCGTTGATGGACGCGTTCCGCAGTGCCGACGAGGTCCTCCTCAACGGCGTCCAGGGCATCACCGACCTGATCACCACGCCCGGCCTCATCAACGTCGACTTCGCCGACGTCAAGGGTGTGATGTCCGGCGCGGGTACCGCGTTGATGGGCATCGGCTCGGCGCGCGGTGACGGGCGCGCGCTGAAGGCGGCCGAGACCGCGATCAACTCGCCGCTCCTCGAGGCGTCGATGGAGGGCGCCCAGGGCGTGCTCCTGTCGGTGGCTGGTGGCAGCGACCTCGGGCTGTTCGAGATCAACGAGGCCGCCTCACTGGTGCAGGACGCCGCGCACCCCGAGGCCAACATCATCTTCGGCACGGTCATCGACGACTCGCTCGGCGACGAGGTGCGCGTCACCGTGATCGCCGCGGGCTTCGATGCGGCAGGACCCAGCCGCAAGCCGGTGGTCGGTGCAGGCGTCGGCGGGATCACGCCGGGGCGCGCAGGCAAGGTGACGTCGTCGGCGTTCGAACCCGTCGACCCGGCGAGCGTCCCGCTGCACACCAACGGCGCGACGGTCAGCATCGGCGGCGGTGGTGACGATGACGACGACGTCGACGTGCCGCCCTTCATGCGTCACTGATCAGGACGCGCGCCGAGGCCCGGGATACTGGGGACCGTGACCTTTCGCATCCGACGTGTGACCACCACCCGGGCCGGCGGCGCCTCGGCTCCACCGTTCGACACGTTCAACCTGGGCGACCACGTCGGGGACGACCCGGCCGCGGTGGCTGCGAATCGTGCCCGCCTCGCGAAGGCGGTCGGGCTCGGTGACGACGGCATCGTCTGGATGAACCAGGTCCACGGCGACCGGGTCGTCGCCGTGGACGGGCCGGTCGATGGCGCCATCGACGACGCCGACGGACTGGTGACGGCCAACCCGAGGCTGGCGCTCGCGGTGGTGACGGCGGATTGTGTTCCGGTGCTGATGTCGGACGCGCGCGCCGGGGTCGTGGCCGCCGTACACGCGGGGCGGGTCGGCACGCAGAAGGGTGTCGTGGCAAGAGCCCTCGACGCGATGGTGGCCAAGGGTGCGCACGCCGAGGACGTCGCCGTCTTTCTGGGGCCCGCCGTGAGTGGCCGTAATTACGAGGTACCCGACGACATGGCCGCCGAGGTCGAGGCGGCCGTTCCCGGCAGCCGGACCACGACGGCGCGCGGCACCGCGGGACTCGATCTGCGGGCCGGAATCACACGGCAATTGACCGAATTGGGCATCACGGCGATCGACGTCGACCCGCGCTGCACGGTCGACGACCCGAATCTCTTCAGTCACCGACGCGGCGCTCCCACCGGGCGGTTGGCCTCCCTGGTGTGGATGGAATGACCTCCGACCGTGCCGCCGAACTCGCCGCCTCCCTCGCCGCCCTCCGTGCCAGGGTCGACGCCGCCGTGACGGCGTCGGGGCGCGACGCCGCGGAAATCGAATTACTTCCGGTCACGAAATTCTTTCCCATTTCCGACATCGTCGAATTGGTGCATCTCGGGTGCCGGTCATTTGGCGAATCGCGCGAACAGGAAGCATCCAAGAAGATCGCGGATCTGGCGGCGGCGAATTACACCGATGTAATTCGCTGGCACATGATCGGCAGTATTCAGCGCAAGAAGGCGCGCGCCGTCGCCGGCTGGGCCTACGCGGCCCACTCGGTGGACAGCGGCGCGCTGGTCTCCGCGCTGGGCCGGGCGGCCGCCGAGGCGCTCGCCGAGGGCAGGCGCAGCGCGCCGCTTCGGGTGTACCTCCAACTCAGTCTCGACGGGGACCCCGCCCGAGGTGGTGTGGACGTGGGTCGGTCCGACCTCGTGGACGAACTGTGCGCGCTGGCCGACGAGACCGACGGCCTGGACTTCGTCGGCCTGATGGCGATCCCGCCGCTGCACGCCGACACCGAGGAGTCGTTCACGCGTTTGGAAGCCGAGCTGGCCCGGGTACAGGCCTTCTACCAGCAACGGCTCGGTCTCTCGGCAGGGATGTCCAGCGACCTCGAGACGGCGATCCGACACGGCTCGACGTGTGTGCGTGTCGGTACCGCGCTTATGGGGCAACGTCCTCTAACGTCACCCTGAGTAGTCACTCCAGTCACATCTTCATCACAGACAACACGGATTTCAGTCATCAGAAGGGTCTCCGATGAGCACACTGCATAAGGTCAAGGCCTACTTCGGTATGGCGCCGATGGACGATTACGACGACGAGTACTACGACGACGAGGACCGCACATCGCGTGGCGCCTACCCCCGTCGGGCTCGCGAGGATCGCTTCGAGGACGAGGGCTACGCCCGCGCCGCCGAGGGCCGCGGCTACGACGACCGGATGGATCGCCCCGTCGGCCGCGAATTCGAGCCTGCCCCAGCGGGTTACCGCGGCGGCTACCTTGAGGAGCCACCGCTGCGCGGTCGTCGCGAATTCGAGCGCCCCCGGTTCAACACCCTGCACGGGGCCACCCGCGGCTCCGTCGCGATGGAGCCCCGCCGCATGGCCGCACTCTTCGAAGAGGGCAGCCCGCTGGCGAAGATCACCACACTGCGGCCCAAGGACTACAGCGAGGCCCGGACCATCGGCGAGCGCTTCCGCGACGGCACCCCGGTGATCATGGACCTGGTGTCGATGGACAACGCCGACGCCAAGCGTCTCGTCGACTTCGCGGCAGGACTGGCGTTCGCGCTGCGCGGCTCGTTCGACAAGGTGGCGACGAAGGTGTTCCTACTGTCGCCCGCCGATGTCGACGTCACCGCCGACGAGCGCAGGCGTATCGCGGAGGCGGGCTTCTACGCCTACCAGTGACCAACTGGGTAGGCTGGCGATGAGTCGAGCCACGTCCGGCTCGCATCCCAGTTCTACTCAATGTCACCACCGCCCGGAGTGAGGTCGCACCGTTGTCCCTGTTCTTTTCGATCCTGGGCTTCGTGCTGTTCGCGTTCTGGCTCCTGCTCATCGCGCGGGTGGTCGTCGAGTTCGTCAGGTCGTTCAGTCGGGACTGGCGCCCCAGGGGGTTCATGGTGGTGGTCCTGGAGGTCATCATGACGGTGACCGATCCGCCCGTGAAACTGCTGCGTCGCATCATTCCGCAGCTCACGATAGGTGCCGTGCGCTTCGATCTGTCGATCATGGTGCTTCTGCTCGCGGCCTTCATCGGCATGGAACTTGCGTGGAGCCAGTAGGACGAAAGTCGCGAATTCGGGTTTGCCAGGGGCTGTCATCAGGCCCTCGTACTTTGAAATTCGCTCTTATTTCTGGACCTCACACGCAACCGCCGGGTCTACTGTGACAGGATGGACGCCAGTTACTTCCAGCATGGCTCTACACTTTGACACCGGTTGACGGTCCAGACCTCAAGGGGGCAGACAATGCCGCTCACACCAGCCGACGTCCATAACGTCGCGTTCAGCAAGCCGCCGATTGGAAAGCGCGGCTACAACGAGGATGAGGTAGATGCATTCCTCGACCTGGTTGAGAACGAGCTGACCCGCCTCATCGAGGAGAACGCCGACCTTCGTCAGCGCGTCTCCGAACTCGAGCAGGAGCTCGCCAGTGCGCGCGCAGGTGGCGGCGCCCAGGTGACGCAGTCCATCCCGCAGTACCAGGCTCCCGAGTCGGAGGAAGCTGCGCCTTCGCAGCCGGCCTACGAGGCTCCGCCGCAGCCCGTCGCCGCCGTCGTCGCCCCCGCCAGCGAGGACAGCCATGTCAGGGCCGCGAAGATCCTCGGCCTGGCACAGGACACCGCGGACCGCCTGACCGGCACCGCGAAGGCGGAGTCCGACAAGGTGCTCGCCGAC
Source organism: Mycobacterium sp. (assembly GCA_025963385.1). Lineage (GTDB taxonomy): Bacteria > Actinomycetota > Actinomycetes > Mycobacteriales > Mycobacteriaceae > Mycobacterium. The sequence continues at coordinate 18,632 of JAOPUT010000033.1, forward strand.
GCCCGTGCGCAGGCCGACGCCATGGTCAGCGAGGCCCGTCACACCGCGGAGACCACGGTCGCCGAGGCGAAGGCGCGCGCCGAAGCACTGCTGTCGGATGCGACCACCCGGTCGGAGGCACAGCTCCGCCAGGCCCAGGAGAAGGCAGACGCCCTCCAGGCCGACGCCGAGCGCAAGCACTCCGAGATCATGGGCACCATCAACCAGCAGCGCACCGTCCTCGAGGGTCGCCTCGAGCAGCTGCGGACCTTCGAACGCGAATACCGCACGCGGCTCAAGACCTACCTCGAGTCTCAGCTCGAGGAGCTTGGCCAGCGCGGCTCGGCGGCACCGGTTGACTCGACCGCCAACAACGACGGCGGCGGGTTCAACCAGTTCAACCGGGGAAACAACTGATCGGCTGATTGAGTAATGCTGATCGTTGCGCTAGTCCTTGCCGTCATCGGCCTTGCGGCCTTGGTGACCGCGGTGGTGACGAGCAATGAGTTGATCGCGTGGGTGTGCATCGGCGCCAGCGTGATCGGCGTGCTCCTCCTGATCGTCGACGCGCTCCGGGAACGCTCCCGGGGTGCCGAAGGCGGCGACGCGGACGTCGAGAACCGCGACGACGAGACGACGATCATCCCTGCCGTTCCGGAGTCCGAGGTCACTGAGGACTATCCAGAGGAAGCCAACGAGGAAACTCGCGAAGAGGCCGAGGCCGAGACCCCCACGGTCGAGGTCGAGAACAGTGATGACGCCGACGCGGAGGCCAAGCGCGACTAGTTTCGCAGCGCGTCGCGAACTTCAGCGTCGCTGACCTGTCGGAAGTCGGCGTACACCTGCCCGACCGCTTCGAATCGCGGTGGCACGATCGCCACCACGACGTCGTCGGCCTCGCCGCGCAGCCTCTGGTCGATCGACGGCGGGCCCACCGGCACCGCGACGATTACGCGCGCAGGGTCGTCGCCCCGCACCGCCCGGACCGAGGCAAGCATGGTCGCGCCCGTCGCGATGCCGTCGTCGGCGAGTATCACGGTCCTCCCGGTCAACGAAAGCCGCGGTGTTGCACCGCGATACACCGTCTCGCGACGCTGAAGTTCCTCCGTCTCGGCGGCGATGACGGCCTGTAACCGAGCATCGGTGATCCTGAGATTGCGAATCACCTCCTCGTTGACGACCACACCGCCGCCGCTCGCGATCGCACCCATCGCCAACTCGGGCCAGTGCGGAACGCCGAGCTTGCGGACCACGAAAACGTCCAACGGCGCGCCTAGCGCGGCGGCGATCTCCGCTCCGACCGGAACGCCGCCCCTGGCGAGTCCCAGCACCACGACGTCGGCTCCTACACCGCGCTCGGCCAGCATTCGGGCGAGGACGCTGCCAGCCTCGCGGCGGTCCCTGAACGTGCGGTGCGCGGAGTTCCCGATCACCAGAGATTAAGCCCGGGAGCGCTCGGCCCACTGCGCGATCGCGAACTCGGCCGTCAGGCGATGCCACCGCGCGAAGTCCTTCACCAGGAAGTGTCCCGCCCCTTCGAAACCCACCCACCTGGCGTCCAGGCCGCGAGCCGTGGCACGCATCGTCTGTGCTCGCGACGCCGCCGGATCGGTCCAGGTGTCGGCCGTCCCGTGCATCACGAGCAGACGGCAGGTTCGGGGGATCAGATCCGCGTCGCCGGTTGGCCACCACGGGGCCAGTGCCGCAACGGCCGCGACGCGTCGCTCCGCCGCCAAGTGCGCCGCGACCCGCCCACCCATCGAATGCCCGACCAGGACGACCGGACCGTCGCCGACACGCGCGAGCAGGTCGTCCAGCGCGGCCCTGCCGTCGCGCAGGGCGTCGAGGGACCCGGGGTTCCAGCCCCTGTGCCGGTACTGCACGCGACGCACGTCCACGTCGGCGCCGACCCGGCGCTGCAGCGACCGCGCCAACCACTCGATTCGGACGTTGGCCAGCTGCCACGCACGCGACGGCGCCTCACTCTTGGGGCGCCCACCGGGAAGTACCAGGATGCCCGCCTTGACGTTCGAACTCACCACCGTCATTCGGAGCCGGACCCCTTGCGGTTGGGCGGGGTGGCAATCCGCCGGGACCGCCGCTACGAATGGAGATCGTGGGCATCGAGTACGAGAGCGTCGTCGACCATCCGCTTGACGAGGTGTTCGCCTGGCACACCAGGCCGGGCGCCATGCCGCGGCTGGTGCCGCCGTGGCAGCCGATGAAGGTCGTCGCCGAGGCGAGGTCGGTGGCCGACGGCCGTGCGGTACTCGGGCTGCCCGCAGGCCTGCGGTGGGTCGCGCAGCACCAGGGGGCGGACTTCGACCCGCCGCACCGCTTCGTCGACGCGCTATCGTCCGACGGGCTGCGGTCGTGGCCGCCGCGGATCATCGGGACGTGGCGTCACACCCACGACTTCAGCGCCGAGGGGCCGGGGGCCACCCTGGTCCACGACCGCGTCGAGGCGCCGGTGCCGGCCGCCGCGCTGCGACCGACCTTCGTCTACCGGCACCGCCAATTGGCGGACGACCTCGCGGTGCACCGCGAGGCCGCGGCCGCGGGTCTGGCACCAGTGACCGTCGCGATCACGGGAGCCTCCGGCCTCGTCGGCTCGGCGCTCTCAGCGCTGCTCACCTCCGGTGGGCACCGGGTGATCCGGCTGGTCAGACACGCCGCCGTCGGACCTGACGAACGGCAGTGGAATCCCGACGCACCCGCGTCGGACCTGCTGGACGGCGTCGACGCCGTCGTGCACCTGGCGGGCACCTCGATCGCGGGCCGGTTCACCAACGGGCATCGTGCCGCGATCCGCGACAGCCGCATCGGGCCGACGCGCAGGCTCGCCGAGGTGGCGGCCCGTGCGTCGGTGGGCCCCCGGACGTTCGTGACCGCGTCGGCGATCGGCTACTACGGATACGACCGGGGTGACGAGGAGCTGGCGGAGGACGGCTCGCGCGGCGACGGTTTCCTCGCCGACGTGGTCGCCGACTGGGAGGCCGCGACCAGACCTGCTTCCGAGGCGGGGCTCCGCGTCGTCGCGGTGCGCACCGGAATCGTGCAGGCGGCTCGCGGCGGCACGCTCAAGTTGATGCGCCCACTGTTCACCGCCGGACTCGGCGGTCGGCTCGGCAGCGGCAGGCAGTGGCTGTCGTGGATCGGCATCGACGACCTCATCGACGTGTACTACCGGGCGCTCTACGACCACCGACTCACCGGTCCCGTCAACGCGGTGGCGCCGAACCCGGTGCGAAACGTCGCCTACACCAAGGCACTTGCGCAGACGCTACACCGGCCCGCGGTGCTGCCGGTGCCCGCGTTCGGGCCCCGACTGTTGCTCGGGAGCCAGGGTGCGCGTGAACTCGCCGAGGCGAACCAGCGCGTGATCCCGGCGAAGCTGCAGGAGGTCGGCCACCGCTTCCGGCAGCCGGCGATCGCCGAGGCGCTGGCCCACCAACTCGGCCACGATCAGCCCTGAGCGACCCCGTCGACGAAGGCACGCACCAGCGCGTGCACCCGCTTGGTGGCGCCTTCGAGCTCGCGGGTCGTGGCGGTGCGCAATTGCTCTGCGGTGCGGTCGAGTTGGCCGATCTCGGCGCCGCCCTCACCCTCCAGCCACATGTCGAGGAGTCGCAGGTCGACCTCGGGGTGGAACTGGATGCCCATCGTCCTGCCGAGGACGAACGCCTGTGACGCGCTGCCGTTCCTGGCGATCTCCACCGCCCCCTCTGGCACGGTGAACCGGTCGAAGTGCCACTCGAACCAGGGACCGCCGGGAACGAGGTCGGTCCGGGACGAGTCGATCTGGTACCAGCCGATCTCGGGGGATGGCGACCTGGTGACCGTCCCGCCGAGGGCATGGGCCAGGAGTTGGCCGCCGAAGCACACACCGAGCATCGGAACGTCCGCCGCCTGCGCGTCGCGCGCCATGGCGATCTCGGAGGTGATCCACTTCATGCCGCGGCTACCGTCGTTCACCGACCAGCGAGAACCCAGCGGGACGATCGCGTCGAAGTCGAGCGGATCGGGGAACGTCACGTCGAAGGTCGGGTCCTGGGCGTCCGCAGCGGTGACGGCCTCGAATGTCTCTACGTCATAACCACATTCGGTGAAGGCATCGCCCAGCATCGCCTCCGGGGCGGTCGGGTCGTTGTAGATGAACAGCACTTTCTTCGCCACCGCTAGAGGATACGGGGCCGCTACTTCGCAGGCACGGGCGGCGGATGATTCGGGGCCAGTTCGGCGCCGATCCGACGGAACAGCACCTCGGCGGAGTTGGAGTAGTTGCCATCGGCGTCGAACGCCTCGGGTGCGAACGTCGCGGCCACGGCGATCGCGATCTTCGCCTCCGGCAGATAGGCCTCGACGGCGGAATACCCGGAGAACATCGGGTTCTGCAGCAGCCAGCCACCGGAGATCACCACGCCGAGCCCGTAGGTGTAGCCGTCGACCATCGGCGCGCAGGTGGCGCATCCCGGCTGTGCCCTGGTCTTGCCTTGCAGGTCGGTCGACACCATCTTCTGGTAGGACTCGCGGCTGAGCAGCCTGCCGGAGCCAATGCCGACGGCCGTGGCCTCGAGGTCGTAGATGTTCGACGTCTGGATCGCGCCGTGGGTGATCGTCCACGACGGGTTCCAGTAGGTGCTCTCCTCGTAGAAGGGGGTGCCTGCGGGGATCCGCAGCGCGGCCCGACGTTCGGAGGTGAAGGCGTGCAACACCGGCGATGGGATGGCGGCGTTGTCGGAGTTCACCGTGTTGGTCAGACCGAGGGGTCGTAAAACCTTGTCCGACAGCAGCTTCGGCATGGGTTCGCCGGTGGCCTTCTCGAGCGCCAGACCCAGCAGCACGTAGTTGGTGTGCGCGTAGTTCCAGTTGGTCCCCGGCTCGTAGAGCAGCGGTTGATCGACGGCGAAGGCGAGCAGCTCCTGAGGAGTCCACTGCCGGAAGGGGTCGGCGTACAGCGCATCGTTCATCGCGATGTTGCCGATGACGTAGTCGACGTAACCCGAGGTCATCTGTGCGAGCTGACCGAGGGTGACCCGGTCGGCGTGGGGGACGTCGGGCAGCCACTTCGAGAGCTTGTCGTCGAGAGCGACCTTCCCCTCGTCGACCAGGCGCAGCAACAGGGTGGCCACGTACGAGATCGCCACGGCACCGTTGCGGAAGTGCATGTCAGTGGTGGCGGGCACCCCGGTCATCGACTCGCCGACCGCGCGGGTGACGACCTCCCTGCCGTCCTGGGTCACCCGCACGATGACCGACCTCAGGTGCGACCGCTTCATCACGTCGTCGACGATCCGCATCACCGCGTCGGCGCGCTCGTCGGCGACCGCGGGCGCCGACTCGCCGGACGTATGGGTCACGGGCGCACAACCGGCCAGCACCAGACCTGCGCAGGCCAGGACGACCAGTGATCGACGCAGTTGCATCCCCAGAGCGTCTCAGCTGAATCGGGCAGCGGGAGCGCTATCGTGTTTTGGTCGGCTTGTCGCGAGTCCCGGGTGCTGAAATGACCAACTTCTACACGATCGTCGTGGCGGTCACCGTCGCCGTTCACTTCGCCTTCGTCGGGTACGGCGTGATCGGCGGCTTCCTGGCGCTTCGCTGGCCGAAGACCATCTGGCTGCACGTACCGGTCGTCATCTGGTGCGTCGCCATCGAGGTGATCGACTTCATCTGCGCACTGACCGCATTGGAGCGCTGGGCCAGGGCGCGGGCGGGCATGGCGCCGTTGGCATCCGACGGTTTCATCGACCACTACCTCACCGGGGTGGTGTATCCGGCGCGGGACGCGAACCTGGTCCTCGGGCTGGTGCTCGTGCTGGTGGTGACCTCCTGGGTGTTGGTCGCCCGCAAGGCGCGCAACGCGCGCGCGGTCGCTCAGTCCGAGGAGATGTCCAACAGCTGCTCGTAGAAGCCGCCGAAGCCACGCTGCCGATCGACGAGGTGGACCTCGAGGATCCAGTGGCAGTCCTGGCCCGCGGCGTCGCTGCGCCGCATGGGGTTCTCGTTCGCCGGTGCGATGTAGCTCTCGAGCTCGTCGCCGTTGATCCGTTCGTGCGGGAACTCGCCGACCAGATGCCCGGCATGCTCGGTGGCGTGACCCCAGCCGGCGTCGGCGATGAGGGTGGTCACGTACGAGAACAGCTGTGCGCCAGTGATGTCCGGGTTCGCCGCGAAGTGCGCCCGACCCGCCTCCCAGATCCGCGGCAGGTCGTCGGCAAGCCGATGCTTGACGGGGTCGTCGCCAAGCACGTAGGTCCGGCCGAAGTCGGCCTCCCAGTCGGCGAAGATGGGGCCGAAGTCGAGGAACACGATGTCGTCGGCATCGATGACGCGGTTCGGCGGGTTCTCTTCATAGGGCGCCATGGTGTTGACGCCCGCGCGGACGATCCGCTTGTGCCAGAACCTCCTCGTGCCGAACATCTCGTCGGCGAGGTTGCGGATCTGATCGCTGAGCTCGCGTTCGGTGACGCCGGGCACGATCAGCCCGCGCGCCACCACCTCGTCGAACAACTGGTGAGCCTTGCGCTCGGCGTCGCGAAGCGAGGCGATCCGCTCGAGCTCGACTGCATGGGTCATGGCCCTATTGTGCTCCGGTTCCCCGGTATCGCCGTTCCGGCCTGCCCGCGCCGTACTGCAGGCGGAGCTCCACGGCGCCGACGCTCAGGAAGTGCTCCAGGTACCTGCGTGCGCTCACCCTCGAGATACCCACCAGCTCAGCGCATTCCGCCGCCGACACCTCTCCTGCGGCGCGTACCGCATCCAGCACCAGCTGCCCGGTGACGGCACCGAGACCCTTCGGCAGCGGATCGTCGGACGCCGGACCAGCCGGGCCACCGGGACTTCCGAAGAGCGCGTCGATCAGTGACTGGTCGGCACCGGTCGCGGACGCCAGCGCGTCGGCCCGCGCCGCGAATGCCTCGAGCTTGGCCAGCAACTGCGGGAACTCGAACGGCTTGATGAGATAGTCCGCGGCCCCGCCGTCCAGCGCGCCGCTGACGGTGTCGAGTTCCCGCGCCGCGGTGATCATGATGACGCCGACGGGATCGCCTGCCGACCGCAGCCGTTGCAGCACTTCGAGACCCGTCATGTCGGGGAGGTAGACGTCGAGCAGGATGAGGTCGGGCCGCAGGGCGCCCGCCATCTCGAGCGCTTCGGCCCCGGTGCGCGCGGCACCGACCGTGGTGAACCCGTCGACCCGGTCGACGAACTTGCGGTGGATCTCCGCCACCATGAAGTCGTCGTCGACCACCAACACGTCACGCATGTTCGGCCGCCCCCGCGGTCAGGGCCTCCCGGTCGGGTGGCAACCGCACGCTGAAGCGGGCGCCACCCGACGGCGCGTCGGTGACTTCAACCGTGCCGCCGAGCTGCGCGCTGACTAGGCGGACCAGCGCGAGGCCGATACCCCGGCCGCCGGGCACGTCGGGCTTCGATGTGACACCGCGGGCGAAGATCTCCTCCCGCAGGTGTGCAGGCACCCCTGGACCAGAGTCGGTGACCGACACCGACATCCCGTGTTCGTCGTCGATGTGGACGGTGACCAGCGCCTCGGGTGACCCCTCCGACACGTCGACGGCGTTGTCGATCAGGTTGCCCAGCAACGTGATCACGTCGGTGGCGAGCGCTGGGTCCAGAGCGGACAGGTGCGAGTCGGTGGTGATCGTCAGCGCGACACCGCTCTCGGCGGCAAGCGAGGTCTTGGCGATCAGCAGGGCGGCCACGGCCGGATCCGAGATGTGCTGTGTCACCGCATCACTGATCTCTGCGCGTCTGCGGGTCAAGGCCCCGACGAAGTCGCGCACGGCGTCGTACTCCTCGAGTTGTACCAGCCCACTGATGGTGTGGAGCTGGTTGGCGAACTCATGGGTCTGCGCCCGCAGGGTGTCGGTGACGCTCTTGTGCGACGACAGCTGGCCCTGCATGGAGGCAAGCTCGGTGCTGTCGCGCATGGTGGTGACGGTCCCGATTCTGCGGCCCTGGCTGCTCGCCAAGCGGCGGTTGAGCGCCAGCACCCTGGTGCGGGTGACGATGACGACATCGGATTGGGCGGCACCGCCGCCCGACAGCAGGAACTCGGCGACCGCCGGATCGAGTTCGACCTCATCGACCCGACGGCCGACGGCGTCGGGCGTCACGTCCAACAACGCCAGCGCGCTGTCGTTCAGCACCGTGATGACGCCGTCGTTGTTCACCGCCACGACCCCCTCACGGATACTGTGCAGCAACGCCTCCCGATGTTCGGCGAGACCGGCGATCTCGGCGATCTCCAACCCACGGGTCTGGCGCTTGATGCGGCGTGATAGCAACCAGGAGGCCAACATGCCAAGTGCCGCACCGAGACCCAGGTACACCAGCAGCCGTTCGCCTGCGCCGCTGAGCAATTGCCACACCGTGGGGTAGGGCTCCGACACCGAGACGATGGCCAGGACGACACCGTTGATGTCGTTGATCGGCACCTGTCCGGCCAGGCTGTGCACGCCGTCGAGGTCGAGGTCGCCGAACCAGGCTCGGCCCTGGCGCGCCGCGCTGCCCTCAAGATTGAGCGTCCGCCCGATCCGCGACGGATCCGACGACACCTTGATGACGCCTGCGGGATCGGCGATCTCGGCGATCCCCGCACCCGACAGAGCGACGGCGCGGTCCACCTCGGGCGCCAGGATCTGGGCCGCGAAGGGATCGCCGAACCGGTCGCGGACGATCGGCGTCGAGGCCAGGTTCTCCGCGACGGCGATCATGCGCTGCCCGCGGACGTCGCGGAACTCCTTCGTGGACTGGTTCACCGACACCGCGGCGACGGCGACGAGGACGACGGCGACGACCATCAGCTGGAACACCAGGAACTGGCCCGCCAGGCTGCGCGTACTCCACGGTGATCGCAACGACCACAACTTCCTTTGCGTCCGAAAGAGTGACCTGTGTCACTTCGAGGTCCAGTATTGCTGAGCATCACAATCAAACGAATGGGGACGACCCATATGAGAACACGACCACCGGGAAAGACTCGGATCCTGACATTCCTGGTCAGCCTCGCCATCGCGGCCGCGTTCGCGACCGGGTGTGGCGTCACGCGTGGCAATGACGAGCCCGGTCTGCACCGGCTGCGCATGATGGTGCCGAACAGCCCTGGCGGCGGCTACGACCTGACCGCACGCACCGCGGTGAAGATCATGGAGGACGAGGACATCACCGGTCGCGTCGAGGTGTTCAACGTCATCGGTGCAGGCGGCACGGTGGCCATGGCGCGGCTCATGAACGAGAAGGGCAACGGCGACCTCATGATGATGATGGGGCTCGGCGTGGTCGGCGCGGTGTACACGAACGGCTCCAACGCGCTGGCCACCAACGCCACGGCGTTGGCCAAGGTCGTCGAGGAGCAGGAGGGCATCCTCGTCCCCGCGGACTCACCGTTCAAGACGGTCGCAGACTTCGTCGCGGCGTGGAAGGCCGATCCGGCCAAGGTAACCATCGGCGGCGGATCCTCGCCGGGCGGTCCCGATCACCTCTTCCCGATGGAGACCGCACGGGCTGTCGGCGTCGACCCCACGAAGGTCAACTTCGTCTCCTACGACGGCGGCGGTGACCTGCTGACCGCGCTGTTGGGCAAGAAGATCGCCGCGGGAACCTCGGGCCTCGGGGAGTACGTCGACCAGATCGAAGCGGGGCAGGTGCGCGTCCTCGCCGTCTCGGGCGACGAACGGGTCGAGGGCGTCGACGCGCCGACGCTGAAGGAAGCCGGAATCAACCTCACCTTCACCAACTGGCGCGGTGTCCTCGCCCCGCCGGGCATCTCGGACGAGTCGAAGCAGGCCCTGGTGAAGGTTCTCGAGGATCTGCACGCCACCGACGCCTGGAAGGAGGCCCTGGTGAAGAACGGCTGGAGTGATGCGTTCATGACAGGAGCGCCGTTCGAACAGTTCCTCAAGGATCAGGACCAACGCGTCTCGTCGACGCTGACCGAACTGGGGCTGCTATGACCGAGCCGATCGAGAAGTCGCCACCGGTCGAGAAGCCGGAGAAGCCTTCCGTCGACCGCGCGCAGTACCTGGTATGCGCCGTGCTCGTCGCGGTCGGCGCCTTCATCATCTACGACGCGCTCAGTCTGCCCGGCGGGTTCGCCAAGGTGGATCCCGTTGGGCCCAAGCTCTTCCCGATGGTCATCGGCATCGGTCTGCTGGTGCTGGCGGTCATCCTCGCCATCGCGATCCCGCGAGGGTCGAAGGGTGAGGCCGACGCGGGGGAGGACATCGACCCCGACCTGCCGAGCGACTGGCGCACCGTCGGACTGCTGGTCGCCATCTTCCTGGCCATGATCGTGCTGGTGAACCCGCTAGGCTGGGCGATCGCCGGTGCCCTGATGTTCGCCGCCTGCGCAACGGTTCTCGGGAGCAGGCATTACATCCGCAACATCCTGATCGGCGCGGTACTCAGCGTCGGGAGTTTCTACGCGTTCTACTCGGGTCTCGGAATACCGCTGCCCGCAGGCATTTTGGATGGGATCCTCTGATGTTGGACAATCTGGGCTGGCTGATGCAGGGCTTCGAGCAGGCCGCCACGCCGATGAACCTCCTCTACGCCGTGATCGGTGTCCTGCTGGGCACCGCCGTCGGTGTGCTGCCGGGCATCGGTCCCGCGATGACGGTGGCACTGCTGTTGCCGATCACGTACAACGTCAGCCCCAGCGCGGCGTTCATCATGTTCGCGGGCATCTTCTACGGAGGCATGTACGGCGGGTCGACCACGTCGATCCTGCTCAACACGCCGGGGGAGTCGTCGTCGGTGATCACCGCGATCGAGGGCAACAAGATGGCCAAGGCGGGCAGAGCCGCCCAAGCCCTCGCGACGGCGGCCATCGGCTCGTTCGTCGCAGGCACCATCGGCACCCTGCTCCTCGCGCTCTTCGCGCCCGCCATTTCGCGGTTCGCCGTCACCCTCGGTGCGCCGTCCTACCTCGCAATCATGTTGTTCGCACTGGTCGCGGTGACCGCCGTGCTCGGGTCGTCGAAACTGCGGGGCGGCATCTCACTGCTTCTCGGGCTGGCGATCGGACTCGTCGGCATCGACTCCCTCACCGGACAGGCCAGGGCGACGTTCGGATTGCCGCAGCTGTCCGACGGTATCGACATCGTGGTGATCGCGGTGGCGATCTTCGCGCTCGGCGAGGCACTGTGGGTGGCCGCGCACCTGCGGCAGAAGCCCGCCGAGGTGATTCCCGTCGGCAGGCCCTGGATGGGCAAGAGTGACTGGCAGCGGTCGTGGAAGCCGTGGCTGCGTGGCACGGCCTACGGTTTCCCGTTCGGTGCGCTGCCCGCCGGCGGCGCCGAGCTTCCGACGTTCCTGTCCTACATCACCGAGAAGAAGCTGTCGAAGCATCCGGAGGAGTTCGGCAAGGGCGCCATCGAGGGCGTCGCCGGTCCCGAGGCGGCCAACAACGCCTCGGCTGCAGGCACTCTGGTGCCGATGCTGTCGCTCGGTCTGCCGACGAATGCCACCGCAGCCGTGATGCTCACGGCGTTCGTGTCGTACGGAATCCAGCCCGGCCCAACGCTGTTCGACAAGGAGCCGCTGCTGATTTGGACCCTCATCGCGAGCCTGTTCATCGGCAACTTCCTGCTGCTGGTGCTCAACCTGCCGCTGGCGCCCCTGTGGGCCAAGCTGTTGCGCACCCCGCGCCCGTACCTCTACGCGGGCATTCTCTTCTTCGCAACGCTCGGCGCGTTCGCCGTCAACATCCAGCCACTCGACCTGGCGCTGCTGCTGGTCTTCGGTCTGCTCGGGTTGATGATGCGCCGGTTCGGGTTGCCGGTCCTCCCGCTGATCATCGGCGTCATCCTCGGCCCGCGTATCGAACGGCAGCTGCGGCAGAGCCTTCAGCTGGGCGGCGGGGACTGGGGCAGCCTGTTCACCGAGCCGGTCGCCATCGTCGTGTACGTCTGCATGGCTCTGCTCCTGCTGGCTCCGCTGGTCTTGAAGCTCATGCACCGAAGTGAGGAGACTTTGTTGATCGTCGAGGATGATCGGGATCAGAGAGAGAAGGCGCAACTGTGATCGGTCAGAGTCCAGACGAGCGCTGCCGCTCATGATCGCTGACGAGCGCTTGCGCGAGGAATCATGATCGTCGTCGGATACACCACGGACCGCTTCGGCAGGGCAGCACTCGAACACGGCATCGCCGAGGCCAAGCTGCGCCAGACCTCGCTGCTGGTCCTCAACTCGACCCAGGGCGACTCCTACGTCGACGCCGCGTTTGCGCACGAGCGCCAAGTGCACGATCTGGAGTCCATGCTCGCCGACTGTGGCGTGCCCTTCGAGGTGCAACAACCCGTGGGCGTGTACGCCGCCGACGTCCTGCTCGAGATCATGGATCGTCCCGATGCAGAGTTGCTGGTGATCGGGATCCGGCACCGCAACCCGGTGGGAAAGCTGTTCCTGGGCAGCGCGTCTCAGAAGCTCATCCTGGAATGCCCCAAGCCGATCCTCGCGGTGAAACCGGGCGAGTGACCAGACGTATCTGCGCAATCGTAAATTAGTGGTTTGCGTCACGCGCTGGCCCGGGTACCCGCGATCAATGGTCGACACCCGGTCGGCGGCCACCTCCGCCCATGACAACGTCTGGTTCGAGCGCGTGGCGCGGGCGGGATACGCCGCCAGCGGTCTGCTCCACCTGCTGATCGCGTTCATCGTCGCGCGGCTGGCGTTCGGCGACGGCGGCAACGCCGACCAGTCGGGCGCGCTGGCGACACTGGCCGCACAACCTGGCGGGGCGGTCATGCTCTGGGTCGCCGCGATCGTGCTGGCGGCCCTCGGTCTGTGGCAGCTCGTCGAGACGTTCGTCGAACGCGACCTCAAGGATCGTCTGAAAGCCGCCGCGGTCGGGGTGACCTACCTCGTGCTCGCCTTCTCCGCCGCCAAGTTCGCGATGGGCAGCGGCAAGTCGAGCACCAGCCAGAACGCGGGCATGAGTGCGCGGATGATGCAATCTGGCTGGGGCATCGCGGTTTTGGTTGTGGTGGCCCTCGTCCTCGTCGGCGTCGGCGGCTACCACGTCTACAAGGGCGCGACCAAGGGATTCCTCAAGGAGCTCAAGGTGTCAGGCGGCTCGGCGATCACGTGGATCGGCATCGTCGGCTACGTCGCCAAGGGTCTGGTGCTGATCGGCGTCGGCATTCTGGTGGTCGTCGCGACGATGACCTCCGACCCGGCCAAGGCCAGCGGTGTCGACGCCGCGGTGAAGGCCCTCGGCAACGCGCCGTTCGGCAAGATCCTGCTGATCATCGCGGCGCTCGGCATCGCCGCTTACGGCGTCTACGGTTTCATTCGGAGCCGGTACGCGGACATGTCGTAGCCGTCACACGCAGTCCAGGCCAACTGATTTCGCCACGTTGGCGTCCAGTTGCGCTGCGAGGCCGTCGATGTCATCGACGACGACCGAACGGATGTGTTCGTGATTCGTGAGCACGGCGGGTTGTCGAGCGAAGGCGCGCACGACTATAAGCGCGAGCTCGTGGCCACCAAGCGGTATGTGCGCGACGTGTACTGAGGGATTGGCGCGTACGGCAGCGGGTACGTGACTGACCTCATCGATGTGACGACAAGGACGGCCCACCATGGCGAACCCGAACGAGCCACGCTCCGAAGAACATCTCAAGGCAGAAGAGGACGACGGGTCGGCAGAGCTTCAACCCGAGGACGGCGGTAGTGCACCCGCACCGCCAGATGTGCCGCAAACTGGCGGCGGGCCATCATGATCGGATATTCCCGGGCGGCAACGATTGTGGGCTTGTAGACACCTGGCCCCGTGATCGTTTGTCAGCCGTCGACCCCAGGTATGCCACCGCCATGACGCAACGGCATCTTCTGACAACGACCCATCGCGCCGGATTCGCCGTTCTCGGCATCGCGGCCGCCGCGACGTTGAGCTTCGCGGCCCCCGCCGGGGCCGACACCAACGAGCCCTGCGCCACCGTGAACTCGACCACCACGGGCACCGGAGACAACCAGACGACTACCGGCACGGGTGGCGGTGGCTGCATCCCCGACACCAGTGGCCCAGATGGCATCGGCCCCGGCGGTCCGGCCTACAACGGCATCGATCCTCGCGGGTAGGTCGCTGACTCGGCCAGTCGCAACCGCCTCTCCGGGCGAGGTACGGATTGCCCGCCTCTGAGCGACAACTCGCGACAATCTCAGCGGGATGAAAACCCTTGCGTCACTGTGGTTTCAGTGATCCCATCCGCCGGTTTTCTGTCGGTGGGCACCCGTATGTTCGAGTCATGTCAGGTACGGACGTCCACGAAGCGGTCGCCGCCCTGCGCGCCGCCTACGACACCCTGGCCGCCTGCGACCTCGACACCCTG
>JAOPUT010000051.1 GCA_025963385.1 Mycobacterium sp.
CCGAGAAGTACTACGAGATGGTCGACGACGCGCGCATCCGCAAGACGAAGATCAAGGCGCGCGAGTTCTTCCAGACGCTGGCCGAGCTGCAGTTCGAGTCCGGCTACCCGTACATCATGTACGAGGATACGGTGAACCGGTCCAACCCCATCGAGGGCAAGATCACGCACAGCAACCTGTGCTCGGAGATCCTGCAGGTGTCCACGCCGTCGCTGTTCAACGAGGACCTGACCTACGCCAAGGTGGGCAAGGACATCTCCTGCAACCTGGGTTCGCTGAACATCGCGAAGGCCATGGACTCACCGGACTTCGCCCAGACGATCGAGGTGTCGATCCGGGCGCTGACCGCGGTGAGCGATCAGACCCACATCTGGTCGGTTCCGTCGATCGAGCAGGGCAACAACGACTCTCACGCCATTGGCCTCGGCCAGATGAACCTGCACGGATACCTGGCCCGCGAGCGCATCCTGTACGGCTCCGAAGAGGGCGTCGACTTCACCAACATGTACTTCTACACGGTGCTCTACCACGCCTTGCGGGCGAGCAATCGCATCGCGATCGAGCGGGGCCGGGCCTTCGGCGGCTTCGAGCGCTCGAAGTACGCCTCGGGGGAGTTCTTCGACAAGTACACCGAGCAAACGTGGGAGCCTGCCACCGAGCGGGTGCGGGAGCTGTTCGCCGAGGCCGACATTCGCATCCCCACGCAGGACGACTGGAAGCGGTTGAAGGACTCCGTGCAGCAGCACGGCATCTACAACCAGAACCTGCAGGCCGTTCCGCCGACCGGGTCGATCTCCTACATCAACCACTCGACCAGCTCGATCCACCCGGTGGCGAGCAAGATCGAGATCCGCAAGGAAGGCAAGATCGGTCGCGTCTACTACCCGGCGCCGTACCTGACGAACGACAACCTGGAGTACTACCAGGATGCGTACGAGATCGGCTACGAGAAGATCATCGACACCTACGCCGCGGCCACCCAGCACGTGGACCAGGGTCTGAGCCTCACGCTGTTCTTCAAGGACACCGCCAGCACGCGAGACGTCAACAAGGCGCAGATCTACGCATGGCGCAAGGGCATCAAGACGCTGTACTACATCCGCCTTCGCCAGATGGCGTTGGAAGGGACCGAAGTCGAGGGCTGCGTCAGCTGCATGCTGTGATGCTCGTCGAGACTGCGGTTGATGACGGAATCTGCTTGCGATTCCTCATCTTCCGCAGTCTCGCGGCAGGTCAGCTGTCGCGAGACTTCAAGCGTCGCTCCTCGCGCAGCACGCTCTGGTAGCTGTCGCGTTCCGCCGCCAGCCACTCGGGCTTCTCCTCGAGCAACTGGTTGATCTGCTCGGTGGTGAGCGCGTCGGTGACGCCTCCACGCGCGAGACCGCCGATCGAGACGCCCAGCTTGGCCGCGACGAGGTTCTTCGGGTGCGGCCCGTTCTTGCGGAGGTCCTTGAGCCACTGCGGCGGATCCGCCTGCAGGGCGGCGAGCTCGTCGCGGGTGATCGGGTTCTCCTGGAACTCCGCAGGCGTCGCGGGCAGGTACACGTCCAGCTTCTTCGCCGCCGTGGCGGGTTTCATGGACTGGGTGTTAGGCCTGCTCATGGCGTAGAGCCTATCGGTAGCCTGAGCCGGTGGCTTCATCCTCGCTGCCCTCGCTCACAGTGGGGTACGTCCCCGGTGTGACGCCTGCGAAGTGGGCGCGGACCTGGGCGCAGCGCCATCCCGACGTTCCGCTGCGGCTGCATGCCGTCCCCGCGGCGGATGCGGCCGACGAACTGCGCACGGGCACCATCGACGTGGCGCTGCTCCGGCCGTCGGCCGACCTGGCCGGGGTGGCGGTCATCCCGCTCTACGAGGAGACGACCGTGGTCGTGGTGCCGACCGACCACCTGTTCAGTGCCGGCGACGCGGTCACCGTCGCGGACCTCGACGGCGAACCGACACTGATCCCACTCGACGACGTCGTCGAGTGGCCGGGAGCTCCTGGCGCGCCGGTCGAGCACCGACCCGAGACCACTGAGGACGCAACAGAACTCGTCGCTGCTGGGAACGGCGTGCTCGTCGTCCCGCAGTCGCTGGCGCGGCTGCACCATCGCAAGGACCTGGTGTACCGCCCGATCACCGGCGCGCCCAGCTGCCCGGTGGCGCTCGCCGTCCCGGCGGGACAACAGCCGGAACTCGTCGAGGAATTCATCGGAATCGTGCGGGGTCGCAAACCCAGTTCGTCGCGAGGGCGGACAGAGTCGGCGCCGAAACGCACTGCACGGGAGAAGACCCTCGCGAAGCAGGCCGCTCGGGCGGTCGCCGGGAAGGTCGCCCGCAAGCCGGGCCGGGGTCGACGCTGACGCGCCGCCAATAATTCAGTGGAGATTCGCGACCGAGTGGCTCACCCTCGAAGGCGTGAACGTTCACCTCTACGCATCGCCGGACGGCTTCGGCCCGGTGGCTCGCTGGGTCTATCGCCGCGACCCGGTGCTGTTCACGACTGAGCTCACCACCCTGCGCACCTCGAAGTGGCCTGCCGATCAGCTGCTGTTGGCGGCCTTCGACGGCGAAGGGGCCGCGGGTGCGGCGCTGCAGATGAGGGGGGCGGTGCTGTTGGTCAGCGGGCTGCCGCAGACGCTGGCCAAGGAGACCGTCGCAGCACTCGCACCGGTGCGAGCCGATCTGCCCGCCGTGCGCGGAACACGAGCTACCGCAGAGCCTTTCATTCAGGCGTGGACCGAGGCCACGGGTACCACTGCGTCGACGTCCTTCGAGGACACGCTGTACCGCCTCGACGAGCTTGTGCCGCCCGACGGTGTCGTCGGCGAAGGGAGGCCGGCCCGTGCGGACGATGCGGAACTGCTCGTCGGGTGGCTCGACGAGTTCTTCGTCGAAGCCTTCGAGTCCGAGTCGAACCCGGACGCGAGCCGGCAGCTGCTCGACGACATCGCCGAGACCGGCGGGCACGTGGTGCTATGGACGGTGAACGGTGAGCCGGTCGCGATGGCGCGGGTGCACGGCTGCCTGCTCGGCATGTCGCGGATCGGCCCGGTCTACACCCCGCCGGCGAGCAGGGGGCGCGGGTACGGAGCGGCGGTCACCGCCGAAGCCGTGCGGCACGCCCGACGGACGGGTGCCCGTGACGTGGTGCTGTTCGCCGACGTCGCAAATCCGTTGTCCAACAGGATCTATCGAGGGCTGGGTTTCGTGCCCGTCGCCGAGAACGTGCAGTACGCGTTCACGGCGTGACGAGCAGCTAGGCGCCAGGCAGTTGGAGCGCCGGACCCGCCAGGTTGGCCACGGTGTCCAATCCCGCAGGCATCTGACCGTTGGCCAGCGAGGTCATCCAGCCTGGGCATTGCGACTGGATCGCCATGGTGGCGACGAAGCCGGCAATGTCTGGGGCCACGCCGCCGTGACCCGACAGCTGGGTGGCGGTCGACGCGAGGTTGGCGCCTGGTTGCACGAGCATGGGGCACATCGACTCGCCGATGCCTGCCAGTGCGGTGCTCATCGGACCGTTGTCACCAATCCCGCCGTTCGACGCGGTGCCGTTCGGATCACCTGGCACGTCAGCGTGGGAGTGCGCGGGCCACATCACGGCCGCGGCGGCGATGGCGAGCGTGACCACGACAGGGCGAAATATCAACGCCACCGCATTGATGAAGTTCGTCCACGCGATTCCCTGGCGCACCACCATGGCGTTGCGCAGGGTCGGCGAGGTCCATGGACGGTTCATGGTCAGTGACGTCATCGAGAACTCCCGGGTCGCCGGTAACGAATGCCTCGTGCACTCATTTCACTTTGGTAACGATGGGCTACAAATGTCACAGGTAGAACACGAACGCATCAAGGTTCGCAACGCGCGCGTTTTCTTACCGTTGTCTCAATGAGTCGGGTGCGAAACTGCGCGACCGTTCGGCTACGGATTCGGCCTGGGCCGGACGCCGAGCGCGCGGCAGCCGATGTCGGCCGAAACACGTTGTCGCACCGAGGTCTTCGGTGGTCGAACCAGCGCTACTTCTTGACCTTGTGCTGCGGGCCCTGTTCCTTCTTGTACAGCGCCTTGAGCATGCGGTCGCGGAAGAAGGCGTTGTCGATCAGCTTGATGCCGTTGTTCGCCACGGCAGGAATGCCCGCGAGCTTGTGGAAGTAGCGGCCACGCCGGTACTCCTTGCCCCAGGCGGCCTCCATCCGCTGCGCGTAGTTGGTGAAGTCGTCAGGGCCGCCGTTGGTCAGTGCGGCAATCGCACACTCACCCGCCGCGAGGCCCGATTCGAGCGCCTTGGAGATGCCCGCGCCGGACGCCGGCTTGCCCGCACCGAGCGAGTCTCCGGTGAACAGCACCCCGGGCCGCCACGGCGGCCACGCGGTGAAGCCCATGGGCAACCGCCAGGCACGGACCAGCTTGTCCTTCTTCAGTTCCTCGATCGCGGGCAGGCCCCACTCCGGCGGCAGTGTCCGCATGAACTCGCCCATGAACTGCGTGGCGTTGATCTGCTGCCAGTTCTTGTAGCTGTTGACGTACCCGAGGCCGATGTTGATGCGCCCACCGCCGAACGGGAACACCCAGGCGTAACCGGGAAGCTGGTCACCCTGGAACTTCAGGTTGAGGTAGATGTCGAGCGAATCGGAGTCCGGCTTGTTGGCGGCCATCTCCGCGCGAATCGCGATGGCCGAGTACCCGTTGTACTCCGAGTCGATCTTCAGGGCCCGCTTGATGGGGGAGTAGGCACCGTCGGCGGCGATGACGGCGTCGCCGAAGACCTTCTCGCCGCTCTTGAGCACGACGCCGATGACGCGACCGTTCGCGTCGAGCTCGGGGCCCGTCACCTCGCACGACTGCCGGACCTCGGCGCCCGCGGCCTCGGCGTGCTTGAGCAGCAGCGTGTCCAACTGGGGGCGTGGCGCGACGTAACCGTGGTTCGGCATGCCCGGGCGGGTCGGGAAGGACAGCTCCCACTGCGAGGGGCTGTACACCGTCACCCGGTTGACCCGGTGGAACTTGTCGACCTCTTCGGCGAGGCCCATCTTCTGGAGGTAGCTGACCGCACGCGCCGTCAAGCCGTCGCCGCACGGCTTGTCGCGCGGGAACTCGGCCTTGTCCAGGACGACTACCTTGGCGCCCGTTTGCGCTGCCTGCCACGCTGCGGCGGCGCCAGAAGGCCCTCCGCCGGCAATGACCAGGTCGTACCGCTGGGTCATGATTCTCGTCTCGTATAGCTGGGGTGGATCCGCTGCGATGGTACCCGCGACGGGCGGGTGTCACGCGTCCCCGGCGCGGTCTTGGCAGGTCAGCACGTCTCAGCCGGTACAGTGAGTCCGTGCGCAGACCGTCTCGGCCCCAGCCGGGTACCCCACCCGGCGTGAAGGTCGATGCGCGAAGCGAGCGGTGGCGCGAGCATCGCAAGAAGGTCCGCGCCGAGATCGTCGACGCAGCCTTCCGTGCCATCGACAAGCTCGGCCCCGAGCTTTCGCTGCGCGAGATAGCCGAAGAGGCCGGCACCGCAAAGCCGAAGATCTACCGGCACTTCACCGACAAGTCCGACCTGTTCCAGGCGATCGGCGAGCGGTTGCGAGACATGTTGTGGGCGGCCATCTTCCCGTCGATCAACATCTCCACCGACCCTGCCCGCCAAGTGATCCGGCGCAGCGTCGAGCAGTACGTCCTCCTTGTCGACCAGCATCCCAACGTGTGCCGGTTCCTGATTCAGGGCCGCTTCGCCGAACAGAGCGAGTCGACGATGCGCGCCCTCAACGAAGGCCGCGACATCACGCTGGCGATGGCCGCCATGTTCAACGACGAACTCCGTGAAATGGAGCTCGACGGAGCGGCGATCGAGCTGGCCGCATTCACGACGTTCGGGTCCGCCGCGGCCGCCACCGAGTGGTGGCTGGGGCCAGGCACCGACAGCCCGCGTCGAATGCCCCCCGCGGACTTCATGGTGCACATGACCACGATCATGCTGAGCTCGATCTACGGCACGTGCGAGCTGCTCGGCATCAAGATCGATCCCGATCTGCCGCTGCACGAGGGCGTGCGGCGGCGCGAGTCCGTGGCCTAGCTTCGTCGCCAGACGATTGAGGCACGTCGACTCACCCGAGTACTTGCAGTGGTTCGGCGCTGGACCATGGGTTGGCTCCTCCCGGCGGCCCGTGATTCCCAGTACCCGGTACCCGCGTTCCCAGGTATCCTGGGTGCCATGACCGTTGCCGAGCAGGCTGACGAGACCGCAGTCCGCAAGAACCCCATGCACACCCGCGCCGTCATCATCGGCAGCGGCTTCTCCGGCCTTGGCATGGCCATCGCCTTGCAGAAGCAGGGCTTCGGCCTCGAGGACTTCGTCATCCTCGAGAAGGCCGACGACATCGGCGGCACCTGGCGGGACAATACCTATCCCGGCTGTGCCTGTGACATTCCGTCGCACATGTACTCGTTCTCCTTCGAACCGAAGCCGGACTGGACCCACATGTGGTCGCTTCAGCCGGAGATCTTCGACTACCTCAAGGGTGTCGCCGAGAAGTACGGGCTGCGCCGGTACGTGCGGTTCAACTCCCACGTCGACCGCGCCCACTGGGACGACGCAGAGATGCAGTGGCACGTCTTCACCGACGGCGGGCAGGAGTACGTCGCCCAGTTCCTGATCTCGGGCGCGGGCGCGCTGCACATTCCGCTGATCCCCGACATCGAGGGCATCGACGAGTTCGCGGGCGCGTCGTTCCACTCCGCGCAGTGGGACCACGCGATCGACATCACGGGCAAGCGGGTCGCCGTCATCGGCACCGGCGCCAGCGCCATCCAGCTGGTGCCGGAGATCGTGGAGGACGTCGCGGAACTTCAGGTGTACCAACGCACTCCGCCGTGGGTGATGCCCCGTCCCAACAACGCTCTGCCGGAGTGGTTGCGGCGGACGTTCACCGACGTGCCTGGCACCAGGGCCGCCATGCGCGCGGCCATCTACTGGCTCCACGAGGTGGTGGGCTTCGGCATGACCAAGCAGCCCTGGTTGCTGAGAGTCGGCGCCTGGCTGGGCAAGTGGAACATCCGGCGCGCGGTCAAGGACAAGACGTTGCGGCGCAAGCTGACTCCGAACTACCGAGCCGGTTGCAAGCGAATCCTGAACTCCGACACCTACTATCGCGGGATCGCGAACCCGAAGACCCAGGTGATCACCGAGCGCATCACGCGCATGACGCGGGACGGCATCGTCACCTTCGACGGGGTCGAGCATCCGGTTGACGTGGTGGTGTTCGCCACCGGATTCCACGTCACCGACGCGTACTCCTATGTCGACATCAAGGGTCCAGGGGGCGAGGATCTCGTGGACCGCTGGAACCGGGAGGGCGTCGAGGCGCACCGGGGGATCACCGTCGCCGACATGCCGAACCTGTTCTTCCTGCTCGGCCCGAATACCGGGCTCGGCCACAACTCGGTGGTCTTCATGATCGAGTCGCAGATCCGCTACGTGGCACAGGCGATCGCCGCCGTCGACAAGCGGCGCGCCAAGGCGGTGGCGCCCACCCGTGTCGCGCAGGACGAATTCAACGGCGAGCTGCAGCGTGATCTCGCCAAGGCGGTTTGGAGCACGGGAGGTTGCCGGAGCTGGTACATGGACTCCCACGGTGTCAACCGCACCCTGTGGAGCGGCATGACCTGGCAATACTGGCTCGCGACCCGCCGCTTCAAGGCCGGCGAGTACCAGTTCACCGGTCGCTGAGCCCAGCCATGACACGACACGCCAACACCAGTTGTTGTGTTGCGGCGCGTCGTCGTACCCCAGTTGTAGTGTTCAGGGCAGCCAGTCATCACGTTCTGAATTGGGGTCAAAGGTGTCCGACGGAATGAAGCTGATCGACCGAGTGTCGGCCATCAACTGGAACCGCATTCAAGACGAGAAGGATGCCGAGGTGTGGGAGCGCCTGACCGGCAATTTCTGGTTGCCGGAGAAGGTTCCGGTGTCCAACGACATCCCGTCCTGGGGCACGCTGAACGAGCAAGAGAAGCAGCTGACGATGCGCGTCTTCACGGGCCTGACGCTGCTCGACACCATTCAGGGCACCGTCGGCGCCGTGAGCCTGATCCCCGATGCGCTGACGCCCCATGAGGAGGCGGTGTACACCAACATCGCGTTCATGGAGTCGGTGCACGCCAAGAGCTACAGCAACATCTTCTCCACACTGTGCTCGACCGTGGAGATCGACGAGGCGTTCCGCTGGTCGGAGGAGAACCCCAATCTTCAGCGCAAGGCCGAGATCGTCATGGACTTCTACAAGGGTGACGACCCGCTCAAGCGCAAGGTGGCTTCGACACTGCTGGAGAGCTTCCTGTTCTACTCGGGCTTCTACCTGCCGATGTACTGGAGCAGCCGCGCCAAGCTGACCAACACCGCCGACATGATCCGGCTGATCATCCGCGACGAGGCCGTGCACGGCTACTACATCGGCTACAAGTTCCAGAAGGGGCTGGCCCTGGCCGACGAGGCGCGTAGGGCCGAGCTCAAGGACTACACCTACGAGCTGCTGTTCGAGCTCTACGACAACGAGGTCGAGTACACCCAGGACCTGTACGACGGGGTCGGCCTCACCGAGGACGTCAAGAAGTTCCTGCGGTACAACGCCAACAAGGCTCTGATGAACCTCGGCTACGAGGCGCTGTTCCCGAAGGACGAGACCGACGTCAACCCGGCGATCCTGTCGGCACTATCGCCCAATGCCGACGAGAACCACGACTTCTTCTCCGG
>JAOPUT010000072.1 GCA_025963385.1 Mycobacterium sp.
TTCGAAGTCGAAGATGTTGAAGTTCTCCTCGATCCGCTTGGGCGTCACCGACTTCGGGAAGATGACGTCGCCCCGCTGAACGTGCCAACGCAGCACGACCTGTGCGGGTGACTTGCCCTCCCGCTCCGCAATTTCGGTGACGACGGGATCGTCGAGCACGGCGCCTTGTGCGATCGGCGACCACGCCTCCGTGACGATCCCGTGCTCGGCGCCGTACGCGCGGACGGCGTCGTTGACGAAGTAGGGGTGAACCTCGATCTGGTTGACCGCGGGCACGGTGTCGGTCGTGCTGGCCAGCCGCTCGAGATGGGCGACCTGGAAGTTGGACACGCCGATGCTCTTGGCCCGGCCGTCGCGCCGAAACTCCTCGAGCACTTGCCACGTGGCCGGGTAGTCCCCGTTGTAGAGCGTCGGCAGCGGCCAGTGGATGAGGAACAGATCGACGTAGTCGAAGCCGAGCTTGCTGAGTGTTTCGTCGAAAGCCCTTCGCGCATCGTCGGGTTCGTGAAAGCCGTTGTTGAGCTTGCTGGTCACGAAAACGTCGGCGCGGTCGATTCCGGAATCTCGGATCCCCTGACCGACGCCTTCTTCGTTCTGATACATCTCGGCCGTGTCGATGTGCCGGTAGCCGATGTCCAGTGCGGTCTTCACCGCTGCCGCGGTCTCATCGGGGTCGATCTGATATACCCCGAACCCGAGCTGCGGAATGGCATTGCCGCTGGTGAGTTCGATCGTGGGTACGTTCGTCATGAATGGGCCTCCTTAGCCTCTTTGCCGTGGGCAGCGTGCCCACTGCGCCGACGATGCAAACCGTCCTCACCGGCGGTCACCGATGAAGTCGAACGTGTCGGGGTTGGATCCGACCCGTCCCGACGCGCCCTCGTCGAGCCCGCCGATCGCCGCCATTGCGGCATCGTCGAGTTCGAAGTCGAACACCGCGAAGTTCTGGGCGATGCGCTGGGGCGACACCGATTTCGGGAAGACGATGTCGCCGCGTTGAATGTGCCAGCGCAGCACCACCTGTGATGTCGACCTGCCGACCGACGTGGCGATGCCGGTGATCACCGGATCGTCGAGCACCTTGCCCCTGGCCAGCGGCGACCACGCCTCGAACGCAATGCCGTTCCGCTTGCAGTACTCCCGGACGTCGGCGTTGGTGAAGTACGGGTGCGCCTCGACCTGGTTGACGGCGGGCACGGTGTCGGTCTCGACGGCCAGTCGATGCAGATGCGGGACGTGGAAGTTGGAGACGCCGATGCTGCGCGCCCGGCCGTCGGCTGCGAACTCCTCGAGTGTCCGCCACGTGGAGACGAAGTCGCCGCCGTAGCGTGTCGGCAGCGGCCAGTGAATGAGGTAGAGGTCGACGTAGTCCGACCCGAGCGCCGTCAGGGTCGCGTCGAAAGCCCTTCGCGCAGCTTCGGGTTCGTGATCGCCGTTGTCGAGCTTGCTGGTGATGCAGACGTCGCCGCGCTGCACGCCTGCGTCGCGGACGCCCTGGCCAACGCCGGCCTCGTTGTGGTACATCGTCGCGGTGTCCAGATGTCGGTACCCGATCTCCAGGGCGGTCCGCACTGCCGCCGCGGTCTCCTCGGGCGCCACCTTGTAGACCCCGAACCCAACCTGCGGGATCCGGCTGCCGTCGTTGAGCTCGATCTCGGGTACTGGCGTCATGGCATCCTCAGGTTAGCGTCGAGCCGCAGCGCGTTCGACCGGTCCTTCGAGTGACGTCGCGCGCTATGAGGTCGCCCCCCACTAGTCCGCGGCCATCGCGGTCAGCAGTCGACGGGTGGCGGCGACCCTCTCGGCGGCATGGCCGGTCAGGGTGTCCAGGGCGCATTCGGGATCGGCCGGTGGGCCCATGTGTCCGCAGCCGCGTGGGCAGTCCTCGATGGCTTCGGCGAGGTCGGAGAACGCCATCATGACGTCGGCGGGCGCGATGTGCGCCAGCCCGAACGACCGGATGCCCGGCGTGTCGATCACCCACCCCGAGCCGTGCAGTGGCAAGGCCACCGACTGCGTCGAGGTGTGCTTGCCCTTGCCGACGCCGGACACCACGCCGACCGCCCGATCGGCATGGGGGACAAGGCGATTGACCATCGTCGACTTGCCGACCCCGGAATGCCCGACCAGTACGGTGGACTTGCCCGTCAACATGTCCTCGACGACGTCGAGATCGTTGTCTCGGCCCGCGGTCACCACCGTGAGGTCCAGGCCCGCGAACTGCGCCGCGAAGGGCTCGGGGGGCGCCAGGTCGGTCTTCGTCAGGCAGAGGATCGGCTCCAGTCCGCCGACGTAGGCGGCGATCAGCGACCGCTCGACGAAACCGGTGCGCGGGGGCGGGTCGGCGAGCGAGACGACGATCAGCAGCTGGTCGGCATTGGCGACCAGCACGCGTTCGGTCGGGTCGGTGTCATCGGCGGTGCGGCGCAACACCGTTCGCCGTTCACCGCGTCGGACGATGCGGGCCAGCGTATCGGGCTGACCGGAGAGGTCACCGACCACGTCGACCTCGTCTCCCACCACGATCGGCGTCCGGCCGAGTTCCCTGGCCCGCATCGCGGTGACGACGTGGTGGGGGTCGCCACCCAGCGCGCAACCCCACCGGCCGCGGTCGACGGTGACGACCATGCCGGCCTCCGCATCCGCGTGCTCGGGTCGGGTCTTGGTACGCGGCCGCGAACCCCGGCCGGGGCGTACCCGGACGTCGGATTCGTCGTAGTCGTGCTCTCTCAAGGGGTTTCGGGTACCTGCCCGGCCAACATGCCCGCCCACATACCGGGGAAGTCGGGAAGTGTCTTGGCGGTCGTGCCGATGTCCTCGACCTCCACGCCCGGCACCCGCAGTCCGATGATGGCGCCCGCGGTCGCCATCCGGTGATCGGCGTACGAGCGCCACCGGCCGCCGTGCAGCGGGACCGCCGTGATCGTCAGCCCGTCGGCCGTCTCCTCGCATTTGCCGCCGAGGCCGTTGATCTCGGTGGTCAGTGCCGCCAACCGGTCGGTCTCGTGCCCGCGCAGATGGGCGATGCCGGTGAGGTGCGATACGGAGCCAGGTGCCGCGAGTGCCGCGAGCGCGGCGACCGACGGTGCCAGTTCGCCCACGTCGTGAAGATCGGCATCGAATCCTGGGTAGCCGTCAGCGGCACCCGTCACCTCGAGATGTGAATCGCCTTGGTGGATGGTCGATCCCGCCTTGGCAAGCAGTTCGAGGATGGTCGCGGAGGGTTGCACGCCGTGGCGCGGCCACCCCGCGATGCGCACCGTTCCCGCGGTCACGATGGCAGCGGCCAGGAAGGGGACCGAGTTGGACAGGTCGGGCTCGATGGCCCAGTGGCGCGCGGCGACCGGTCCCGGTCCGATCTTCCAGCGGTTCGGTGTGTCGTCGTCGACGGGCACACCGGCGTCGCGCAGCATGGACACGGTCATCGCCACGTGCGGCGCCGACGGCACGGACTCCCCGGTGTGCACCACGGTCAATCCGTCGGCGAACGTCGCGCCGGACAGCAGGAGCCCCGAGACGAACTGCGACGACGACGACGCGTCGATGTGCACCGTTCCGCCGGCCACCGTGCCTTCACCGCGCACCAGGAACGGCAGCGAGTCACCGTCCACCCGGACCCCCAGGCCGCGCAGGGCGTCGAGGAGGGGAGCGATGGGCCGGGCGCGGGCCTGCTCGTCGCCGTCGAACGTGACGGCCTCGCCGCCCAGCGCCGCGACAGGAGGGACGAACCGCAGGACGGTCCCCGCCAGGCCGCAGTCGATCCGTGCGTTCGCGGCGGGCGCGATCGCGCCGTTGACCGTCAGCTCGGTGCCCGCGCCGTCGAGTGACACGCCGAGGGTTCGTAGCGCGCCGATCATGAGGTCGGTGTCGCGACTGCGCAACGCGCCGCCGATCGTCGACGTGCCTTGAGGGGTGGCCAGTGCGGCCAGTACCAGCGCGCGGTTGGTCTGCGACTTGGACCCTGGCACCTCGACGGTCGCGTGCACGGGCGTCATCGTCGACGGTGCCTGCCACGTAGTCATGGCGTCCATCCTGCCCTGTCGGCGAGTTCTGCCACCATGGGATGCATGTGTGGGCGATTCGCGGTGACGACCGATCCGGCGCTACTCGCCGAGAAGATCAAGGCGATCGACGAGAGCGTGGCGGCGACCGACGGCAAGGATCCGCCTCAGCCGAACTACAACGTCGCGCCGACCACCACCATCACCTCCGTGGTCAAGAGACACGCCGAGCCCGACGACGAGTCCACGCGGCGGGTGCGGTCGATGCGGTGGGGGCTGATCCCGCCGTGGGCCAAGACGGGCGTGGACGGCGGTCCCGACACCAAGGGACCACTGTTGATCAACGCCCGCGCCGAGACGGTCACCACGTCGGGGGCCTTTCGCAATTCCGCCAAGAGCAAGCGTTGCCTCGTCCCGATGGACGGCTGGTACGAGTGGCGGCCCAACGGCGAGGGCACGGCGGGCAAGAAGGCGGCCAAGACGCCGTTCTACATGTACGGCGCCGACGGTGAGCTGCTCTACATGGGTGGCCTGTGGTCCACGTGGCGTCCGAAGGATGCCCCCAAGGATTCGCCGCCGCTGCTCAGCTGCACCATCATCACCACCGAGTCCGCGGGTCCGCTGGCCGAGATCCACGACCGCATGCCGTTGACCATCAGCGCGGCCGACTGGGACCGGTGGCTGGATCCGGACGCCCCCATCGACGAGGGGCTGCTACGCGGGCACGGTGACCTCGACCGCATCGCGACCCGCGAGGTGTCCCGGCTGGTCAACAGCGTCCGCAACAACGGGCCCGAGCTCATCGCACCGGCCGAGCCGCAGCCCGAGCAGGCCACGCTGCTGTGAGCGTCCGCCGCAGGTTAGGCGCTCAGGCCCACGAGCAGAGGAACGAAACACCATGACAGACAACCATTCCCTCCTCGGAGCCGTGCCCGCCACGCAGGTGCCGCGGTATGCGGGCAAGAGCACGTTCGCCCGCATCGGTGACGTCACCGAGGTCGGCGACTACGACATCGCGATCCTCGGCGTCCCCTTCGACGGCGGCACCTCTTACCGGCCCGGCGCGCGGTTCGGCCCGATGGCGGTACGGCAAGCCGCCCGGACACTGCGCCCGGGTCACCACGTCGAACTCGGCGTGGCGCCTCTGCAGACCTTGCAGATCGTCGACGCCGGCGACGTCACCGTGACGCCGTACGACATCGACGAGGCGTGCCGTCAGATCGAGGCGCACGCCCGCGAGATACTTGGCGACCGGGATCGCCGGATCGTCTCGATCGGCGGCGACCACACCATCGCGCTGCCGAATCTACGTGCGCTGCATGCAAAGTACGGCCAGATCGCGCTGGTGCACTTCGATGCCCACCTCGACACCTGGGACACCTACTTCAACGCACCCGTCACCCACGGCACCATCTTCAGGCGTGCGTTCGAAGAGGGTCTCCTGATCGAGGACCATTCCGTGCACATCGGGATCCGCGGACCCATCTACGACCGGATGGACCTCAACGAGGATGCCCGGATGGGTTTCCGTACGTTCCGCGCCAGCGACCTCGACGTCGTCGGGCTCGAGGCGGCGGTCGACGTGATCAGGCGCCGGGTGGGCGACGCCCCCGTGTACCTGTCGGTTGACATCGACGTGCTGGACCCGGCCTTCGCGCCGGGGACGGGCACGCCGGAATCGGGTGGTCTCACGGCGAGAGAACTCCTGCGCATGCTGCGCGCGCTATCGGGTCTGCACATCGTGGGGGCCGACGTCGTGGAGGTCGCGCCTGCCTACGATCACGCCGAGATCACCGCGGTCGCCGCCGCGACCGTGGTCTTCGACCTGCTGACCCTGATGGTGCTCGACCATCCGGGGGTGCCTGCGGTCGCGGGTCGGGTGGACGTCGCCGAGGGGTGATCGCGCCCGTCGGCTGGTCGGTCTGCCCGGCGATGGTCTCGATACGAGGGACTCGTAGCGACCGGCCGAATCCGCCACGGAGCCAGCGTATTTGGCGCCCATGCGCCGAGGTGGACCGCTACGGCCCGGTGTATCCGGGAGGGTTCGGCGTCTCCACCCACAGGTCGACGCCGAGCTCCGAGCCTGGCACGCAGTCGTACACCGACAGGTCGGTGACGCCCGACTCCAGCAGCACGTCCTCGCACAGCAGCGAGTTGCCGGTGAATTCCCTGGCCGGCTTGGTGAAGATCGCGTAGGCCGCGTCGGCGTACACCTCGGGCTTGCGGGCGCGGCTCATCGCCTCGTCACCGCCGAGCAGGTTCTGCACGGCGGCTGTGGCGACCAGCGTCCGCGGCCAGAGCGTGTTGGACGCGATCCCGTCGGCGCGCAGTTCCTCGGCCATGCCGAGCCCGCACAGCGTCATCCCGTACTTGGCCATCATGTACGCCGTCGGCTTGAGCCACTTCGGCTCGAGCCGAAGCGGCGGAGACAGCGTGAGGATGTGTGGGTTCTCCCGGCCCACCATGTGCGGGATGCACGCCTGGGACACCGCGTAGGTGCCGCGCACGTTGATGCCGTTCATCAGGTCGAAGCGTTTGAGTGGCACCTCCTTGATGGATCCGAGGTTGATGGCCGAGGCGTTGTTCACACAGACGTCGATGCCGCCGAACTGCGCAACCGCCTGCGCGACAGCGGATTCCACGGAATCCCCGTCGCGGACGTCACCCAGGATCGGCAGGGCGTTGCCGCCCACGTCCTCGATCTCCTTGGCTGCGGTGTAGATGGTGCCCTCCAGCTTGGGGTGCGGTTCGGCGGTCTTGGCGACCAGTGCGACGTTGGCGCCGTCGGCGGCGAACCGCTTCGCGATCGCCAACCCGATACCGCGGCTGGCACCGGAGATGAACATGGTCTTCCCAGTGAGCGACATGGCCCTCACCCTAGGACGCGAGGATGTCGGCGGTCACGGCCTTGGTGAGACGGACCAGATCCGCAGGCGCCAGGGCCACGTCCAGTCCGCGCTTGCCCGCACTGCACAACACCCGGTCCCACGCCAGCGCCGAGTCGTCGATCACGGTCGGCAGTGTCTTGCGTTGGCCGAGCGGTGAGATGCCCCCGACGACGTACCCGGTCGCACGTTCGGCGGCGGCACGGTCGGCCATCTCGGCCTTGGGCACGCCGAGCGCCGCGGCGGCCGCCTTGAGCGACAACCGGTAGGGGACGGGAAGCACGGCGACGGCCAGGCCCCTCGGCAGGGCGATGACGAGGGTCTTGAAGACCTGTTCGGCGGATACTCCGACTTCGGCCGCGAGCTCGGCAACGGCCTCGTCGCCGAACGACTCGGTGCGCGGATCGTGGTGGTAGCCCAGCACGTCGTGCGGGACGCCCGCCGCTACCAGTGCGGCGATCGCGGGGGTGGCTGCACGGCCCATCGGCTCACGATAGAGGGCGTGCACCAGGGAACAAGCCCGCATGTGCTCGCTGTTGTCTCCTGCAATGGACGCCGAAGAGCGCCCCTGTCGGTGTCAGCCACTAGGATTACGAGGAAGGAGACACCTCGGTGCCAACGCTCTGCCTGGAACGCCCGGTCGATTTGCCGGTTCTGTTCGACGGTGCCGCGAGAGAAGGGACGGTGTCGATACAGATGACCGATCTCGACGGGGCTGCACCTGCCGCGGCCGAAGAACCCGCAGTCGAGACCGACGCCGAGTTGACGGCGCGGTTCGAGCGCGATGCGATTCCACTGTTGGACCAGCTCTACGGCGGCGCGTTGCGCATGACCCGTAACCCGGCAGATGCCGAGGATCTCCTTCAGGAGACGATGGTCAAGGCCTATGCCGGGTTCCGCTCCTTCCGTGCGGGCACCAACCTCAAGGCGTGGCTGTACCGGATCCTGACCAACACCTACATCAACAGTTACCGCAAGAAGCAGCGCCAGCCCGCCGAGTACCCGACGGACGAGATCACCGACTGGCAGCTGGCGGCGAACGCGCAGCACTCCTCGACCGGACTGCGGTCAGCCGAGGTCGAGGCGATGGAGGCCTTGCCGGATACAGAGATCAAGGCGGCGCTGCAGGCGCTGCCCGAGGATTTTCGGATGGCGGTGTACTACGCCGATGTCGAGGGCTTCCCCTATAAGGAGATCGCCGAGATCATGGACACCCCCATCGGGACGGTGATGTCCCGACTGCACCGTGGCCGCAAGCAACTCCGTGAACTACTGACCGACGTCGCGAGGGACCGCGGCTTCATCCGACGTCAGCATCTCGACGAGCCCGAGGAGGTGTCCTCGTGAGCGACGACTTCTCGCGCCCCGAAGGCCACACGTTCCGTCCGCCGGTGGGACCAGTGGATCCGAATCACCCGGAATGCGCGTCGGTGATCGCGGAGGTGTGGACCCTACTCGATGGCGAATGCACCACCGAGACCCGTGACAAGCTGCGCCACCACCTCGAAGAGTGCCCGACGTGCCTCCGGCAGTACGGGGTCGAGGAGCGCGTCAAGAGACTGATCGCGACGAAGTGCAGCGGGGACAGAGCCCCGGAGTCGCTGCGAGCGCGGCTGCGTGTCGAGATCAGCCGCACCACGATCATCGGCGGTTAGACAGCCCAGAAGAAGGCCTTCACACGATCGCTAGTGGCGATCAGGTGAAGGCCTTTCTGGTGTTCTGGCGAAGAACGTAGACGACGAGCGCGCCTACTTCACGGCCTTCGAGCCGCAGTTGGGGCGCTTGCCGTGGTTCGCCTTGGTGTGCTTGCGGTCGCGCTTCTTCCGGCCACGCTTGGCCATGATGGTCCTCCATGAGTCAATTGCTTGCCCGTAAGTGTCTCACGCTCGCGCCACTGCATTCCAATCCCGGCCGTGTGGTTCGATAGACAGCGCAAGCACCGCGCTGTGCAGTCGTGACAGGCGGCTCGAGGAGACGAGTGGGGTGAAGATGGCCGAGGACGTTCGTGCCGAGATCGTGGCCAGTGTGCTCGAGGTCGTGGTCAGCGAAGGCGACCACATCGACGAGGGTGGCACCGTCGTACTCCTGGAGTCGATGAAGATGGAGATTCCGGTGCTTGCCGAAGTCGCCGGAACCGTGACCACGGTCAACGTGGCGGTCGGCGACGTGATCCAGGCCGGCGACCTCATCGCCGTGATCAGCTAGGGCCCCGCGCCCATAGGGAACCTGCATGTCGACCCTCGGTGACCTGCTCGCCGAGCACACCATGCTGCCCGGCGCCGCCGTCGACCACCTGCACGCCGTGGTGGGGGAGTGGCAGCTCTTGGCGGACCTCTCCTTCGCCGACTATCTGATGTGGGTTCACCATGACGACGGGTCGCTGGTGTGCGTCGCGCAGGTCCGTCCGAACACCGCCCCCACCGTGCTGCTGGCCGACGCCGTCGGCACGGTCAACACCGCGAGTGACATGCCGGTGGTGGTGGCAGCGTTCGAATCCGGTCACATCGGTCGCGAAAGTGATGTCGGAGAAGAGGTTTCGGCAGAAGGCCGGTGGCTCAACGTCGAGGCCGTCCCCGTTCGGCACGGCGACCGGGTCGTTGCGGTCCTCACGCATCAGACGGCGTTGGCCGACCGGCGCAAGGCCAGTCCGCTGGAACGCGCGTACCTCGACTGCGCCGCCGACCTGTTGCACATGCTGTCGGAGGGCACCTTCCCCAACGTGGGCGATCTCGCGATGTCGCGGTCCAGCCCGCGGGTGGGCGACGGCTTCATCCGGCTCGACGTGGACGGCCACGTCAGCTTCGCCAGCCCCAACGCGATCTCGGCGTACCACCGAATGGGGCTAAACGCGGAGCTCGAGGGTCACAACCTCGTGACCGTGACCCGGCCTCTGATCTCGGACCCCTTCGAAGCCCAGGAGCTGGCCAACCACGTTCGTGATTCCCTGGCGGGCGGGTCGAGCATGCGCATGGAGGTCGACGCAGGGGGAGCTGCGGTGCTGCTTCGCACCCTGCCGATGGTGGTCGACGGCGCGCCCGCCGGCGCCGCCGTGCTGATCCGCGACGTGACCGAGGTCAAGCGGCGGGACCGCGCGCTGCTGTCCAAGGACGCGACCATCCGGGAGATCCATCACCGGGTCAAGAACAACCTGCAGACCGTGGCTGCGCTGCTGCGGCTACAGGCGCGGCGAACGAACAACGCCGAGGGGCGCGACGCCCTGATCGAGTCCGTGCGGCGCGTCTCGTCGATCGCCCTGGTGCACGACGCGCTGTCGATGTCGGTGGACGAGGAGGTCAACCTCGACCAGGTCGTCGACCGCATCGTGCCGATCATGAACGACGTGGCGTCGGTGGGCCGACCCATCCGGATCAACCGGGTCGGCGATCTCGGTGTGCTGGATGCCGACCGTGCCACTGCGCTGGTCATGGTGATCACCGAACTGGTCCAGAACGCGATCGAGCACGCCTACGACGCGACGTCGGACAACGGGTCCGTCACGATCCGGGCCGAACGCTCCGCCCGCTGGCTCGACGTCGTGGTGCACGACGACGGACGGGGGTTGCCCGAGGGGTTCAGCCTGGAGAAGTCAGACAGTTTGGGGTTGCAGATCGTGCGCACGTTGGTGTCCGCCGAACTCGATGGCTCGCTGGGTATGCACGGTGTCCCGTCCGGCGGTACCGACGTCGTTCTGCGGGTACCGATCGGTCGTCGCGGACGTTTGGCGCAGTAATGCATTAGTAACGCGAATGAAATAAATCACAAAGGCATAAATTTACGGCCCCGGCGAAAGCCGGGGCCGTAAACAGTGCATTTTGCGGAGGCTAGACGCCGGTGCGAGCCTTCGTCCGTGCGTTGCGACGCTTGAGCGCGCGACGCTCGTCCTCGCTCATGCCGCCCCACACGCCGGCGTCCTGTCCGGACTCCAACGCCCAGCTCAGGCACTCCGTGGTGACGGGGCAGCGGTTGCAGACGATCTTCGCATCAGCGATTTGGGCGAGTGCCGGACCGCTGTTTCCCACCGGGAAGAACAGTTCCGGGTCCTCGTCACGACAGACCGCCTTGTGCCGCCAATCCATAGTTACAACTCCTCTTCGTATGCGCAGCAAGGCGCACGAGCTTTTCTTCGGCTGTTAACGCGTGCACACCAAATGTTTCTGCACTGTTGCAAACGATGCTTCCACAGGCTGAACAGATGTCAATAGAGGCGCGTTAACACGTGGGCAATGTCACTGCGGGACCGGGTTACCGATCCCCTCACTCGTTTGTACTACA
>JAOPUT010000076.1 GCA_025963385.1 Mycobacterium sp.
CGCCAGGCCGACGAATCGGTTGAGCGCCGTGCGATCGAATTCGGGTGACTCGTCGAGCACGGCGATCGCGTCGATGACGTCCTCGACCAACGGCCGGTACCGCTCGGTGCGGCTCACCGACACCAGGGTCAGCAACGCCCCGTCCACGACGCCGGCATCGTCGAGCGAGTCGGCGGCCTTCATCGGCGGCGCGCCCGGACGCGCGAAGGCCCACTCACCCTGCGCCTTGAAGTCGAAGCCCGCCAACACGTCTGCGGGCGTGTCCTCGAGCATCTCGCCGAGCACGGACACCGTCTCGTCGATGTAGGTCTCGACCGGCGCGGCCGCAGGCAACACGAGATCCGTCATGCGTCGACCCGTGAGGATCGTGACACGGGTCGTCGAGGGCCTGCCGGGTGTGACGCCCGACGAGCTAGGTGCGGCGGCCGTGGCGGTCAACGGCGTTCGAGCCTGTCGAAGTCGTCAGAGAGTGCCGCGGCGAGTTCGGTTACCCGCCTTCGGAATACCGAACCCAACAGATCCAGCTGGATCTCGGTGCCTGCGGCGATGTGCTTGTCCCACGGCAGCACGATCACGCGTCCAGGCGGCACGTGGCGCTCGAACTGCTGCACCAGATCCTCGACGTCGATGTTGGGCTTACCGGGCACCACGTGGTTGATCACGACGCACGATCGGCCGAGCAGATCCTGATATCCGTTCTGGCGCAACCAGTCCATGGTGACGGCTGCCTGACGGGCTCCGTCGATCGAGGCGCTGGCCACGATCACCAGACCCGACACCGTCGAGAGCACGCCACGGGAGGCGGGCTGGAACAGACCGGCGCCACAGTCGGCGAGAACGAGGTTGTAGTACCGCGACACGATGCCGACGGCGCCCTTCCAGTCCTCGTCGTTGAATTCGCGCCGCGCACCGCTGTACTCCTCCGAGGAGAGCACCTCGAGGTTGGACCCGTTCATGCTGGTGTAGGCGCGGATGTCGTTGTAGCGCGCCAATTCCTTGTCCGACAACAGGTCTGCGACCGTTGCGGCTGACTGCCGTCCAGCGCGGTCGGCCAGGTTGCCACCGTCGGGGTCGGCGTCCACGGCCAGGATGCGGTCGCCGCGGATCTTGCTCAGCGAGGAGCCCAACGCCACGGTGATGGCCGTCTTGCCGACGCCACCCTTGAGTCCGAAGACGCCGATCTGATAAGAGTCGCGGGCGTTCCGGCGGATCCGGGAGTGCAGATCCATTTCGTAGAGCTCGTCGGGCGACAGCCCCAGGTTGATGCGTGTGAGCAGGTAGATCAGGTGGCGCCAGCCGCGCTGCGACGGCATCTTCACCGCGGATCGCACGCCGACGTGGGAGAGCGCGTCGATGGCACGGTGGTTGCCCATCGTCGCCGCCGAGGTGGGTGCCGGCTGCGCAGGAAGTTGTTGCGACGCAGCCCAGTTCGCCCTCTCGGACTGCGCTTCCGCGTAGTGCTGCGACGGCGTCGGCGTGGCTGCAGAGCGCGTCTGGGTCGCAGGTGTCGCAGGCCGTTGCTCGTAGTGAGCTCCGGTGGGCGTCGCGGACTGCGGCGTACGCAGGAGCCCGTTCTGGACTCGCTGTGGCGCCGAGTGGGTCGCGGGCAGTTGCATCGTCACCTCGGTCGCACGAGGCGGTGCCGCAGGACCCGGCGTGGGCGCCGTCGCGGCCTGCGTCGGAGGAGCGGCGGGCAGCGGACCGGACGGCGTCTCACCGCGCGCCGGTTCTGCAGGCGCGGGTGCCCCCGCTTCGCGATCGACGGTCGCCGTGTTCTCTTCGGGGCGCGACGCCTCGGAAGAGTGGAACAACCGGTCATAGTCGGCCGACATGAGGACCTCTCAAACTGCTAGGGGTGTTCGGTGAAGAACACGTGATGAGGTGGGCGGAACCGCGTTCGTGCACATCCGCCCACCTCCGTGCCCATTGGCTAGCCCATGAAGGTGCTGGCGATTTGCGTGTCCTGGTGCGCCATCGTCTGACCGGCTTCGCTGATCGTGGTGGCCAGGTTCTGCAGCGCGGCGTTCAGTTCGGTGGAGGCGTTGTTCCACTTCATCTGGACGGCTTCGTACGACGACTGTCCATGTCCCTGCCAGGCGGCCTGCAGCCGTCCGAGCGACGCGGTGCCCTCGTCGAGCAGGCCGTGGACCGCGCTCGCGTAGCCCTGAACCTCGGAGGCGTGCGCCTCGATCTGCGCGAAATTCCAGTGCTGTTCCATCTCGTATCTCCGTTTCGTTGGCTGGTGGGTGAGGTCAGATGCCGATGTTGATCGTCTGGCCGAGGGCGGCGCCCTGGTCCGAGTCCGTCGACGCGTAGCTCACGCCGCCGGTGTGGATGTTCGCGGCGATCTCGTCGAGCGCCGACTTCTGCACCGTCGCCGCCTCCTGGTAGCGGACGAATGCGGCCTGAGCCGCGGTGCCCGATTCACCGACCAGGGCGGCCTGCATGCCACCGGCGGTGCCGTCGACCTGCGCCATGATTCCCTTGAGCGAGTTCGAGATTCGATCGAAATTGCTGGCCTCGCTGGCGAGGACAGCAGAGTCTGTATGCATCGGTTCAGTCATTGCTGCTTACCTTTCCTTCTGTATGTCCTCACCAAGGCAATGGCGAGTCTTCCAGCCCCCCTGGGCCGGGAAGTTCGTGTGTCGACGACCTACCAGTCGTCATCGTCCTCATCGGGATTGGGTAGCAGCGACGGGGCCTTCAGGCTGGCCCGGGTGCCGCCGCTCTTGGCGCCATGTGCCCCGCCTCCCATCGGACCACCGGCGCCGCCGTTGTTCGCACCGACCGGCGCGGGACCGGGGCCGCCCGCTCCCGCTGCCGCTCCCGGAGCCACCGCAGCCGGAGCCGTCGACGCCTCGGGCGCGTTGCTGACGAGGCTGGACATCAGCGGCGTCCGAGCCGACGAGCCACCCATGCCCGGCAGCGACGCCGCGCGGATCAGGCCGGCTCCCGACCCTGCGCCGGAACCGCCGACCAGCGGATGGTTCGACACCGGACTCGCGCCGATCAGTCCGACCTGCGCGCCGTCCTGGGAGCCGAAGCTGCTGCCCAACTGGCCGAAGATCTGCGTCACCTGCTGGAGCGGCTGGCTGATCTGCTGCACCGGCTGCATCACCATCTGGCTGACCTGCTGAGGGATCTGACCGGCCATCGAACCGACCTGCTGTGCCATCTGGGTCGCCATCTGGAATCCCTGTTGCGGCTTGTCTTGCTGCTGGCCCGCCTGCTGGCCGGCGTTCTCCGCGTGCTGCGCAGCACCCTCGGCTCGCTGCACGACCGTGTTGACCTGGCCGACGAGGTTCTCGCCCCCGAGAGCCGCCGTCTGGAACGTGCCTTGGGCGGCCACCTGGGCAAACACCGCGTCACGGATGACCGCGCCACCCATCAGCGCCGCGTTGGTCGCCATGGTGGTGGCACCGGAGATCTCCCCGACTCCCGGCACCACCATCGGCTTCATCGGCGTGATGGGCTCGAAGACCGTGTTGACCGTGGTCTCGGCCTGGTAGCCCTCCATGGCGCCGGCCGCCTGGTTCCACATCCGCACGAAGTAGTCGGACTCGTTGACCCCGATCGGCGCGGTGTTCACGCCGAGGAAGTTGGTGGCCTCCAGAACCGCGTGGGTCACGTGGTTCATCTCGATCTCGGGCAGCGGTGGCGTGGTGACCAAGGCCGCCGTATACGCACTTGCCTGCGCGATTGCCTGCATCGCTCGCTTCTGCGCCTGCAGCGCCGTCGTGCGCAACCACACCACCATCGGAGTGGTCGCATCGACGGCCTGCTGACTGGCCGTGCCCTGCCACGATCCCTGCAGCGCCACCAGGCTGGCCGCAAGTTCCTCGGCCTGCGTCTCCAAGGAGATCGCGAGGGTCTCCCACCCCGCGGCAGCCTGATACATCGGCGCTTCGCCCGCGCCAGCCATCAACCTGGCCGTGTTCACCTCTGGTGGCAATGCTCCGTAGAACATCGCCAACATTGCGGGCACTGCGGACATGGTTTGCTGGACTCAGATCTGTAGGCGTGGCCGGCGGCGGTCTACTACAGCAGGGTGGCGGCGGTGGAGCCGTCGGCCGCCGTGTACAGCGCGGACGACTCGAGGTACGCCGCGCCGGTACGGGACAGCTCCTCTTGCGCAAGTGCGTTGAGCGCGTTCGCCTCAAGCGCCTCGGTAGCGAACGCGAGCGCGGCCTGCATGGACACCTCGTCCACGCCGGCTGGCATCAATGCGCTGGCCTCGGTCGTTGCCGCCATACCGGTCGTCAGGCCCCGGACACCGTTTGCCACGACCTCCGAGCCCACTCCGATGGCACCTGGGCTGTTGTGCTCCAACGGTTGCATTGCGCTAACTCCTCACCAATTCGATCACTAGTGCACATGGGGTCGTAGACCCCGCCGGAGCGGTCGCTCCCCCTGGAACCGAATCCCCCGATTCCTTTGCTGATTCAGCATCAACAGCGTTGCTGTATCTCTGCAGAAATTCTACCGGGCCGTCAGGGGTGCTGCGAGCACTTCTTCTTCCGGTGGATCCACGTAGGCCGCCTGGATCACTTCCTTGCCGTCCTGCGACCGCAGAAGTGCCTGGCCAGGGGGCCTGCGCTTGAGTCTGAACTCGCTGGTCGGGAAGTCCATCTTCTCGCCGGAGAGGAAGAGCGTGGGTGAACCCGCGCCGTATGCGGCCCCCACGAACCGGTCCATCGACGATCGCTGGGCCTGGCTCATCTGACAGGTGACCACGATGTGCAGACCGATGTCCGACGCGGCGGGCAGCAGGGCGGTCAACGGCGCCATCGGCCCGATCGGTCCACCTGCGGCAACCACCATGTGCCAGTCGTCGACGAGCAGGACCACGTCCGGTCCCGTCCACCAGGAGCGCGAGCGAAGTTGCGCCGTGGTGAGGTCCGGCGGGGGCAGTCTCTTCTGCAGGCCCGCGGCCAGTGCCTTGATCGCCTCCTCGAGCGACGCGTTGTTGCGGTTGATCGCGGCGGCGTCCAGCAAGTGACTCTGCGGCACCGCATCCAGCAGACCCGACCGGTAATCGGCCATCATGAAGCGCACCTGCTGCGGGCTGTTGCGCGCGCAGATCGCGGCGGCCACGGCATGGGCGATGGTGGTCTTGCCCGACTTCGGGGCGCCGAAGATCAGCAGGTGCGGCGACGTGTGCATTGCCGTGTACGCCACGGAGAGGTCCGACTCCCGCACTCCGACGGGGATCGTCCACCTGGTGCGGTAGTCGTTGTCGGGACCTGGCGGGTTCGGATCGAGTTCGCGGAGGTAGATGCGCTCGGGCAGCACCCGGACCTTGGGCGCCTCGTCGGTGTGCAGCGACGCGATGTGCTGGACCGCCGCGGTGATCGCAGGCACCATGTCCTTCGCGCTGTGCACCCCGTCCAGCCGCGGCACCCCCATCATCAGATGGTGTTTCTCCTGCGAGATGGCCCGACCAGGGCGGTTGGCCGGGATCTCACGGGTCATCCGGTCGATCTGCGTCTCGTTGACGTCGCCGAGACGGAACTCGATCTTCGTCCCCAGATAGTCGCGGATGCGGGACTTGAGTTCCGTCCAACGGGGAGTCGAGATGATGGTGTGCACGCCGAACGCGAGGCCCTGGCCCGCGAGATCCTGGACCACGGGTTCGAGGTCGGGGAACTCCGAGACGAAGGCGGGCCAGCCGTCGATCACCAGGAAGACGTCGCCAAACGGGTCGACGGACGCCGCGTGGTTCGGGTCCTCGCGCAGCTGTCGATACATCTCGATGGATCCGACGCGGTGTTGCTTGAAGATCGCTTCGCGTTGGCGCAGAACGGCTTTCACCTCAGCCACCATCCGGTTCACCCGGTCCGGCTCGGACCTGGTGGCGACGCCGCCGACGTGCGGCAGGTCCTCGAGGTACATCAGGCCACCACCGCCGAGGTCGACGCAGTAGAACTGCACCTGACGAGGGCTGTGGGTAGCGGCGGCCGACAGCATCATCGTCTGCAGGAACGTCGACTTGCCGGTCTGGGGGGCGCCGCCGATCGCGATGTTGCCGCCGGCTGCGGACACGTCGACGCCCCACACCTCCTGACGGTGCCGGCGCGGCTCGTCCATGATCCCGAGTCCGAAGCGCAACGGCTG
The DNA here is from genome assembly GCA_025963385.1 of Mycobacterium sp. GTDB lineage: Bacteria > Actinomycetota > Actinomycetes > Mycobacteriales > Mycobacteriaceae > Mycobacterium. Next base: position 6,115 of record JAOPUT010000076.1, read on the forward strand.
CCGGTGATCCCGTTGCACCAGTTCGTTGACCGGAGTCGGATCCGTCAACGGCGGCAACCACATTCGGTAGGCGCGCGTCTCGCCCGTCGTCAGCTGACCAAGGACGACCTCTCGCAGCACCCGCTGCTCCGGCGCGACGCTCACGGGGCCACCGCCTCGGCGATCGGCGCCGCGGTGAACGGACGAATCCGCAGCGGGCTCGGGGCAGCGTGCCGTGGCGCGGAATCCGCCATGTTCGTGTCCAAGGCCGGGGGAACGTAGTTGGTGCCGGTGAAGACACTGTGGAACTTCACGGGGTCCTCCATTCCCACGCGCAGGAAGCCGACGCCGCTCTCCTTGTTCGTGATGTACTGCGCCTCAGGCGTTCCGATCACGGCCTTGGACTCAGCCGAGCTGGTCGTGCGCAGCGCGATCCGGTAAGTCAGGTTGGGCTCGAGCTTGTCGATACGGACGCCGCCGGTGTTCAGCGACTGCGTGGCGAGCAGCAGGTGCACCCGCAGCGATCGTCCGACGCGGCAGATGCGGTCGAACAGTTGGATGAAGTCGGGGTGGTTCTGTAGCAGCTCGGCGAACTCGTCGACGACGACGAAGAGGGTCGGCAGCGGCGCGAGATCGGCACCCCGTTCACGATGCTTCTCGTACTCCGCGACGCCGGACAGGGCGCCCGCCGCTCCGACCTGGATACCCGCCTGGCGCAGGATCGACTGGCGACGGTCGAGCTCGCCCGAGAGCACCTCACCCATCCGGCTGACGAGCTCGGCCTCCTCCTCCATGTTGGTCACGACGGCGGCGGTGTGCGGCAGCTTCTCCATGCCGAGGAAGGTCGATCCACCCTTGAAGTCCGTCAGCAGCAGATTGACCTGATCGGGATGGTGCGTCGCAGCGAGCGAAAGGATGAGCGTACGAAGGAATTCCGACTTGCCGGAGCCCGTGGTCCCGATGAGCATGCCGTGCGGACCCGCGCCGAACTCCGCACCCTCCTTGATGTCGAGGTGCATGATCTCGCCGGTCTTCAGCTCGTGCCCGAACGGGATGCGCAGGCGGTCGCCGTCCAGGTCGCTGAACATCCGCCAGCGGTTCGGGGTGACCTCTTCGACGGTCTGCGCGCCCACCAACTGGTGCCACTCCGTCGCGACCTTCTTCTGCACCCGGGTGTTCCTGTCGATGATCATCCCGGTGATCGACCACCCGGCAAGCTTGCGTGCGATGCGGCCTGCCTGCGTCGGCGTGAGCCGGTCGGAGCTGCTGGTGACCAGACGGAAGTTCAGGTTGGGCAGCCGGTCGTCGGCCGTTCCGTCCGCGGCGACCCTTATCCGATAGGCCGAGCGGTGGTTGCCGAGCGTGATGACGGTGACGCCGGCCCGACCGTCGACCGGGAACCCAGCCCTGCCGCCCGTCAGATCGACGACGACGACGTAGGGCCCGCTCGGGGCGGAGTCGGCGGTGTGCGGTCCGCGCGCAGTCAGATCCGAGAGTCCGTCGGGTCGGGTGAACACCAGCCTCGTGGCGCCCGCGGCATCCGTGTCGGTCTGATGCTGAACGTGCGGCAACCACTTGAGCCACGCCCAGTCAGGGTCCTCGGGGTTGTCGGTCAGCACGCGGATCTGCAGCAGGTCCGGTGGATGGAACACCGCGAGATGGCAGATCATCGCACTCAGCAGACCTGCGGCACCTGCCGGGTCGCCGCCGATGGCGATCGTCGGAAAGGTGCGCAGCTGAACGAGTTTCGGGCAATCATGGATGAGGCCGTGGGTGCGCAGGAACTTGGTCACCCACATGTGGCTGACCGGTTCGAGGTGGGGCTGCGGCGCCGCCTGCGGGCCTGCGAGTTCGCCTCCGACACTGGGTTTCAGCAGCCGGTCGACGGCAGCCTCGGAACCCGTGCCGATCCGGGCAGCGGCGTAGAAGTCCGCGTTCGACGTCCGCGACCACTGGCGGTTGGTCCCGACGATCGAGAGCAGGTCGTCCGGATGGGGTGCGTGGTAGTTGTAGAACGCCACCTGGGCGGCCGCCGATGCCGTCACGCGGGTACGCAGCCCTGCGAGATACCTCAGGTACTCCTTGCGGTCGGCGTTGATCTCGGGGACCTTCTTGCCGCCGGGGCCTCCGCCCGCCATGAAACCGACGGTGCCCATCACCATCATCAGCGGCATCATCAGCATGTAGGGCGACAGCTGACGGATGCCGGTGAAGATCATGATCGCGATCATTCCGATCATCCCGCCGCCCATCACGTACGGCAGGATCTTCTGAATGCCCGACGCCGGGATCTCGACGCCCAGGTCGTCGGGCGGCGTCACGTTGATCTCGCCGGGCGTCAGTCGCGGTCCCCGTTTGATGATCGGGGTGAACTTCTTGGTGGTCATCCGCCACCTCCCGTGGGTGCTGCCGCGGGCACGGCGGCCTTCGGATCCACGATCTTTCGCGGGTTGGGGTCGGCGGGCAGGGTGTCGTGCTCGATGAGCGCGGCCTGCTTGGACAGCACCGGCCCGTCGACGAGCAGGCTCACCACCTGCCATGGCGCGGTCGCAGGCGCGGTCAGCCCGAGCGACTTCGCGGTCTCCTCGTTCGGGAGTCCGTAGCGGACACCCTGCGGATCGATGTAGTACAGGCTCTCGCCGTAGCGCGGATCGGGCGACTGCAAACGGACGTACTGCCCGCCTGAGATGAACACCGTTGCATCACCACCGATCTGGTCGATACCGGTGTCCAGCGCCACGGCAGGGATCGGCAGGTGACTGGCGCTGATCACCGACGTCTTCGGACTCAGATCTCCCGCCTCGCGTTGCCACGACCAACACAGTGTTGGTGCATCCTCGCGCAGCAGCACGTCGAGCGGCCTGTCAGGAAGCGGGGAGGTGAACACCTGCTCGGTGATCTTCGCGACGACACTCGACTCGACCGATGGAGGCGAGATCAGCCCGTACGAGTTCGAGGCCCGCAGCGCAGCCGCGGTGGTGTCGTTGACCTTGGCCACCCCGTCGGGCAGCACGACGTACTGCTGGGCACCCGAGTCCGTGACCGTCTGGAAGACGCTGCCGATCACCAGATTCGCAGGCAGCCCAAGGGTATTGGGCGCACCACCGGCGGGGACCTGGGGCAGAACCCACGGCCCGGAGTTCGGCAGCGCGTTGTAGAGACCCTCCGAGATCGGCGTCGACTTCGCGGTCACCGGTATGCCCACCGCCGAGGTGACGGCACGGTCGGACAGGTCGATGGCATGCCTGCCGGTGTCGGTGACCAGCCAGTCCACGCCCTTAAAGGACACCAGCATGCCCTGACCCGGCGTCATCGGGCCTGCGGATGCGTCGGTGGTCAGCGGAAGTACGAGCACCGAGGTCTCGACCTCGGGTGCGACGCTTTCGGGTTTGGTCACCGTGTCGCACAGCGTCCACGTCGAATTCGGCATGCTCGCCACGGGTGTGGCGTACGGCGCACCGGGAATGCCGATCGGCTGACCCTTCGGCATGCGATCCAGTTCTTCGGACTTCACCGCACTCGGGGCGCCCGCGTTGCCGAGCACCAGGCGCGCCGACGTCAGGTTGTACACGGGCCGCAGCTGGCCGTTGCCCGGCATCACGACGTAGAGCTGGTTGGTGCTGCGGTCCACGAGGAGGCTGTCACCGCCGCGCTTGCCGAGTGGCTTGAAGTAGGCCAGCAACGCAGCGCCGAGACAGATGAGCACGGCGATCACGATGCCGAGAGATACTGCGCGACCGTAGAACTGCAGCGGATCGTCGAACATGCGGGTATCGCGGCGCACGATCGCGTGCTCGACACGGCGCAGCAAGAAGCGCCAGCCGCTGACCTGAACCTTGGTGGTTAGCCGGAACCCTGCCACGCGTCACTCGCCGATGTTCAGTCGATCGTGCACGGCGTCGATCGCGCCTGCCATGTCGTCGCCGCTGATCTCGCTGAGCTGTTCCACGCCGAGGCTGTCGAAGTCGCCCGACCTTGCCAGTCGCATGTCGCGGCCCTGCTCGCCCGCCTCGACCAGTTGCCGCGCATAGCGGCCGTTACCGGCGATGTCGAGCGCAGGCTTGCCGCCAAGCGACCGCTGGCTGAGCAGGGTGGCGGCTTCGAGTACCCGTTTGGCCGCCTCGTCGCTGAGACTCGAGTCATTGCTCTCGGCAAGCACTTTCGCGATCTCGACGATCTCGTCGGGTCCGTAGGAGTCGAATTCGACTCTCGTCGAGAACCGCGACCGCAGGCCGTCGTTGCTCTCCAGCAGGCGGTCGATGTCGGCGCTGTAGCCCGCAATGATCACGACGAGTCGGTCGCGGTCGTTCTCCATTCGCGCCAGCAGGGTGTCGAGCGCCTCGGTGCCGAACGGATCGGCCCGGCCATCGCGCTCCTGCACCAGCGTGTACGCCTCGTCGATGAACAGCACTCCGCCGACCGCGCGGTCGATCGTGCGTGACGTCTTGACCGACGACTGGCCCTCGTACTCCGCGACGAAGTCCTTGCGCGAGGTCTCGACGAGCTTCGGTTCGGCGATCACCCCTAGGCCGGCCAGGATGTTGGCCACCACGCGCGCGATCGTCGTCTTGCCCGTGCCAGGCGGGCCGGTGAAGATGATGTGCTTGGACTGCTGGGCGACCTTCATCCCGCGCGCGGCACGCACCTTCGCCATCTGCGTTGCGGCGCGGTACCTTTCGATCTGTTCCTTGACCCGGCTCAGCCCGATCTGGCGATCGAGTTCCGCCTGCGCCTCGGCGAGCAGCTTCTCGCGCCCGGAGTTGTCGGCCTCCACGCTGGCCGGATCCCAGGGGTCCTTGCGCGCCGCGATCTTCTCGGCGGTGGTCGTGGCCAGGCGGTAGTTCGGATCCCTCAGCGCCGCAGCGACCTTCGGCTCCGCATGGGTGGCCTGCAACCACTCCAGCAGGATGACGGCCGACTCTTCGTTGCCGAGGCCGCGCCGCGTCATCGCCAGGTACCAGGCGATCGCGAGCCCGCACGCCTCACCCGCCGGCGAGGCGTTCGCCTCGGTCAGCCGGCGCTCGGCCTCGTTGAACAGACCGAGGTTGGCGGCTGCGACGCCGTGTGCGACGCCCGCGGCCGCGCCGAGGAACTTGTCCGGCCAGGCGCTGGCGCCGCGCACCTCGTCGATGACGTCGGTCCACCGTTCGCCCGCGCCGTAGACGACCGCCTTCGCCCACGACACCAGGTGCTCGGCACCGCTGGCCTGCAGACCCTCGAGGGCCTCGATCGCGTCGGCGTAGTTCCCGACGGCAGCCTCGTGCACCGCGAAGCCCAGCGTGATCGACAACGGCGAATTGACCGGGTACGTGATGTTGCCGAACTGACCGCCGATCTCCACGCGCGCCTCGAGGCTGTTCATGGATAGCTCGGCCGCTCCGGACAGCTGCCCGAAGCTTCCGCGTGAGTACCAAGCGCGGAATAGCGTGGCCCGGTCGTTGTCGCCGCAGCGGATGCGGCCCACCCAGGCGTCACACGCGGACTCGTCGATCGAGGTGATCTCGGTGAACATCTGCAAAGAGCGGGCGGGTGCGGTCGGCAGCATCCCGACGGCACTGCCGAAGAGCGCCGCCAGTTGGTCAGTCATGGTCACCTGCGTACCGCACCGCGAAGACCTTCGCCCGCGCCGCACTGGCATCCTCCGGCGACGGCAGCCCGAGGTCCCTCGTCAGGAAGTCGCGGGTGGCGGCGTCATCGTGGCCGTCCTGGCGCATGCCGTCCAGGACGTAGTCGTACTGCGCCGCCCTGGCGTCCTGGGTAGCGAGCCCGGCGACGACGACGATCTCGTCAGCCAGCTCGACCTCGGTCATCCCCGTCGCTTCGCGCGACAGCTCGACCTCGCGGACCCTACCGTCCATGAACGCCGAAACCGTCACCGTCCCAGGCGGGTTGGTGACGGCGAACGTCGGGCCGACCGCCGACTCGGAGTCGGCGAGGGAGTGGTGCGGGATGTCGTCCACCAAGAGAATGGCCTTTCTCAGTCCGGGTGGTTGGAGTCGTACTCGACGGGCTTCTTCTCGAACCAGGTCTTGGAGGGAAGGAACTCCATCAACCCGTCGAGCGCACGCTGGAGGTTCTCGGGAGTGCCGGGAAGGAAGCTGCCGTAGAGCTCCCCATTGACCCGGCGGGGCAGTGACACGATGCGCCCCTTCGCGGAGTCGAGGACCCCGGCGGCGACCTCGGCGTGCGAGTAGGTGCCGCCGGGGTGGCGCTCGTTCGCGGTGATCTCCACCCAGCTGCTCGGCGAGGCGGTGATCTCGGCGTAGAGCCGCGCCGACGGCGGGTCGATGCCGAACTGCTGCAGCTGATTGGCGGTGGTCGACGCGCCGAGTTGGCTCGCGACACCGGTGAGGGGTTCGACGTCGGCGGGCGTGGCAGACCCGAGGACGGCTGTCACCATGCCTGCCAGTCCGACCTGAGGGGCGATGCGCTGCAGGACGATCATGTCGCCGTCACGAGCCGCGATGACGTGCCGGTCGGCCTTTCGGCAGACCGTGAAACGCACCATCTTCCCGCCGATGTCGCGGCGCCACCAACGACCTTCGAGCGTGCGGTCGGCGCGGCTCAGGGTGTCCACCATGGCGGCGACCTCCGGATGGGGAACCCCGAAGGCGTCGAGCACCCCCTGCGCCGTGAGGTCGCGGGCAACCTGCGCCCACACCAGATCGCGCAGTTCGAGCTGGGGGATGTTGGGCCGGATACCGAGGGACGGCGGGAACTCCATGAGGTGGAGTCGGTCGGCGATGACCAGCATGCCGTCGATGGTGACCTCGACGGCGACGACGTCGTCGACGGGCATGGCGTCGCGGGTGTCGTTGGGAAAGCCGGACATGTCGATGACCCCCTCTGCACATCTTCCTTGGCCGACGGCGCCAGCGACGGCCCGCGTGCCACGCGCCGGGGTGGCCAGACCTTTGCCTGCCCGCGCCTAGACTCGCCGGCGAAACGTCGCCCACCGGCAGGCCGATGCCTCCCCAGCCCCCTACCGGCTACGAGCGTACCAGCGGTTTTGTGACCCCCGCCGCATCAATTCACGAACCGGAGGCAAACAGTGCGACGGGCGTCGGTCGAGCTGAGCGGTGGTAACGGCAACGGTCACCAAACATGGTCGGCGGGGCCTTGGCGCGCTGCCCGCGTGCCCGCATTTCCCCGAGGTCCGACGGTTCGGCGGGCCGCTGGTCGGAGACGGCCAATTCGCGCTGGTGAAACATCCGTTTGCTGAGTGCCGTCGAGCGACGCCGGGGGCTCCCGGTGGTTGATACTGGAGTGAACGCCGGTTGGCGCGTCGTCTGATCAATGGGAAGGAGCCCTGGTGCCGTGAGTGATCGCGACGACGCCCTGCGCAGGGAGCTCGGCTGGACCGGGCCAGAGGAAACGGACTACGAGCCCGCCGCAGCCGAGCCGGTGTCCGCGCCTACGGCGCCACCGCCGCCTTCCCGTCCGCCCGTCGATTACCCGGCTCCCGTCGGGCCGCAGGAGACCGAACCCGAACCGGACCCTCCGCTGGAGCAACAGGTCACGCAGGAGCACCCTGCCCCGCAACTGCCGACCGCTCCGCTACCGCCGCCACCGCCACCGCCACGTCAGCCGCAGCGTTTCGGTCCGCCGCCGGGCAACCCCCGCGACACCGGGACGTTCCCTGCCGTCGGTCGTCCGCCCGAGCCGCCTCAGCAGTGGGGCCCGCCGCCGAATCAGCCGCAACCCGGGTGGCAGCAGGGCCGTCCATCCCGGCCCAACCCGCAGCCGCAGTTCGGAAACTGGCAGGGGCAGCAGCCGTACGGTCAGGATCCGCGCGCCGTACCGCCTCCGCCCACGGGGTCGTACGCCGACCGGATCAGAGCCGACGACCTGGTGCCGAGCCGTCGCATCATTCCGGCCAAGGGCTGGCGCCGCGTCGTCTACAAGCTGTCGTTCGGGCTGATCAACCCTGGTAAGTCACCCGAGGAGATCCGTCAGGCCGAGCTCGAGGCCCGCATCCGGGTCGTGCTCCGCGGTCACTACAAGGTCGGCGTGATGGGCAAGGGCGGCGTCGGCAAGACCACGGTGTCCGCCAGCATCGGGTCGGTGTTCGCCGAACTGCGCCAGGAGGACCGTGTCGTCGCGATCGACGCCGACACCGCCTTCGGGAAGCTCGGAAGCCGTGTCGACCCGAAGGCCGTCGGCTCGTACTGGGAGCTGGCCGGTGACCAGCATCTCGAGACGTTCGCCGACGTTCGCAGCCGGGTGGGCAACAACTCTGCTGGGCTGTTCGTCCTGGCCGGCGAGGGCAGCCCCGCTCGCAGGCGTGTGCTCGATCCCGCCATCTACCGTGAGGCCGCCGCCCGACTGGACCGCTACTTCTCCATCACGGTCGTCGACTGCAGCTCGACGATGGACACGCCCGTCACCCAGGAGGTCCTGCGGGACCTCGACGCCTTGGTCGTCGTCTCGTCACCGTGGGTCGACGGCGCTGCGGCCGCGGGGCAGACGATGGACTGGCTGGCCAATCGCGGACTGACGAGTCTGCTGCGTCGCACCGTCGTCGTCCTCAACGACTCCGATGGCCACGCCGACAAGCGAACCCGCGCGATCCTGGCTCAGCAGTTCGCCGGCCAGGGGCAGGTGGTCGTCGAGGTGCCGTTCGATCCGCACCTGCGGCCCGGCGGCGTGATCGACGGCACGTCCGAGATGTCCCCGCCGACGCGGCGCAAGTTCATCGAGATCGCGGCCGCGCTGGCCGAGCACTTCCCCGCCAACGACGATCGCAGCCGGGACCGGCACTAGTCGGATCGTGTTCAGCGCCAGTCGAGTTGACCGATGAGCGCCTCGACGTCGGTCGCCGCGGTGGCTGGCACTGGTTGTTCTGCTTCAGCCAGCCTGATGACGTCCTCCGTGACGCCCGCGGCCTGTGCGGTCTCGGCGGTCGTGAGGTTCGCGTTCCGGCGGGCGGCGTACAGCCGCTGACCAAGGGTGGCGTTCTCGGCCGTCGCCGCGAGCATCGTCAGCTCGTCCATGCGCCGCCGGACCGTGCTCAGTGCCCTGATCAGCGTCGGGGTGACCCTGCCGATGCGCGTTGCCCGCGCGGCGACGGCTTCGAGCTGTCGCAGGTCGGACAGGATCGCCGTGATCCGCGGGGTGAAGGCCGGGTCCTCGACGGACGGCAGTGAGTCGATCGTCGAGCCGAGGGTGTTGACCGCGGCGACCACCGCCTCGGCGATCAGCGATCCCTCGTCGCCCGCCTGCTCGCCGCGGCCGGTGTCGGGCGTGCCCATCCTGATCCGGTTGATGGTGCCCGGCGGCCAGCGCAGTACCTCTTCGAGCTTCGCGCGCGTCTTGTCGCGAGGCCAGCTTCGGCCCTTTTCGAAGGCGATCAACGCGCCGGCGTTGATGATGCCGTCGGCGGCCAGGCTGCGTTGGCTGATGTCGAGCTCACGTCTGCGGGCTGCCGCGGCGGCGCCCGCCCGAGCCATGCCCGGATCCACGACCGCGGTCGGGTCCTCGTCATCCCCCGCGTCGGCGACGGGGGTCACGTGATCATCTCTGGTCATTCCTCGATGCCGGCAGGCGGTCCGGGACGGTGGGGCGTGACGACCGTAGCAGCAG
>JAOPUT010000081.1 GCA_025963385.1 Mycobacterium sp.
TAGCTAATCGTCTCCGGCAGCGACGAGTGACGTCAGCTTCACCGACGGGTTGTCGCGTTGGAATCCCTCGAGGCGCCACTTCGTGGAGAAGAGAACCAGGATCACGCCGTCGGTCCGCGTGAAGACCTCCACCGACGGTTGCCGCGCGAGGAAATCGACGTCTTCGGGACTGGCGGCACGGGCGACGGTATAGGGGAGCGGCTCCAGCGAGATGGGCGCGCTGAGCTCGGTGGCCATCCGGTGGGTCGCCACCTCGAACTGCATCGGCCCGACCGCGGCGAACACCGGCGCCTGGTCACCGCGGCGGTCCGAGCGCAGCACCTGGACGACGCCCTCCTGCTCCATCTGCGCGATGCCCTTGCGGAACTGCTTGTGCTTACTGGGATCCGTACCCCGCGCCACCGCGAAGTGCTCGGGCGAGAAGCTCGGGATCGGCGGGTATTCGACGGGGATGTCGCGGTAGAGGGTGTCGCCCGGCCGCAGCACGTTGGCGTTCGCAAGGCCAATGACATCCCCCGGCCACGCGGTGTCCAGCGTCGAACGCTGCTGACCGAAGACGGACTGCGCGTACTTGGTGACGAACGGCTTGCCCGTCGTCGCGTGGGTGAGGACCTCGCCACGCTCGAACGTGCCCGAGCACACCCGCGCATAGGCGATGCGATCCCGGTGGGCGGAGTCCATTCCGGCCTGGACCTTGAACACGAACGCGCTGAACGGCGCATCCGCCGGTCGCCGATGACCCTCGACGTCCAGCTGACCGTGCGGCGGGGGAGCGAGCTGGACCAGTACGTCCAGCAACTGATTCACACCGAAGTTCAGCGCTGCGGAGGTGAACAGCACCGGCGTCGATTCGCAGCCGAGGAATGTGTCCTCGTCGTAGTCCGCACCGTCGGCGGCCAGGAGTTCGGACTCCTCCACGGCGTTGTCCCAGTCGACCCCCGCGGCGGCGTGCGCGTCATCGGGAGCGATGTGCTCCTCCGGCGCCGCCTTGGCTCCGCCCGCCGTGCGGGTGTACCTGATGAAATTTCCGCTGCGCCTGTCGAGCACGCCCTTGAAGTCGCCCGCGATGCCGACCGGCCACGTCAGCGGGGTGGGACGGAGCCCGATCCTGGACTGGATCTCGTCCATCAACTCCAAGGCATCCCGGCCGGGGCGGTCCCACTTGTTGATCACCGTGATGATCGGGATCCGCCGGAGCCGGCAGACCTCGAACAGTTTGAGCGTCTGCGGCTCGAGGCCCTTCGCCGCGTCGATCAGCATCACCGCGCAGTCGACGGCAGTGAGCACCCGATACGTGTCCTCCGAGAAATCGGCGTGACCAGGCGTGTCGAGCAGATTGATCACGCAATCCTGGCCGCTGGGCGCGCGGTACGGGAACTGCAGTGCGGTCGACGTGATCGAGATGCCACGGGCTTTCTCCATCTCCATCCAGTCGGAGACGGTGGCCCGACGGCCAGACTTGCCGTGGATGGCGCCCGCCTCGGTGATGACGTTGGCGTGCAGTACCAGGGCTTCGGTGAGCGTCGACTTGCCCGCGTCAGGGTGGCTGATGACGGCGAATGTCCTACGACGTCGGGCTTCGGCGTTGACGCGGTCCGCGGCACGCCCTTCAGCGGCCGTCAGAGCACCCAGGGCATTGTCGGTCATTTCGCCTTCGATGATATTGGCCCGAGGTCCGAATCGATAAATCGCACCATCCGGGCGGGGCCGCTGACCTGCACGTCAGGCACGCGCTGGGAGTGCTCGGTGAGCAGTCCGGTCGAGCTGGATGGAGGGCCACTACATCGGGCAGGCGTTGTTCGGCTAGCCCGCCCATCCGCGAAGGATGCGCGGAAGGTGGTAGTCGGAGTTGTCGATCAGGATGTCGGCACGCTGCTGCGGCTGGCACGCCGCGTAGTACAGCCGCTGGCCCTCGACGTAGCGTCGCGTCCGCGGGTGCTCGGGGTCGGGGTGGGTGCCGTCGCGCTCGGCCATGCGCCTGGCGGTCTCGGTGAACGGTGCGTCGAGGAACACCGACAGATCCCAGGCGTCGACGACTTCGTCACGGTGCAGGAAGATGCCGTCGACGACGAGTACGGACCCCGGCTCGGCAACCTGCACCGCGGGCGTCAGACTCGAGTCGGTCGCGACGTCGTGCGCGCCCGCCCGGTAGCGGCGGGAGCCGCCAGGACCGAACGGATCGAGAACGTCGTCCCGAAAGCGTTGGTAGTCATAGGAATCCAGCCAAAAGCCCTCGGGCGAGTCCCGGCCACGCCGATACCGCACGGTGCGCGGCTGGTGGAAACCGTCGACGGAGACACGCACGACGGACCGCCCCTCAGTACGCAGTACCTCGGCGAGAGCGTCGGCGAACCGCGTCTTGCCCGCACCGTCGGGTACGTCGACCGCCACCCGGACGCACCCGCCGCCGTCCGGACGTGGCACGCGAGAGGCGACGTAACCGAGCACGTCTGGCGACCCTAGTTGACGCAGGGAACGCCGCTGCCGCTGATGGGTAGACCCTGATCGGGAACGGGCATGTCCGAGGTGCCGGACGAACCGACGTCGATCCCCAGCGATTCGCCACCCGACGGCACGGTCGCCAGGCTGGAGATGTCGGACGGCAGCTCGTAGCCCTCGCCAAGCAGGACGCGGACGAATCCGGCCGCCAGCCCGGGGTGGGGCAGCGGCGGTGTGACGATGCCGAGCATGGTCGCGATGGTCTGCGCGGCTCCGTCTGCACGAGGTCCGTACTCGACCTGGGTCGCGGTCTCGCCTGGCCGGGGATCTCCCACGGTTTCGGCGCGGTAGTCGTTGTGGCTCAGCAGGTTCGACGCCTCGGTCGCCAGACCGGCGACACCGCTCGCGTTCACCACGTCGACGGTGACCTTGGACGGGTCGAGGGGAGTCGGGGTGGGGGCCGACGGATCGGCGAAGGTCTTGGCGACCAGCGCCCGGATCGCCGAGGGATCGACGATGTTGACGTCCTGGCCGTTGACGGTGTCGTATCGGAGGACCGGCAGCGTCTGGTACTGGACCTGGCCACCGGCGAGATCGCCGATCCGGCGGAACAGGTCGGTATCCCACCCGCTGGACAGCACGATGTCCTTGCGGGCGACGTCCATCAGGCCGTTGAGCTTGCCCATGTCACTGAACGACCCGGAGTTCTGCAACTGTCGGATGACCGAGATCAGGAACGCCTGCTGGCGGTGGGTGCGGTCGAGGTCTCCGTTGTCCAGACCGTGGCGCTGCCTGACGAACGCGAGCGCCTGCTGTGCGTTCAGGGTCTGGTGCCCGGCGGGAAAGTCGGCGCCGGAGTAGTCGTCATGCACGGCGTGGTTCAGGCAGACCTCGACGCCGTCCAGGCTCGCGGCCACGTCGTAGAAACCGGCGAGGTTGACCTCGGCGAAGTAGTCGATGGGAGCACCCGTCAAGGCCCGCACCGCCGCGAGCGTCGCCTTGCGGCCCGCCTCCCTGCCCTGCTTCTCCAGAGTCGCCTGATCCTCGACGCCCTCGTCGGCGAGCTTCTGCGCCTCATCGGCCTTGGTCAGCCCGTACGCTTCCTTGATCTTGATGTGGTGATACCCGGGCACGATGCCCGAGACGTCCACGTAGTCGTCGCGGGGGATCGAGAACGCCTGCACGCTGCCGTCCGCGGCGAGGTGAACCAGGATCAGGGTGTTGGTGTTGTAGCCCCCGGATTCCGAGTCGCCCGCATGCAACTGGTCCAGCAGTTCCTGGGGCAGGTCGTTGCCGTTCTGGTCCTTGCGGGAGTCCAGGCCGATCAGCAGGATGTTGACCGCGGTGCCCGCCGACCGGGGTGCGTCGGCACCCAGCGCCTGCGACACCGTGATCCCGCTGAGCAGGCCGCGGAAGGTCCACCACCCCACGCCCGTGGCGGCCAGCACCACGATGGCGACCAGCGCGAGCCCCGCCCGAGCGATCCGCGACGGGAGGTGTCGAGCGGTCGTCGGCATCGAGTGCCGACGCCCCTGTCCACCCATCACCGCCGCCTTCGATTGATCGCTGACCTCACCATGCGTGAGGAACCTTGAGACGTGGCTGAGAATGTGACGGTGGCCAAGCCACCGCGCCCTGCCGTACGCAGTCCACAGAATACTTGGACCGATCGTCTCGTCGCCACTCGGCGGAAGGCGTCAGCGCAGCGTCAGCCAGGCCAAACTGCCCGCCCCGGCCAGCACGCAGTACACCGCGAACGGGGTGAGGGTCCTGGTGTGGAAGTACTTCGTGAGGAATCGGACGGCGAGGTAGGCACTGACGAACGACGCGACGCTGCCTGCGAGGACCTGACCGCCGATGCCCGCACCCAGAGGGCCGAACAGATCGGGAATCTTCAGGACCCCAGCGGCCAAGATCACCGGGGTGGCCAGCAGGAAGGAGAAGCGCGCTGCCTCGTCGTGGGAAAGGCCCTTCAGCAGACCCGCGGTCATCGTCACCCCGGAGCGGCTGATGCCGGGAAGCAGCGCCAGTGTCTGCGCGGCCCCGATGAGGGCGCCCCGTGAGAGCGAGGTGTCGGCGAGTCGATCGTCGATGCCGGGGGCCTCGGCCGTCGTGGTCAGCTGCGCGGAGCGGTGGCGCGACGCCGACGCATCGCCGCTCGCGTTGGCGAGCATGGGGTTGGCGTTGGTGAGGAGACCGCCGTCGGCACGACGACGCAACCGCTCACCCGCATACAGGAGCACCCCGTTGACGATGAGGAACGCGGCAGCGGGAATCGGCTTGCCCAGAGTGGTTCGGAAGGTGTGCTCCAACGCCAGGCCGCAGATGCCGACCGGGATCGTGCCGACGACGAGGAGCCAGGCGAGGCGCTCGCCGGCGGTCTGGATTCTTCGGTATCGGATCGAGGTGAAGAAGCCGGTGATGATCTGCACCCAGTCGCGCCAGAAGAACAGCAGCAGGGCCGCCGCGGTCGCCACGTGGAGGCCGACGATGAACGCGAGGTAGGGCGACTCCGGTGACGAGACGTTCAGGTCCTGCGCCCAGCTGCCTCCGACGAGTGCAGGCACGAGCACCGAGTGTCCGAGGCTGGAGACGGGGAACAGCTCCGTCACCCCCTGGAACAGGCCGACGACGGTCGCTTCGAGATAGCTCAGACTGCTCACGCGGGAGCACCTCCAGGTTGGGTTGGGGACGGCGCGGTCGCGCGCGTGATCGCCGGTCGCCCGACGACGTCGGCGTTAATCGTTGGGCAACCGCACTGTTGCGCCTGATCCGGGGAATCGTGCCTGCGCGGCGCTGAGAATTTGCTGAGGATGCTTGGATGCCGGACTTGGAGTATCTGATGAACCGACGCGAGTCCGACCTCCCCGCGAGGAGAGGTCGGACTCCGGTGCCGCTCGCGGCGTCAACTAGTGGACGCTCTGGACGAACTTGTCGGTGTAGGTCTTGGACAGGTCGATCCTCTTACCCATGACGTCCTTGTTGAAGGCGGCAAGCACCTGCAGGTTCGTCGGCGGTCCGCTCGGCGGCATGATGCCGGTGGGGTTGTAGATGCCCTTCTCGCTGTCGAGAGCTGCTACGTACGCGGGCTTTCCGACGCCAACGTAGTAGTCGGCGGGCATCTTGTCGGCGATCTCGGCGGCGGAGTGACCCTGAATCCATTGAAGCGTCTTGACGTAGGCATTGACCAACTTCTGCACGGTGTCGGGATTCTTCTGTACGTAGTCCG
>JAOPUT010000014.1 GCA_025963385.1 Mycobacterium sp.
GGCTGTGGAATCGCGTGCTGACGTACCAATCCGCCAGGTTCAATCCAAAGCAGGTTGAGCCTGATCTGCAACATGCAGCGACTTCTGCAGTTCGCGACAAGTTGTACGTTCTGGCAGCGATCTCGGCCTACCTAGTCCGACACATCGATCCGTCGTCGACGTGGCACCTCGACTTCAGAACTCATATGAGAAAGTTTCCTGATCTACCTGGGAAGTCGCCGGAGATCGACATGGGATTCCCCTCGGGGTGGGATGAATTGCCTCTCTGGAAGACGTTGCCCTGACACTGAAGGCGGTACGGCCACACCGTGACCACAATCTGACCACAGTTACAGATAACTATGGTTAACCACGGTTATGTGGTTTTGCACTCGGACCGGGGCGTAACCCTCTGTCCAGCAGCATGATTCGCCTTTGCAAGGCAGATGTCAGGAGTTCGAATCTCCTAGGCTCCACAATCAATTCATCGCCGCGCCCTAGGGCTGCGGCGGCACGTCCACACTCGGCGCCAGCGGCGACGGATCGGGTTGCGTCGAGCGCCTGATGATCGAGAACGTCACCGCGCCCACGGCGAGCACCGCCACGCCGGCACCCACCAACAGCACTGGCCGAGGACGACGCTTGCCCTTGCGGGCCTCCTGCAGCGTCTCAGGCAGGTGCGCGACGACCTCCTGGGCGGCGGTGAGGTCCTTGGCCAGCTGGCTCTTGATGCGGCCACGGCGGTAGCGGTTGGCCACCCACGCCAGAGTGGACCGGGTGGAGTTGAATCCCACGCCGACCGCTCCTCTGGTCACGTCGACGGGTCCCACCGTCGAGTACTTCAGACCGCGCGCGATGCGCGCCGCCGGCGTCAGACGGGCGACGCTCGTCGTGGAGCTCATGGCTCTGCCTTTCTGCGTGGTGACTTCCCGCGACCACCCTATTCGCTGCCATTTGGGAGGGGGCCGGAACCCACTACTGAAACCCGAAATGGCACACTGGCATCCCGTGACGAGTCCCATACAGACAGCGACCGCGACCCTGCACACCAACCGCGGCGACATCAAGATCGCACTCTTCGGAAATCATGCGCCGAAGACCGTCGGCAATTTCGTCGGATTGGCTCAGGGCACCAAGGATTACAGCACCGAGAACGCGTCCGGCAGCACGTCGGGACCGTTCTACGATGGCGCCGTGTTCCACCGCGTCATCAGCGGCTTCATGCTGCAGGGCGGCGACCCGACCGGCACCGGTCGCGGCGGCCCCGGCTACCAGTTCGCCGACGAGTTCCACCCCGAGCTCGTCTTCGACAAGCCCTACCTGCTGGCGATGGCCAACGCGGGCCCGGGCACCAATGGCTCGCAGTTCTTCATCACCGTCGGCCCGACGCCGCACCTGAACCGCAAGCACACCATCTTCGGCGAGGTCGTCGACCCCGAGTCGCAGAAGGTCGTCGATGCCATCGGCGCCACCGCGACCGATCGCAGCGACCGTCCGCTCGAGCCGGTCGTGATCGACTCGATCACCATCTCGTAGCTCTCCCCCACACGACGACGCCCCGCGGGCCGGTCTCGCGGGGCGTGTTCGTGCGCGGGGCGGCCTACCGGCCGGCGTAGCCCGCAGCGGTCAGGGCGTCCAGGACGTGGATCGGATCGGTGCCGAGATCCCAGCGGGTGAACACCAGCAGGCGATCGTCGGCGGTGTCGATCTCGAGCAGGCGGACCTTCCTGCCGATCCGACGGAACTCGGTGATGCGGATCTTCGCGACGTCCCGACGGCCTAGTACGCGCGTACCAAACCAGCCACGCACGGCCAGTCCCTCCGGCGTGATTGCCAGTTTTGGCCGAGCCCGCCACGACATGCTTGCAAACGCGAGTAAACCCACTGCGGCAATGCCTGCAAGAGCACGTCCCGGAGCATCTGTGACTATGGTCACAGCGGCGATTGCCATCAGGACGCCGAAGAAACCACACGCTGCGATGCCGCCGCTGGGAGGACCCCACTCAGTTTGCTGCATATGGTGTATGCACCCTTTACGCGCGTGCGATCGAGTTATCCACAGGTGCTATCCACAATGGGGATGAATCACAACCGTGTGATTGGGTGACTGCGAGGTTGCCAGAAACGGAACGCACAGGAACGAAGATGAATTCATTCCGGGATGCGCAATGCTCATCGCCACCGCATCGTGAGCAACAGTCCGGTGATCATGAAGGCAAACGCAATGGCGTAGTTCCACTGGGCCAGATCGGCCATCCACTTCAGGAAGCCGGGAGCGTCCACGGGGTTGGTCGCCGCGAGCTGGAACACCAACAGCCAGAGCAAGCCGAACAGCATCAGGCCGACGAACAGGATCACGAACCACATGCTCGACGGGCCGGCCTTGACCTTGACGGGGGTGCGGCTCACCGGGCTGATCGTGAAGTCGTTCTTCTTGCGAACCTTGGACTTGGGCATGGGTACCTTCGGACAGTTGGCGCCACGCGGTCATAGCGGTGCGACGATGGAGCGGATGCAAACAAGAGCCTAACGCAGCCCGCGACGTGGAGGAGAAACCATGGCGCTTGAGCGCCGGACCCCGTGGCGAATCGGGGTACCCGTGGTCTGCCTGTGTGCCGGTCTGCTGCTCGCCACCACCCACACCGTGTCGGGTGGCAGCGAGATCCGCCGCAGCGACGCCCCCCGCCTCGTCGACCTCGTCCGCGAAGCCCAGTCCTCGGTCGACAGGTTGTCCGCACAGCGCGAGGCGCTCGTCGACGAGGTGGACAACCACCACGGCGGCACCCCGTCCGCCGCGGCCGCCCTTGCGGCGATCACCCACCGGGCCGACACGCTGGCCTCCGACGCCGGTCTCGACGCCCTGCACGGCCCTGGTCTGGTCGTCACGCTGAACGACGCCCAGCGCGATGCCGAGGGCCGGTTTCCCGGCGACGCGTCAGCGGATGACCTGGTGGTCCACCAGCAGGACATCGAGGCGGTGCTGAACGCGCTGTGGAGCGCAGGCGCGGAGGCCATCCAGATGCAGGACCAGCGGATCATCGCCACCTCAGCGCCGCTGTGCGTGGGCAACACGCTGCTGCTGAACGGTCGCACCTACAGCCCGCCGTACGCCGTCACCGCGATCGGCGACGTGCCCGCGATGCAGGCGGCGCTGGCGGGCTCGCCGATGGTGGCTCTGTACAAGCGGTACGTGCTCCGGTTCGGGCTGGGCTACACCGAGGAGACCAAGTCCGACGTCGAGGTCGTCGGCCATCCCCCAGCGGTGCGGATGCGCTACGCCAAGCCGGCAGGGCCGTTGGGTTACTGAGCCCAGTAACCTGGGCTGATGCGCGTCCTCGTCGTCGACAACTACGACAGCTTCGTCTTCAACCTCGTCCAGTACCTCGGACAGCTCGGCGTGCACGCCGACGTGTGGCGCAACGACGACTCCCGGTTGGCCACCGATGCCGACGTCGAGAAGGTCGCCGCGGAGTTCGACGGCATCCTGCTGAGCCCGGGACCCGGTACGCCCGAGCGGGCAGGCGCATCCATCCCGCTCGTCCGCGCGTGCGCCACCGCGTCGACGCCGCTGCTGGGCGTCTGCCTCGGGCACCAGGCGATCGGGGTGGCGTTCGGCGGCACCGTCGACCGCGCACCCGAACTCCTGCACGGCAAGACCAGCAGTGTGGACCACGCGAATGTCGGTGTGCTGAAAGGACTTCCGGATCCCTTCACGGCCACCCGCTACCACTCGCTGACGATCCTGCCCGACACGATGCCCGCCGAACTTCAGGTGACCGCGCAGACCTCGGGTGGGGTGGTCATGGGCGTGCAGCACGTCGACCTGCCCATCCACGGCGTGCAGTTCCACCCCGAGTCGATCCTGACCGAGGGTGGGCATCGGATGCTCGCCAACTGGCTCGCGGTGTGCGGCGAGCCCGTCGACGAGAAGCTGGTGAGCACGCTCGAGGACGAGGTCGCCGCCACGGTGCGGACGGCTACTGCGCGAAGCTCAGCGTGATCGGGTCTGTGAACTTCATCGGGGTGCCCGCCGCCGGGCTCTGAGTGACGACGCCGTTGGTCGGTATCCCGCTGTTCTGCGCGTTGGGCAGCTTGATCAGCTCGCCGGTCCACCCGTAGGAGTTACGCAGCAGCGGCTCGACGTCCGTCCAGAAGCCTCCGATGACCGGCGGCATGACGAATTGATTGCCCTTGGACACCTGCAGCTGGATCGGGGTGTCCACGGCAGCCGTCTCGCCCGCGGGCGGGATCGTGCCAAGCACCTGACCGTTGGGCAGGGTGCTGTCGACCGGCACTTGAATCGGCGGCTTGGTGAAACCCGCACCGTTGAGGATCTGCTGCGCGACGTCGGGGGACGTGTTCTTCACCTCGGGAACCGGCTTGCTGTCAGGTCCCGAACTGACCACGACGATGATCTCGTTCGTCACCGCGGAGTTCTGGTTGGCGGCCGGGTTGGTGCCGATCACGATGTCCTTGGGAACCACCAGGTTTCCGGAGAGGCTCTGTCGTACCTTTTCGAAGCCGGCGTCGTTCAGCTTGCTCTTGCACTGCGCGAAGGTCAGCCCACCGGTGGAGCAGTCCGGGATCTCGGCCTGCTGAGGCCCCGTCGACACGTTGATGGTGATCTGGTCGTCCCTGGCCGCGGCGGTATTGGCGGCCGGGTCGGTGCTGATGACGTCGCCCACCTGCACGGTGGGATCCGGGTTGTTCTGGCGGACGGTCTTGAAGCCCAGGTTCTGCAGCGACACCACCGCTTCGTCGTACTTCTGGCCGCGAAGATCAGGGACCTGCACGTCCCGGGGATTGCCGCCGACGAAGTTCAGCAGCACCGTCACGATGACGGTCAGCACCGCCAGCACCGCGACGATGGCGAGCCAGCGTCCGATGGCCGGATTGCGCTCCTTCGGCACGTACCTCGGCTGGTGCGTGGTGATCTGCTCGGTCGGCTGGTTACGACCCGTCGACGGCCCGGCGGCCAGCAATGACGTCCGCTCGGCGTCGGTGAACACCTTGGGCGCCTCGGGCGCCTCGCCGCTGTGCACCCGGATCAGGTCGGTGCGCATGTCGGCGGCCGTCTGGTAGCGGTTGTCCGGATTCTTGGCCAGCGCCTTGAGGACGACGGCGTCGAGTTCGGGGGATAGGTCGGGATTGCGCTCGGACGGCGGGACCGGGTCCTCGCGGACGTGCTGGTACGCGACGGCGACGGGGGAGTCACCGACGAAGGGCGGCTCGCCCGTCAGCACCTCGTAGAGGACGCAGCCCAGCGAGTACACGTCGGAGCGGGCGTCGACGGTCTCGCCGCGCGCCTGTTCCGGGGACAGGTACTGGGCGGTGCCGATGACCGCTGCCGTGGCCGTGACGCTGACCCCGCCGTCGTGCAGGGCACGCGCGATGCCGAAGTCCATCACCTTCACCGCGCCTGCCTTGCTCATCATGATGTTGGCGGGCTTGACGTCGCGGTGAATGATTCCGTGCTGATGGCTGAAGTTCAGTGCCTGGCAGGCGTCGGCGATGATCTCGATCGCGCGCCGCGGTTCGATCGGGCCGTCGTTGTGCACGATGTCGCGCAGCGTGATCCCGTCGACGTATTCCATGACGATGTAGGGCAGCGGACCGGTGGTGGTCTCGGCCTCGCCGGTGTCGTACACCGCGACGATCGCGGGGTGGTTCAGCGCGGCGGCGTTCTGGGCCTCGCGGCGGAAGCGAAGGTAGAAGCTCGGGTCGCGGGCCAGGTCAGCGCGCAGCACCTTGACCGCCACGTCGCGGTGCAACCGGACGTCACGGGCGAGGTGGACTTCCGACATGCCGCCGAACCCGAGGATCTCCCCGAGTTCGTAGCGGTCGGACAGGTGCTGGGGGGTGGTCATTGAAGTGTCTGCTCTACGGCTCGTAACGGGAGTGTCCCGGCTTCGCCACCACGATGACGGACGGGAACCACATTGGTCCAGTCGGTTTCGTGGAGCGGCGCGGGCATGGCACCGGGTGTCGCGGGAGGTGCGGGGACCACGGTGGTGCTGGTCTGGGTCGAGGGGGCCGGCTTCTGGTCCTTGCGGTCCTGGACGTTGAGGACCATCAGGATGGCGATGATGATCGCGAGCGCGCCGAGCACGCCCGCCGCCCACAGCAGTGCGCGCTGACCTGGGGAGAACGTGCGCTTCGGCGGCGGGGTGCGATGGCTGCCCGTCGGCGGGCGGGCGGTGCGGACGTTGGCCGTCGGTGGACGTCCGTAATCGGCGACGGCCCTGGTCTGGGCGGTCGAAGGGATCGCGGCGGGGGTCGCCCTGCCGATCGAGGGTGCGTGGTTGGGCCGGGGTGGCCTGCGGCCCGCGCGGACGGCAGCGACGGCGTCGGCGAACGCACCGCCGGTGCGGTAGCGCTGGCCGGGCTCCTTGAGCAGGCTGATCTCGATGAGCTCGCGCACGTTGGGCGGGATGTCCGACGGCAGCGGGGCGGGCTGCTCCTTGATGTGCTTCATCGCCACGGTCAGTGCGCCCTCGCCGGTGAAGGGGCGACGCCCGGCCACCGATTCGTAGCCGACGACACCGAGCGAGTACACGTCGCTGGCGGCCGTCGCGTCGCGACCGAGGGCCTGCTCGGGGGCGATGTACTGGGCGGTGCCCATGACCATGCCGGTCTGGGTCACCGGCGCGGCGTCGACTGCCTTGGCGATGCCGAAGTCGGTGAGCTTCACCTGCCCGGTGGGGGTGATCAGGATGTTGCCCGGTTTGACGTCGCGGTGCACCAGGCCTGCCGTGTGGGCGACCTGCAGCGCACGTCCGGTCTGTTCCAGCATGTCGAGGGCGTGGCGCAGCGACAGCCGACCAGTGCGCTTGAGCACGGAGTTCAGGGGCTCACCGGTGACCATCTCCATCACCAGGTAGGCGGTGCGGCCCGCGTCGTCGAGCTCGGTCTCGCCGTAGTCGTAGACGCTTGCGATACCGGGGTGGTTCAGCATGGCGACGATCCGGGCCTCGGCGCGGAACCGCTCCACGAACTCGGGGTCCGACGAGAACTCCGCCTTGAGCACCTTGATGGCGACCTGGCGGCCGAGCCGGGTGTCCAGGCCCTCCCAGACCTGTCCCATGCCGCCCGTCGCGATGAGTCGCTGAAGACGGTAGCGGTCGGACAGCGTCACTCCGACGCGCGCGGTCATGATCCCTCCCGCAAGGCCGCGGCAATGGTTGCCCGCCCGATCGGCGCTGCGAGTGCGCCACCGGTCGCGGACAATCGGTCTCCGCCATTCTCCACCAAGACCGCAACGGCGACCTTGGGTGCCTTGGCAGGTGCGAATGCGATGTACCAGGCGTGGGGCGGGGTGTTGCGCGGGTCGGAGCCGTGTTCGGCGGTGCCCGTCTTGGATGCGATCTGGACGCCTGCGATGGCGCCCGTCTGCTGGGTCACCTGCTCGGCGTCAATCATCAGGTCCGTAAGTGTAGTGGCGACCTGCGAGGACACCGCCCGACGAAGCTCGTGTGGGCTGGTGGAGCTGAGGTTGGCGAGGTCGGGGCCCTTCAGGTCGTCCACCAGATACGGCTGCATGGTGACGCCGCCGTTCGCGACGGTCGCCGCGATCATCGCGTTCTGCAGCGGGGTCAGCGCCACGTCCTTCTGCCCGATGCTCGACATCCCGAGGGCCGCGCCATCGGTGATGGGACCGACGGTGGACGCCGCCACCTGGAGCGGGATCGGCGGCGGAGCGCCGTCGAGGCCGAACGCCTGAGCCGTCTTGCGCAGGGCGTCGGCGCCGGTCTTGATGCCGAGGTCGACGAATGCGGTGTTGCACGACTTCGCGAAAGCGGTGCGCAGCGTCGTCGTCGGATCGCTGCCGCACGTCGTCCCGCCGTAGTTCTCCAACGTTGCGGTGCTGTCCGGCAACGGGATTCGGGCGGCCGCGGTCACCTGGGTGTCAGGTGTCGCACCGTTGGCGAGCGCTGCCGCGGTGGTGACCACCTTGAACGTCGAACCCGGGGGATAGGTCTCGGAGATGGCGCGGTTCACCAGGGGCGAGTTGGGGTCGTCACGCAACTGCTGCCAGGAGTCGGACTGCACGTTGCCGTCGTGGGAGGCCAGGAGGTTGGGGTCATAGGACGGAGACGACACCATGCCGAGGATCTTTCCGGTCGACGGCTCGAGAGCCACCACCGAGCCCTTGCACGGACCGCCGCCGCAGCCCTTCTGCATCGCGTCCCAGGCCGCCTGCTGCACCTGCGGGTTGATCGTCGTCGCGACGTTCCCGCCACGCGGGTCGCGTCCGGTGAAGAAGTCGGCCAGCCGACGGCCGAACAGGCGCTCGTCGGAGCCGTTCAGCACGCTGTCCTCGGCGCGTTCCAGGCCGGTGCTCGAGTACAGCAGCGAGTAGAAGCCCGTGACCGGGGCGTAGGCCTGGGGATTCGGGTACACACGCAGGAACCGGAAGTGCCCGTCGGTCGACGTGGAGTACGCGAGCAGCTGGCCGCCCGCCGAGATCTGGCCGCGCTGACGCGAGTACTCGTCGAGCAGCACACGCTGGTTGCGGGGATCCGAACGCAGGCCGTCGGCCCGAAATACCTGCGTCAGTGTGGCATTGGCGAGAAGCAGCACGATCAGGCCCATGATCGCGATGGAGATTCGTCGCAGTGAGGTGTTCATACGCGTCCGATCACCTCCGTGTGCGCGGAGGCGATCGGGGTGGCGTCGGGTCCCTTGGTGTTGAGCGGTCGGCGGGCCGAGTGCGAGATCCGGATGAGGATGGCCAGCAGCACGTAATTGGCGATCAACGAGGAACCGCCATAGGACAGCCACGGCGTGGTGAGGCCCGTCAGCGGAATCAGCTTGGTGACTCCGCCCACGACGATGAACAGCTGAATGGCCAACGTCGAGGCCAGCCCCGCCGCCAGCAGCTTGCCGAAGCTGTCGCGCACGGCGACCGCGGTGCGGAGGCCGCGGATGATCAGGATCGTGTAGAGCATTAGGACGCCGGCGAGCCCGACGAGGCCGAGCTCCTCACCGATCGCGGCGATGATGAAGTCGGTAGAGGCGGCGGGCACGGTGCCGGGCTGACCGTTGCCGAGACCGGTGCCGAAGATGCCGCCGGTGGCAAAGCTGAACAACGACTGCACCATCTGGTAGCCCGCGCCATCGGGGTCGGCGAAGGGATCCAGCCACGTCTCGACCCGCACCCTGACGTGTGCGAACACGTGGTACGCGACGACGCTTCCGATGGCGAACAGGCTGAGGCCCAACAGAACCCAGCTCAATCGGTCGGTGGCGACGTACACCAGCACCAGGAACGAGGCGTACAGCAGCAGCGAGGTGCCGAGATCCTTCTCGAAAACCATGACGCCGACCGACGCGATCCAGGCAGCCAGCAGCGGCGCCAGATCGCGCGGGCGGGGGAGGTTCATCCCGAGGAAGTGCTTGCCCGCGCTGGTGAACAAGTTGCGCTTGGCCACCAGGACGGCGGCGAAGAAGATCAGCAGGAGGATCTTGGAGATCTCCGCGGGCTGAATCGAGAAGCCGTGGACGCGAATCCAGATCTTCGCACCGTTCTCCTCCGACAGCGAACGGGGAAGGACGGCGGGGATGGCGAGGAAGATCAGGCCGACGAGACCGCACACGTAGCCGTAGCGGGCCAGCATGCGGTGGTCGGTAAGGAATCCCACGACGAGGCAGAAGGCGATGACGCCGACGAGTGTCCACAGCATCTGCTGATTGGCGCTCGGACCCCGGGTACCGTCCGTGCCCAGCGCACCCTCGGCCAGGTCGAGACGGTGAATCATGACCAGCCCCAAGCCATTCAGCAGAGCGGCCACCGGAAGCAACAGCGGATCGGCATACGGCGCGAAGCGGCGAACGGCCAGATGGGCGGCACCGAACAACGCCAGGAACCCGAGCGTGTACTGCGCCAGGTCCCAGGACAGGCCTTGCTCCTGATTGGCCTCCACGATCAGCAGTGCCACGGTCGTGATCAGCGCGGCGAACCCGAGAAGCAACAGTTCGGCGTTGCGTCGGTTGGGCAGGGGTGGAACCACGGTCACCGGTGCCTGCGGCTGAGTGCTCATGACGCCGTCCGGCAGTCGGTGCCCGGTTTCTGCGGCGGTGGCGGTAGTGCCGTCACGGTCGGCGACGGCGAGGGCGACGGTGACGGCGCGGTGACCGTGGTCGGCGCATCGGGTCCAGGGGCGGCCGCGGTGGTGCTCGGCGCAGGCGGGGGAGTGCTCGCCGGAGCCGGAGCCGGCGCCGGGGTCGGCGTGGGCGCCGGGGTGGGCGTCGTCCTCTTGGGGGCGGCCGGCAGGCAGATCGGCAGGACCGAACTCTGGGCCAGTTCCCTGAGTTGGCGGATGGCCTCGTCCAGCGTGCCGCCGGGCAGACCCGCGGAGACCTGGGCGCGCTCGGACTCGCGCAGGTCGGCGACCTTCAAGGGTTTGCACCCGGCGCGGTTGTCATCGACGCCGATGTTGGTGATCGAGTTGCGGGAGTCGAGGCAGGCGACCTGAAACGGTTGCTGCAGGGGCATTCCCAGGAAGCTGCCCTGCACTCCGCGCATGATGTGCACGGAGCCGTCACGCTCGGCGACGTAGTAGTTGTTCTGAATCACCATGCGGCCCACTGCAAGTCCCGCGAAGACCACCACCAGCAGGAGCAGCGCGGCGAAGATCATCCTTCGTCGCGAGCGCGGCTTCTTGGCGGGAGCCTCGGCCTCGACGGCCGGACGGTTGGCCGCCGCCGCGACCCGCTTCGGGTTGAACGCCGACGCCCGTCCCGCCGCGGTGTTCGGCGGTGCGCTCTGGTCGTCCTCACCCGACACCGCGCCGGCCAGGATCGGCTGAGTCTGGCCGTACTCGTAGTCGACGACGTCGGCGACGACCACCGTCACGTTGTCCGGCCCGCCCCCGCGTAGCGCCATTTCGATGAGCCTGTCGGCACTTTCGGTGACGTCGGCGATCTGGAGTGCATCGAGGATGGTGTCGTGGCTGACCGGGTCGGACAGGCCGTCGGAGCAGAGCAGGTAGCGGTCGCCCGCGTGGGCCTCGCGCACCGTCAGCGTCGGCTCGACCTCGTGACCGGTCAGCGCCCGCATGATCAGGGATCGCTGCGGGTGGCTGTGCGCCTCCTCGGCGGTGATGCGGCCCTCGTCGACCAGCGTCTGGACGAACGTGTCGTCCTTGGTGATCTGGGTGAGCTCGCCGTCTCGCAGCAGATAGCCTCGCGAGTCTCCGACGTGCACCAGCCCAAGTCGGTTCCCGGCGAACAGGATTGCCGTGAGGGTGGTGCCCATGCCCTCGAGCTCGGGATCGGCCTCGACGTGTGCCGCGATCGCCGAATTACCCTCGTGGACGGCGGAGTTGAGCTGGCTTAGGAGGTCCCCGCCGGGCTCGTCGTCGTCGAGGTGGGCCAGCGCTGCGATGACCAACTGGGAGGCGACCTCGCCTGCCGCGTGGCCACCCATGCCGTCGGCGAGTGCCAGCAAGCGCGCACCGGCATACACCGAGTCTTCGTTGTTGGCGCGGACGAGTCCGCGGTCGCTGCGGGCAGCGTATCGGAGGACGAGAGTCATGGACGCAGCTCGATCACCGTCTTGCCGATGCGCACCGGCGTCCCCATCGGAACCCTTACTGCCGTCGTCACCTTCGCCCTGTCAAGGTATGTACCGTTGGTCGATCCTAGGTCCTCGACATACCATTCGGACCCGCGCGGCGATAGCCTCGCGTGCCGTGTCGACGAGTAGTCGTCGGTCAGCACCAGCGTCGAGTCGTCGGCCCTGCCGATGAGCACGGGCTGGCTGCCGAGCTGGATCCGGGTGCCCGCCAAGGCCCCCTCCGTCACCACCAACTGGCGCGGGGTATTGCGTTTCTGACCACGACTGGGCAGCAGGGTGCCGCGCAATGCGAGTCCGCGCCTGACCATCACGGCGCCGGTCGGGGCGTAGATGTCGTTGCGGAGGATTCGCAGCACGGACCAGATGAACAGCCACAGCAGCAGAAGGAAACCGACGCGTGTCAGCTGCAGCACTATCCCCTGCATCTGACGTCCTCTCCGTCACCGTCCCGATGTCGTCGCGACCGACCACCGGCCCGTTCAGCCGCCGTCGGCAACGTCACGATACTTGGGCCGGTATCGGGCGGGAGGCCGCAACCAGCCTGAGTCCTCAGTGAACGCGGACGATGATCTCGGAATGGCCAAGACGGATGGTGTCGCCGTCGGCCAGTTGCCACTCCTGAACCGGGGCGTTGTTGACCGTCGTGCCGTTGGTGGAGTTCAGGTCCGACAGCAGGGCGACCTGGCCGTCCCACCGGATCTCGAGATGACGGCGGGAGACGCCGGTGTCCGGCAGGCGGAACTGGGCGTCCTGGCCGCGGCCGATGACGTTGGCACCCTCGCGCAACTGGTAGGTGCGGCCACTGCCGTCATCTAGCTGCAAGGTCACGTTGGCGGCACCCGTGCCGTAACCGCCGCCTGCGCCGTAACCGGCGACCGGGGCTGCCGCGGGCGGCTGACCGTAGTCGTAACCGGCGGGCTGGCCGTATCCGGCGTCGGCAGGCTGGCCGTAGCCCTGCTCGGAGTAGCCCTGCGGCGCGGCGGGTTCGCCGTAGCGGCCGTAGTCGGGCTGCCCGTAGTCCGGCCTGCCGTACGCCTGACCGCCGCCGTAGCCGCCTTGGTCTGGATAGCCGCCCTGGTCTGGGTAGCCACCCTGGTCGGGATAACCGCCCTGGTCGGGGTACGACGGCCGGGGCGGCTCCGGACGAGCCTCTTGGCGGCCGTACTCCTCACCGCGCGGTGGGGCGGCGGGACGGCCGTAGTCGTAACCGCCGGGTTCTCCGTAGCCGCCGGGAGCACCCGCTGGCGGGCCGTATCCGGGGGGTGGCTGGCGGTAGCCCTGGTCCGGGTATCCGGCGCCGGCCGGCGGGCCGTATCCAGCGGGGGGACGCTGCTCGTAGTTGGGCGCCGGGTAGCCCTGGTCGGGGTAGCCGCCGCGGTCGGGGTAGCCGCCCTGGTCCGGGTAGCCGCCTGCCGGCTGCGGGGGTTGTCCCGGCGCGGGTGCGGGCGGGTAGCCGCCCTCGGGTGCAGGCGGGTACGGGGCGCGGGGCTCCTCGCCCTGGCGGCCGTATTCGTAGTAGTCGTCGCCTGGCTGCTGCCCTTGTCCCTGGCTTCCGCGGTAGCTCGGGTTGTCGGTCATCGGTGGAACTCCTGGTTCTGCGGTGTGAGCACGGTCTGGGGGTGCAGGGGCGCTTCCGCCGCTGGTCGAGTCTGGGTTGACCGTTCCACGGGTGCGAAACTGGCCGGTGTGCAGTTGCGGTGACGCCTCGAATCCAACGACCACATCACCATACGTTTGCCACCCTTGGTCACGGATGAATCCCTCCAGGTATCGGGCAAAAGTCGTCGGTGTGAGGTCGGGGTCCGTGCGGACCTTGTGAAAGTCGGATGTACTGAGGGTAATGACGTAGAGGTTTGGGGCCAAAATTCGGCCGCCGCCCACTTCGCGTGCGCCTGTCTCGGCTTCGCGCTGCAGGATCGTCTCGACCTCCTGCGGAACGATGGAGCCACCGAAGACGCGGGCAAAGGTGTCACCGACGGTTGACTCGAGCTTGCGCTCGAAGCGGTCGACGAGTCCCATATCACCGCCTGCCTCGCTGTTCGTCGTAGTAGGTCGCGCTCGACACAGTCCGGGGACCTGCGTGTCGCGGGTCCCGATACCTGTACGCATGGTATCGGCCATGTGCGTCCGAACGTGACCAACAGAACTCTGAGAATAAGATCGCGGCAGGTCAGACCCAGTCTGCGGGGCCGCGCACCGGCCCATCTGCACGGTTGGGGAGTGAGCCCGAGTGCGTGATAGTCTCTCCCGGTTGTTGGGGCGAGTGGCGGAATGGCAGACGCGCTGGCTTCAGGTGCCAGTGTCCTTCGGGACGTGGGGGTTCAAGTCCCCCTTCGCCCACAATGAGCGGT
>JAOPUT010000151.1 GCA_025963385.1 Mycobacterium sp.
CGCCGAAGACGGGCGAGACGGAGATCTACTCGCGGGCTTACTCCGCGCCAGAGTCCGAGCAGTTCACCAGCGCGCCCTACGTGCCGCCCGATTCCTCCCTGTACGACTACGACTCGTACGACGCCAAAGCCGTTGCCGACGACGACGCGACGCCACCACGCTGGCCGTGGGTGGTCGGCGTGGTCGCCATCGTCGCGGCGATCTCCCTGGTCGTGTCGGTCGCCGTCCTGGTCACCCGGACCGACAGCGAAACCCTGGCCACGCCGGGCACCAGCACCACGACGTCGGTGCCGCCGGTCCAGGACGAGATCACGACGACGACGCCACCGCCCCCGCCGCCCCCGCCCACCAGCGAAGAGCCGCCCCCACCGCCGCCGGAGACGGTCACCGTCACGCAGGAGCCCCCGCCGCCGCCTCCCGCGCCGACCGAAGCGGCGCCCCCGCCGCCGCCCGCCGAGGCGGGCCCACCGCCGGTGACCACGACCGCGCCTGCCGGTCCCAGGTTCATCACGTACTCGGTGACGGGCACCAAGGCGCCGCTGGACCGCATCTCGGTCACCTACACCGACGCGTCGGGTAGGCAGCGGACGCAACAGAACGTGTACATCCCGTGGTCGCTCACGGTGACCCCGATCTCGATGTCGGAGTTCGGCTCGGTGCAGGCGTCGAGCCTGCTGCGGTTGAGCAAGTTGAATTGTCAGATCACCACCAGCGATGGGCAAACCATCGCTTCGCAGCAGAACAACGATTGGCAGACCAGCTGCTGATGACCCAAGACACTGGAAACACAATCGCGGCGTCCGCACGGCCCCGCCCGGACACGCCCGATCAGGTGGATCGCATTCTCGTCATCGCGTGCATCGCACTCTGGCTTGCCGCCCTGGGTGCGGGGGTGGCGGCCGTCGTCGCCCTCGTCGGCCTCGCGAGTGGGCATTCGGTCGCCGCAGGCGGTTCCGACACTCCCTGGCTGCTGTACACGGTCATCGGCGTCTCCGCGGCGGTGATCATCGGCGCGATTCCGCTCCTGCTCCGCGCCAGGCAGACGGCAGGCGTCGTACCGCGGTCCGGCTCACCGGATGACACGGGTGAAGCGCCGTCAGTGGCGCAGCGGTTGCAGCCCTTCGGCGCGCCGGTGCTCCGCCGGCACTCGACACCGCCCGCAGGCGGTCGGGTGGGATTCCCGACGGCCGCGGTCGAACAGATCTGGCTCCGCAGCACGGCCACCATCGCAGGCGCGATCGGGGCTGCCGTCACGGGCATCGGAGTGGCGACCTACCTGATGGCCTCCGGACACGACACCGCCGCCTGGATCGTCTACGGCGTCGTCGGCATCATCACGGTGGCCATGCCCGCCGCCCCGTGGTACTTCCTGCGCGAGCTGCGCAGCGTGCTCGAAGCGGCGTAGTCGCTCGCACACCGCGGGGGCCGCTGGAGTCTGCGCTGAGGGTGGTGTTCACTCGCACTTCTGCGCCATGGGCGCAGAGTGCAGACAACGAGAAAGCCGCCCCGACGAGTGTCGGGGCGGCTTCTCTGTGTGTCGTGCGGAACCCGCTAGTGGTGGCCGTTGGATCCGTCGCCGTTTCCATTGCCGTTGGACCCGTTGCCGTTGGAGGCGTTCTGACGCTCCTTGAGGGCGATCATCGCCCTGTGCTCGGATGCGTGTGCGGCCTCGACGAGGGCGGTCTGCTCGCCCTCGGGGTCCGGGAACAGGAAGCTGCCCGAACCGGGAGCACCCGCGGAACCCAGCTTGTTCATCCGCTTGGGCAACGGTTCGCCCTGGTACTCCAGCGGAATCGGATGGCCGTGATCGTCGACCGGGCCGAGCGGCTGGTGCAGCTCGATGTAGGCACCGTGCGGCAGACGCTTGAGGATGCCGGTCTCGATGCCGTGCTCGAGGACGGCGCGGTCGCTGCGCTGCAGGCTGATCGCCCACCGGTAGGTGAGGTAGTAGACGATCGCAGGCAGCACCACCATGCCGATGCGGCCGATCCACGTGGTCGCGTTCAACGAGACGTGGAACTTCAGCGCGATGATGTCGTTCATGCAGGCGAACGTCAGCACGATGTAGAACGCAATCGCCATGGCGCCGATCGCGGTCCTGACCGGAGCGTCACGCGGACGCTGCAGGAGATTGTGGTGCGCGACGTCCTTGGACATCTTCTTCTCGAGGAACGGGTAGATCGTGAGGAGGACGAAGACCAGCCCCATGATCAGCGCGACGGCGACCGCCGCCGGAACCGTGTGCCCGAACGGGTAGAGCTCCCACGCAGGCCACATACGGGCCAGACCGTCGGTCCACATCATGTAGAAGTCCGGCTGGCTACCCGCCGAGATCTGCGAAGGCTTGTACGGCCCCAACTGCCAGATCGGGTTGATCTGTAGCAGGCCGCCCATCAGGCCGAGGATGCCGACGGTCATCGCGAAGAACGCACCCGACTTGATCGCGAAGACCGGCATGACGCGCACGCCGACGACGTTGTGTTCCGTGCGGCCGGGGCCGGGGAACTGGGTGTGCTTCTGGAACCACACCATCGCGAGGTGAACTCCGATGAGCGCCAGGATGATTCCTGGGATCAGCAGGATGTGCAACGCGTAGAGCCGCGGGATGATGATCTCGCCGGGGAAGTCCCCGCCGAACAGTGCCCAGTGCAGCCAGGTGCCGATCAGCGGCATGCCGAGCGTGATCGAGGAGAACGCCGCGCGCAGGCCCGTGCCCGACAGCAGGTCGTCGGGCAGCGAGTAGCCGAAGTATCCCTCGAACATCGCCAGGATCAGCAGCAGCGAGCCGATCACCCAGTTGGCTTCGCGGGGACGACGGAATGCGCCGGTGAAGAAGACGCGGGCGAGGTGCACCATGATCGACGCCGCGAAGAGCAGCGCCGCCCAGTGGTGGACCTGGCGGACGAACAGCCCGCCGCGCACCTCGAACGAGATGTCCAGGGCGGTCTCGTAGGCGCGGGACATCTGGATGCCGTTGAGCGGCTGATAGACGCCGTGGTAGGTGACCTCGGCCATCGACGGATCGAAGAACAGCGTGAGGTACACGCCGGTGAGCAGCAGCACGATGAAGCTGTACAGCGCGATCTCACCGAGCAGGAACGACCAGTGGGTGGGGAAGACCTTGTTGAGCTGGCGACGGACCGCCGCGGACGGGTGGTACCGCGAGTCGATGGCGTCGCCCTGCTCGGCTGCCAAGTCTGCAAGTTTTGGGCTCATGACATTGAATTCCGTTCCCAGAACGCCGGTCCGACGGGTTCGATGAAGTCCCCGTTTGCCACCAGATACCCATCTTTGTCGATGGTTATCGGAAGTTGTGCCAGTGCGCGTGCCGCCGGGCCGAAGATCGGCCTTGCGAAGTGCAGGGCGTCGAACTGCGACTGGTGGCACGGGCAGAGGATGCGGTAGGTCTGCTGCTCGTACAGCGACGACGGGCAACCCAGGTGGCTGCACACCTTCGTGAACGCGAACAGGTCACCGAAGTTGAAGCTCTCCTGGCCTTGGCGCTTGACCACGCGGGGCATGTCCTCGGGCCGGATGCGGATCAGCATGACCGGGTTGCGCACGCCCATCGCGATGACGTTGAGCGCCTCGTGGGACTCGAACGTCGAGCCGTCGCCGTCGGACTCGCGCCAGGGGAACACCGTCTCCATGC
The DNA here is from genome assembly GCA_025963385.1 of Mycobacterium sp. Lineage (GTDB taxonomy): Bacteria > Actinomycetota > Actinomycetes > Mycobacteriales > Mycobacteriaceae > Mycobacterium. Next base: position 3,653 of record JAOPUT010000151.1, read on the forward strand.
CCCCCGCGTCGATGTCCTCCGGGCGCATCTTGACGAACGGCGAGCTGCCGGGTTGCCCGGTGGCGCGCGCCAGGTAGATCGTCTCGCCGTGGAATCGCGGGCTCCAGCCCGAGGTCCATAGCACGGCCTTCTTGCCGTCGGCGGTCGGCACGACGGGCTTCCACGGATTCTTGATGATCCCGCCGATGAACGCCACGGCGGTGCCGAGCCCGAAGGCGCCCAGACCGATGCCGAGCGACAAGCCAATCAGCTTGCGCCGCTTGATGGTCGACGACTCGAGTGCGTCGGTGAGGTTGGCGGCGGTGGCCCTGCGGTCGAGCTCGGGGGACCGGCCGTCATGGCGGTCCTGTACGGAGATCTCCTCGGGGATGAACTTCTTCTGAAAGAGCACCGCGCCGATGCCGATCGCCAGGATCGAGAGCCCGAACGTGAGGCCGTACAGCGGGGTGGCAAGGCTGTAGACGAGCTCACCGGCGGAGCCGTACGGCTTGTACTCCCACGGCCAGAACAGGAACACCAGCAGGAGGGCAAGGCCCGCGAAGCCGCCGAGCAGCAGCCAGTACGCGACCGTCCGCTCGGCCCGCTTCTCGGCCTTGGTGCCCTCGATGGGCCAGCGGGACTCCTTGAAGATGGTCTCGACGCCGTCGATCTTCCCGCCGAGCGCCACGAGTTCCTCGCGCGTCATCTTCGCCAACTGTTCGTCAGTCGGCTTGTCGTTCACGTTGTCGCTCATGCGCGCGATCCCACCCACATAGCGGCGCCGATGACGGCGACCATCCCGATGATCCAAGCCGCCATGCCTTCTGGCGCGGGGCCGAAGCCGCCCAGGCCGTAGCCGCCCGGGTCGGGCGTCTTGGTGGCCTGGTTGACGTATGCGACGATGTCGCGCTTCTCCTCAGGGCTGAGTTGCCGGTCGGAGAACTTGGGCATGTTCTGAGGCCCGGTCAGCATCGCGGTGTAGACCTGCGCAGGCAGGGCCTCGTCGAGCGGGGGCGCGAACTTGCCCGAGGAAAGGGCGCCGCCCTTGCCGGTGAAGTTGTGGCACGAAGCGCAGTTCAGCCGGAACAGGTCGCCGCCGCGGGCGACGTCGTTGCCGATCAGACTGCTCTGTGCCACCGCACCGTTGGGGTCGCGGGGGACGACAGGTCCGCCGCCGTTGGCCTGTACGTAGGCGCCGAGCGCGTCGATCTGGTGCTCGTCGAAGATCGGATCCTTGCGGGGGGCCTGCGCCTCGCCGCGCATGGCGGGCATGCGGCCGGTGGACACCTGGAAGTAGACCGCGGCCTCGCCGGTGCCGATGAGGCTCGGCCCGCGATCGGGGACACCCTGGAGGTTGGCGCCGTGACACGTCACGCAGGACGTCTCGAAGAGCTGTTTGCCCGTGCGCAGCAGTGCCAGGCTCGACTCGTCGGCAACGGCCACCTGTGGCTTGGGCGTCAGGGTGGCCGCGATGCCACCCGCAACGAGAAGTCCGGTCAGCAGCAAAAGTGCTCCCGACACACGCCGCCGCAGCCGCCGGCGAGACTTGCTGGTCATCGAACCCCTTCTCATCGGTGTCTCGGCCCTATCGAACGAAGTAGATCGTGGCGAACAGCGCGATCCACACGATGTCGACGAAGTGCCAGTAGTAGGACACGACGATCGCAGCGGTGGCCTGCGCGGGGGTGAACTTGCTCATGCGCGTGCGCGCCAGGAGGAAGACGAAGGCGACCAGACCGCCGATCACGTGCAGGCCGTGGAAGCCGGTGGCGAGATAGAACACCGAACCGTAGGCACTGCCCGCGATGGTGGTGCCCTCGCCGACGAGCGCGTGGTACTCGTAGCCCTGGCCCGCGACGAAGATCGCGCCCATGATCAGGGTGATCGTGTACCAGCGACGCAAGCCGAACACGTCACCCCGCTCGGCGGCGAACACGCCCATCTGGCAGGTGAACGACGAAGCGATTAGCACCAGCGTGACCGGGACCGCTTCGAACAGGTTCAGATGCGTGGGATGAGGCGGCCAGTCACCGGCGGCTTGCGCGCGCGCGGTGAAGTACATCGCGAACAGCCCAGCAAAGAACATTAGTTCAC
>JAOPUT010000158.1 GCA_025963385.1 Mycobacterium sp.
TAGTCCGTGCGCGCGGCGGCGGTCGTCGCTCGCACCATCAGGCTGGGGTCCAGGACGACGTCTCGTTCCCCGACGGGCATGCCTTCGACGCGGGCGATCGCGCGGTCGATGGCCAATTTCGCGATCAGCGGAGCGTCCTGGCTCACGGTGGTCAGGCGGACGTGCGGCAGCTTGGCGACCTCTGAATTGTCCCAGCCGATCACTGAAATATCCTGTGGCACTCGGTATCCCGCGTGGAGAAGCGCTTCGAGGACGGAAACCGCCACTTCGTCGTTGAATCCGATGACCGCGGTCGGCAGGTGCGGGTCGTCGAGCATGGTGCGCGCCGCGGTGTAGCCCTCGAGTCGAGTGAGACCGCCGGTGAGTACCCTGGCGTCGGCCTTGAGCCCGTGCCGGTCCATCGCGCGGATGAACTCCTCGCGGCGGGAGGTCGAGATGGTGCCCTCGCCTCCGTCCACGTGCACGATCCGGCGGTGGCCGCGTTCGACGAGATGATCGACGGCAAGGGCCATGCCCTCGGCATCGGAGGTCCGCACCGCATCGACGGCCGGATCGTCGACGCACCAGCCGACGGTGACCAGCGGGACCTTGCCCGCCAGCATCGGCTTCTCGGTGTCCGGCCCGATCATGACGAGAGCATCGAACCGGAAGTCCTGCAGGCTTTGGACCGCCCTGGCTTCGCCGCGACTGTGGGTCAGCGCGCTGAGAATCAACTCGTAACCACGCTCCTCGGCTGCCGTGTAGAGCCCGTCCAGAACGTCGAAGTGAAACGTTCCGGCCATGCCGAAAACCGTTCCGATCAACTTTGATTGGCTCCGGGCCAGCAATCGGGCCCGCACGTCGGGCCGGTAGCCGAGCTCGTCGGCGGCGCGCAATACGCGCTCTCGGGTGGCCGCACTCGCTCCTGGCGCTTCGCGGATGACGATGGACACCAAGGCCCTGGACACCCCCGCCAGCGCTGCCACGTCGGCGAGGGTGGCCCGCTTCCCCGACGGGGCAGGCCGCCTGTCTCCGGTGTCCACCCGCCCCGGCCCTCCATCCTGGTCTGTCGTCAATCGAAGGACGATCCTACGGCCAGAACAGCCAGGAAACTAGAGCGATCTAGACAGTGACGGAGTTCGCTGCCTGCAGGGTGTCAGCGGCAACCCGAAGGCCCTCGAGTTGGCCGAGTTCGACGTCCTCGTGTTCGATGTTGACCGCCATGTTCGGGTCGATCTTCTCGAGTGCTTGCAGAAAGCGCGTCCAGAAGGCGACGTCGTGGCCGCGCCCCACGGCGACGAAGTCCCACGCCGAGTCCTCGGGCCACTTGTTCACCACGTGACGCCCGCCGAGTCCGGTGGGATTGTCCTCCAGCGGAATTCGGGTGAATCTCTCATCGAGGACGCCGTAGATCTTGCAGTTCTCGTTGATCCGGGTGTCCTTGGCGGCGGCATGAAACACCAACGGTCCCAGCCATTCGATGGCGGCAACGGGGTCGACGCCCTGCCAGAACAGATGCGAGGGGTCCATCTCGGCACCGACGTTGGTGGCGCCGGTCTTCTCGACGAGGCGTTTCATGGTGGGCGGGTTGAACACCAGGTTCTGGGGGTGCATCTCGATGGCGACCTTGACACCGTTTTCTCGGGCCAAGGCGTCGATCTCACGCCAGAACGGGACGGCCACGTCGTCCCACTGGTAGTCCAGGGAGTCGAGATAGCCGGAGTCCCAGGTGTTCACGTGCCAGGCGGGCCACTGACCGCCCGGGTGCGCGTGCGGCAGCCCCGACATCGTGACGACGCGGTCCACGCCGAGCAAGCTGGCGACGCGGATGGACTTGCGCAGGTCTTCGGCGTCCTCGGGTCCGACCTCGGGGTCGGGGTGCAAGGGGTTGCCGTTGCAGTTCAGTCCGGCGATCGATACGCCCGTCCCGTCAAAGGTCGACAGGTACTCGGTAGGTGCGACCGCGCCGGACAACAGATCGTCGACCGGCAGGTGGGGGCTGGGCAGGAACCCCCCGGAGTTGATCTCTGCACCCGTCAAACCCATGGAGGCAATCACCTCCAGTGCTTCGCGCAGAGGGCGGTCGTGCAGGATCGCGGTGTAGACACCGAGTTTCATTGATGCATTCCCTTCTGTGAGGTAACGATTCAGCTGACTTTGACGGTGACGCCGCCTGCGGCCGCGGATTCGGTGACGGCGGCGACCAGGCGCATGCCGTGCACGCCGGCGTCGAATCCGGGCAGTGGTCCCAGGTCGCCTATTCCGGCGATCTGTTCGAGGAAGGCCCGGGCCTGGTAGGCGAAGAACTCCGCCTTGCCGTGCCCAACGCCGCCGGCGTCCATTGGCAGACCGCCCCTTATGTAGGGGTGCTCGGGGCCGATCGTGACACGCCGCGGACCGTTGACGTCGCTGCGGACGTCGGTGGTCGAGATCTGAAACTCGGCGGGACGCGCCAGCTCCCACGTCGCCGAGCCGGCCGATCCGAAGATCTCGAAGCCGAGCCCGTCGGGCAGGCTGTGGGCGACACGTGAGGTCGAGAAGGTGCCGATCGCACCGTTGTGGAACCGTGCGGTGAACGTGGCGACGTCCTCGTTCTCGACCGTGGCGTACTCGCCGTTCACTTCACCCTTGGTGTGACCGTAGGTGACGCCGACCGGAACGGGCCGCGTACCGATCACCGTCGTGAAGGCGGCACCGCTGACCTCCGTGATGGGACCGTAGATGAACTCGGCGAGGTCGAGCAGATGGCTGCCGACGTCGGCCAGCGCCCCTGTGCCGGGTCCACCGCGGTATCGCCACGTGATCGGCGAGGTGGGATCCAATGAGTAGTCGCACCAGTAATGCCCGTTGAAGTGCGCCGGCTCGCCGATCGTCCCCTGCGCCACCTCGCGGCGGATCATCTCCACTGCCGGCGACCGCCGGTAGGTGTATCCGACGGCCGTTACTTGAGCGGCGGCGTCATCCGCTGCGGCGACCATGGCCTCGGCATCCGCAAGCGAGGCGGCCAATGGCTTCTCACACAGCACGTGCTTGCCCGCGGCCAGAAGGCCCTCGACGATCTCGCGATGCAGATGGTTCGCGACGACCACGCTCACCGCGTCGACGTCAGTCGCCTCCGCGACGGCCCGCCAGTCGTATTCAGCCCGGTCGTAGCCGTAGCGCTTGGCGGCGTCATCGGCGACGGCCTCGTTGGCGTCGGCGATCGCGACCAAGCGGACGTCTGGCCGGTCAGCTCCGAATAGCGTTGTGGCAGTGCGGTATCCAGCGGCATGCGCGCGTCCGGCCATACCCGCGCCAATCACCCCCACTCCGATCGAGTTGGTCATCGGGTTCCCTTGGAGGCGTACTCAGCGATACTGGCGACGTTGCTCGGGTCGACGAATGCCGGCCCCGTCAGTACGGGTTGGCCGCCGCCGAGGATGTTCTTGTTGTTGATGTAGAGCCACAGCGAGTCGACGGCCAGGTAACCTTGCAGATAGGGCTGCGTATCGATCGCCCACTGCACCCCGTTGGACTGAATCGACTTCACGACTTCTTCGTCGGTACCGAAGGTGCCGACCTTGGCGTTGCTTCCCGCGTCCTTGACCGCCTGCACCGCCGTGATCGCAAACGGGGCACCGAGGGTGACGAGATAGTCGATGCTGGGGTCCTGCTGGAGCTTCGCACCGATGGTCGCCTGTACGGCCGACATGTCGGTTCCGTTGACGTAGAGGTTCTCCGTGCGACCCTTGAAGTTCTCCGCGATGCCTGCGCATCGCGCTTCGAGGTCCACGTGTCCCTGCACCTGGTTCACGCATACCGCGTGCTTGGCACCGGCAGCATTGAGCCGATCACCCACGGAGTGACCCGAGCCGCGCTCGTCGGTCCCGATGTACTCGATCGCAGCGGTCGTCTTCCAGTCGGCGAAGCCACTGTTGAAGGCCACCACGGGAATTCCCGCGGCGACCGCCGCTGAGACGGCGGGCTTCATCGCGTCGGGCTTGGCCAAAGTCACCGCGATGCCGTCGACCTTCGAATCGATCGCGCTCTGGATCGAGTTGGCCTGGTTCGGCGCCTGGTCCTCACCCTGGTAGGTCAGGTCGACGTTGTCCTTGGCCGCCGCCATCTCGGCGCCCTTGCGCACGAGGTCCCAGAACGTGTCGCCGGGCGGCGCGTGGGTGACCATGGCGATCTTGATGCGCGGCGTGTTCGCAGAACCCGCCGAGAATCCACTGTCCGAGGATGCGGGCCTGCCGCCGGTGCTACTGCAGGCGGCGACGCCGAGGACGATTACCGCCGCAGCGGTGAGTGCGCGTGCCACGCGCCGTGGTGATCTCACGATCTTCCTGCTCTCGTTGATTGTCCGGTCTATTTGACCGGTCTAAGTCAGCTACTATGAGCGCGGTCACACGACTTGTCAAGCCCCGATCGAGTAGCCGCAAGGAGAGCCAGCGTGGTCGAGAACAGCCGGCCGACGATGCAAGATGTCGCCGACAAGGTCGGGGTGTCCAAGGCACTCGTGTCACTGGTATTCCGGAAAGCGCCAGGGCCGAGCGCCGAGACCCGCGCCCGCGTGTTCGCTGCAGCAGAGCAGATCGGCTACCGGGTCAACCGAACCGCTGCACTCATGACGGCCCGGCGGTCCCATCTGATCGGCGTCACGGCAGAAATCCGCAACAGCTTCCACGCGGAGATGGTCGAGCACATCGTCGGCGCAGCCGACCGCGCGGGGTACGAAGTCGTGCTGGGGGCCGTAACCCCGACGCACCCCGAGGCACGGGTCATCGAGACTTTGCTCGACTTCCGTTGCGAGGGAATGATTCTCCTCGGTCCCGTCGCAGCGGTCGGCGAGCTGACCGACCTAAGCGAGCGCCTGCCCATCGTCTCCGTTGGGCGCCGGTTGTCCATCGAGTCGCTCGACGTCGTGCGGGCCGCGGATTCGCGTGGCATCGCCGCGGTCGTCGACCATCTCGTTGAACTCGGACACCGTCGCATCGTCCATCTCGCGGGCAGGACGGGGTCAATCCGGGCCGATCGACGCAATGGATACCTACGCGCCATGCGCAGACACGGGCTCGGCGACGAGGTCACCGTCTTGGAGGGCGACTTCACCGAAAGCGCAGGCATGGCGGCGGCCGAAAAACTCATGGCCGCTGGGAAATTGCCCACCGCCGTGGTTGCGGGCAATGATCGGATGGCCATCGGCATGCTCGATGCGCTACGACGCGCGGGTGTCGACGTCCCCGGCCAGGTCTCGATCTCCGGGTACGACGACAGCCTGTTGGCCCAACTCAGTCACATCGACCTCACCTCGGTCAGCCAAGAACCACTAGATCAGGCCAACCGGGCAGTCACAGCCGTCGTCGAACGCTTGGACGGTCAACGAAAAGAGGCGATCTCGTCGGTGCTGCAGCCGCGATTGATCGTCCGATCCACGACCGCGGCGCCGCCGTCCTGACCCAAGAGAAACGAGGCAATCGCCTCGGGAATTGGAAAAGCTGGTACGACAAGAACATCCCCATCGCCGAACAGCGTCATAAGGACGGACTGACACCTGAGCCAGGAGGTCAATGATGGCCCGCAACCGGTGTGAGGTGCACGCAGAGCTAGTCGCGCGAGGCTGAGTGCACCCGCGCGCGCCGATGCGGCACGCAAGGGCATGCACGGCGCGGTCAGGCGCAACGCCTCACCGACATCCGCAAGGCCCGTGGCCATGCGCGTCAAGCAGACGTCGCCGCGCTCATGGGAGTGTCGCAGGCGCGAGTGTCACAGCTGGAAAGTGGCGACTTGTCGCACACGGAACTCGCCCCAAAGCCCATGAAAACGGCCCCCGGAGTGATCTCCGGGGGCCGTTTCACTTAGTAGCGGGGACAGGATTCGAACCTGCGACTTCTGGGTTATGAGCCAACCGGTGACAGACTCACGTCTCCTCCCCGGTCTCCGACGTGCAGGTCAGAACCAACCCCGCCGTCTATGCAATCACGCTGGTTCCATGCCATCACGGTCGATGCGCGGCGTTTCGTTCACAAATCCATTCACAACTACAGCGACCATGGCACCAGTCTTCAGTCGTGCGGATTAATGAGCTGCGGCGACCACTTGGCCCCCAGTCGAGCACCCATCGACGGAGGCTGGACGTGGAAGAGAACCGGCCCGGTGGCGACCCCGGCGCCGAGGGCCCGAAAATCCCGTGGGCGATGACTACGAGTACGACGAAGCACGACGTGCCGGCAGGGCCGCTGGCTGGAACTCGTGCGCCACATCGTCTCGATCCGCCAGGGGGCCCGCGATTTCGGTGCCTCCTGAACAACCAAAACCTGACATCGCCGCCCGGTTCACCGTCGTGACATTGGGGTTCGCGTTCATGTCTCGGAGCGTATGAACTGCAGACCGGCTCCCACATCGGACGAATAGTGGAGCTTGCGCCGTCAGGCATCGGTAATTCTTTGGAGCGGCAGCCTAATTGGTAGTCCAGGCGGAACAGATCGCCGCCACGTGCCGCGCATCCGTGCCGCAACAGCCACCGAGCACGGTCACTGCCGGTAACCGGTCACGCAGTATGGCGTGCCGGGCGGCGAGATCCGTCGGATCACCCTCATCGACCTCGGTCGCTTCGTCGAGTTCGGCGTGGCTCTTCGCGGATGCGTTCGCGCGCAGGCCAACCAGTCGTCGTCGCCACGGGCCGTCCTGTCCCAGGGCCTCGGCGAAATGTGTCGGGTGCGCACAATTGACCATGAAGTAGGCGGCGCCGGCATCCGTGGCGGCGTCCACCTGCTCGATCGCTTCGTGCAGCGGCTGGCCCGTCGGGAGCCGTCCGTCGGTCTCGACGGTGAACGAGATCGCCGATGGAATTCCCGCCGCCGATGCGGCCCGCACCACACCGATCGCCTCCCCGGTGTTGGTCATCGTGATCGCCGTGACCTGGTCGGCCGTGGTGTCGGCGAAAGTGCCGATCTGCACCGCGTGATAACGCTCGGCCTCCTCGGGCGTCATCGCGTCGCCGGGGTCATAGCCGTCGCCGCGCGGGCCGATGCAGCCGCTCACCACCACGGTGATGCCATCGGCCGCCGCAGCCGTCCTGACCTCCTCCGCGAGCGCCACCGCTGACCTGTTGACGGCGTCGAGCTGCTCGAGCGAGTACCCGAGCGTCGAACCCCAGTCTGGATTCGCGCGCCACGTGGGTGTCTCGACGATGAAGCCCGCGTCGAACTTGCGTGCAATGTCGAGATAACCGTCGTAGTAGCGGCGCAATCGGGCGCGGCGCTCCGGGTCGTCGAGCAGCGGGAACGCCGCGAAGCTCGGCAGGTCGATTCCGTCGCGGAAGACCAGCTCCGTCTCCAGACCTCCGTCGGTCACGAACAGTCCGTTGCCTTTGGTCTGCGGTAACTGCTGTCTCTTGCTCGCAGCGTGCGCGTCCGTGGTGGTCATAGGAGCCTCCTGACCGGGTGATTATGAGTCCTGATCACGGTAAGGCCGCAGCTAGCCAGTCCTCATCGGGCGAATGATGTGTCTTCGCGGTCGGCCACATGGTGCGAATGATGTAGACGTTGAGACGAATTCAATCCGTCGAGCGCAAGACATTGTTGGCATACGCCCATGTCACGGCCGCGGTGCGGGAGGAGACGCCGAGCTTGGCGTAGATGTTGGCCAAATGACGCCCGACAGTCTTCTCGCTGATGAAGATCTGATCGGCCACCTGCTTATTGGTCGCTCCGCTGGCGATCCGGGCCAGAATCTCGATCTCCCGCTTCGTCAGGCCACCCTGGCCCGGCCCAGCGGAGGTCCGTGCGGGTTCCACACCAAGCTGGCGGTAGATGCTTTGCGCGGTGGCCGCGTGTGCAGCCGCCAGATCGGCGTCCCCCAATGCCTCGTGCGCAATCGCCATCAATTCGTAGACCTCGGCCGTTTCATACCGACACTGCTGCGTTCGGTATTCGCGCAGTGCCGCCTGCAGCGCACCGAGCGCCGGGCCGTACTCGCCTCGCTGCACCAAGACCGCCCCGCGCGCGTGCGCCGCCCAGGCCTTGAACCCCGGAGTGCCGAAAGCCTCGGCGCCGGTTTCGAGTTCGCGGCAATGCGCCTCGGCCTCATCTACGCTGTCGCGGATCAATGCCACCTCGACTGCAGCACGCAACAAGCGCATCCGGCCCACCCGGTCCTGCCATGCCAGCGACGCCTGCAGCGCGGTCCACGCAGCAGCGCCGTCGCCTTGCCGGCACTGCAAAAGCGCCTCGCCGGGTTGCGGGTCGACGCCCAGCGACCGCGCCTGAGAGAACGCGGCGAGCGCGCCTTCGACATCGCCCCGCAGCCTGCGTATCTCACCGAGTTCGTAGAAGCCCTCGGCGGCCGCGAACGCGTTGATGTCCTCCAGCTTGCTGCTGGCCAGGAACAACTGGTTCTCGATCAGCCGATAATCCTCGGTCGCGGTCAGCAAATGCAGCCGGTGCATCTCGCATACCCCGCCGTATGCCACGGCGGCGAAGTTCTCACACCACCGCTCCATTGACTGCGTCCATGCGCGCATGCGCGGAAGGTCGGCCAGCCGGTCGCAGTGGTGCAGGACGAGGCAGTAGATGTCACCGGCCCATTCGATCGGGATCTCGTCGGCCAGCACCATCAGCATGGCCTCGTCGATCAGGCCGAAAGCCTCGGCCATCCTCGCCTCACCGATCGCGGCAACGGCCTCGACGACCAGACGGAGGGACGTCATCGTGGGGGTGTCGAACCGCGCCGATATCTCCCGCAAGATGGTGACCTGCCGGTCGAGCGCATCGGTGTCTCCAGCGCATGTCGCGATGAATGCGTCGAGGTAGGCGAGGTAGCCGGTGGTCGGGCTTTCCGGTGCCCCATCCAGCAGCCGGCGCGCCCGGTTCATCCAGCCTTGACCGATGTTGAGATCCCCGCGGGTGAGCCACGCCAGCGCGACGTCGACCGCCTTCATCGCCGCCGCCGCGGGATCGCTGCGGGAAAGCTGGTTGAACACCTGTTCGGCAATTCGAACCGATTCTTTGCACCGACCGAGCCGCCATGCGGCGGTTGCGAAGGCGTCGAGATCGTCGGTGGCCAGGGGTGCAGCCTGACTCGCCCGAGCGAAGGACTCGTAGCTGGTCAGCCAATCTGCCCGGAGATGCGCACCGCGTGCGGACAGCAACAGCGCGTTCTTGCCGTCTAGTTGCATTTCCATCTTCATTGCAACCGTAGGCCGTCGGAACATCGGGATGGACGGATTGGCCTCCTTTCGCGCTACCTAGTAGTTGATCGGATCCGACTCGAACTCTCGGACCTCGAATTCAAGGACCTGCACACATCGCCGAAGCCGGCGTCGGCGAGCATCGACGTCCCGGACTGCCGACACAGACATAACAATGGATAACCGCTTGTTATCCATGACATTTCGCGGTCACTGCTGCGGTGTCTCCTTGGGTGGACGCCGGGGTCAATGGCCAACAAAAAGCACTTCGGCAAACGATGGCCCGAAGCGCGCCGCCGGAGAGAGAAAGGCCATTACGCTCGCCAACAAGCTGCAGTTCGGCAACGAAGGCGGCTTGACGCACAATCCGTCGTGACCTGGATGGTTGAGACGCAGGAGGCGATGTGAGCATGGGACCGGCACCCAGAGGTCGCAGGTTCGAATCCTGTCCCCGCTACCAGCGGAAATGGCCCCAGAGGACGAGGTCATTCCCACATTCCTAGTATCTGGCCGACCAGGTGCTGCACGTCCTGGCCGGACGGAAAGACCCCCGGGGTCACGAAGCATAGGTCGCCGAGGTACTTCTGGACCGCCAGCAACGCGCGCTCCTTCTCCTCCGGTGTGTTCGCTCCTTCTTCTCCGGTGTGTTTATGCCTGCCGTCTTCACCTAGAAGCCCGATGCCTCGATTGGTGGCAGGGTGTCGGCCCCTCGACCCGCAGCCCGTGGCCGGTGGCTGCGGCGATGTTAGCCCCGGCGATGTCGAGGATTGGGGCCGCGTCAACGCTGGGGCGGCCCCAACATGGTCCCGTTCGCCGAATCGTCACACCCTCAGGCCTATCAGGGTCCCGACAGTTTCGGATCAAGGCCAACGCCACGGTGGGATAGCCGCCCCGCCGCAGGTACGGTCACTCACCCGATGGCAGCGGCCCTCCAGTCCGCCTGGCGCTGGAGGAACTACGCGAAACGACGTACCGCGACCCGCGGAAACTGTGAGGCAGGCACGATCACGACGACACCGCGGTCCGACGACATCTAACTCGCGACGTAGACCGTATTGGTCGAGTACCCGCCGGTCAGCGGGTTGGGGAACCGCACCACGGATGCCTCGGATCGGTCGAAGACCTCGGCGAGGACCGCCTCGAAGTCTGGGTCGGGCGGATCATCGGACCATAGCGCGAAGACTCCGCCGGGATGCAGGTGCCCAACAAGCTTTCCCAGTCCCGCAGGGCTGTAGAACGCGCGGTGGCTCGGGTGCAGGACGTGTCGCGGCGTGTGGTCGATATCGAGGAGGACGGCGTGAAAGCGGCGGCCCGGTGCCTCCGGATCAAAACCGGTGGTGCTGTCAGCCATGGCGAAGAAGTCGCCTAGTTGAAGGCGGACCCGCGGATCCGACACCAGTTCGGCGGCGTCTGGAAGCAACGCACGCTGATGCCAGCCGATGACCTCTCTAAGTGCCTCCACCACAACGAGCGAATGAATGCGGGGATCGTTGAGCGCCGTCTGCGCGGTATAGCCGAGCCCCAATCCCCCGACGACGACATCGAGGTCGGCGTCGACCGCCTCGGCCAGGCCGAGGCGCGCGAGCTCCACCTCGGCCACCGTGAACAGGCTCGACATCAAGAACTCGTCGCCGAGCTTGACCTCGTACACCTCGACGTTCAGGGACGGCTCGATCCGCCTGCGCAGGCTGATGACTCCCATGACGGTCTCCGACCAGTCGAGTTCCTCGAAGCGTGCACTCATGACTTATCCGTGGCCCGCTCCGTGCTGGTCGATGATGCGTTGCATTCGACCGACTGCACACAAGCGGTCATCCCGCCGCGTGCAACGGTTCTCACCGCGAATCCTAAAGCCCTCCCATCACACTCTCCTGTGCCCAAATCAGCGCACCCGCCCACCCAACTGATGTCCGCGAATTGCAGGCGTGGTCACCTCATGCTGCCGTCGCGGTGATGAGCTGGTTGAGGCGGAAGAAGTTCGTCGGGTCGTACTCGTTCTTCAACGCGCGCAGCCGCTCAAGGCTCGGCCCGTACGCTTCCTGGAGACGCTCTTTCTCTTCGCCGAGGTCGTTGACGTAGGTAGCGCGCTCGGCGAAGGGACGCATCGCCGCCCAGCACTGCCTGGCCCATTCTGTGCCCGACTCCACATCGGCGTGGTCCGCGGTCTCGAGCATCGCGAGGCAGTTGTAGTGGTCGAAGCGGTGGGGGAAGGCCGTCCGGGCCGTGTCCACGCGGCCCGCGGCGCCGTGCAGCTGTTGAATGCCGATCAACGACAGCGCGGTGGGCTTGCGGGCCGCGTAATCCAGGAACACGTCGATCGCCTCCTCGCCCAGCGTGCGCACGAGGCTCGACTTCCAGTAGTAGAGACGGCCCGGGGGCCACGCTTCGTCGGTCAAGCTCTGCATGTCTGTGTAATCACGAGCTCCGAGCATGTCCGCAAGCGGCGGGCCGAAGCTGCGCAGCGGCGCGAGTGCCTTCTCGCCCTCGTCGATCGGGCCGCAATGGCAGGCGACAATCGCGAACGCCAGGTTCCCGTCGGGCGCGGTGGTGAGCAGCCCCACGGTGCTGACCTCGTCCGGGCAGCTGCTCGAGAACTCTTCAAAAAACCGCAGGGCGTCCCGCGTTGGCGCGTACAGCATCATGCCGCCAAACACTTTCCCGACTGGGTGAAGCCGGTACTCGAAGGATGTGATCACACCGAAGTTCGCGCCGCCGCCGCGCACGCCCCAGAACAGCTCTGCGCGCTCGTCCTCGCTGGCGCTCAGGTGCTCGCCCTCGGCGGTCACCAGCTCCACCGAGAGCAGGTTGTCGCAAGCCAGGCCGTACCTGCCGGCGAGCCAGCCATAGCCGCCGCCGAGGGTGAGGCCGGCAATGCCCACCTCGGAGGCGATGCCCATTGTGGTGGCGAGCCCGTGAGCCTGTGTGTGGCGGTCGAACTCGCCCAACGTGAGTCCGGGCTGGGCGCGCGCCGTACGTCCTTCCGGATCCACCTGTATGCCCTTCATTTGCGAGAGGTCGATCATCAAGCCGCCGTCGCACACGCAGTTACCGGCGATGTTGTGCCCGCCGCCGCGCACCGCTACCGCGAGCTCATGCTCCCGAGCAAAGCGCACGCTGCGCACGACGTCGTTGGCATCGGCGCACCGCGCGATCAGGGCGGGGCGCTTGTCGATCAGCCGGTTCCAGATCATGCGGGCATCTTTGTAGGCGAGATCGTCCGGCCCCATAAGCTCACCGCACAGACGGTCCTTGAACGTGACGACGGCCGCCTCGTCAATTTCCGCGCCCACCTTGGAATCGTCCGGGTTCGTCGTGGTTGGGTCTGTCATGTTCGCTGCCTTCGCTTGACCGTTGAGCCGGTCATCAGTTTCTGGTCGCGGTGGCTCGGTCGACGACATCGCCGGCCAGCTTGATCTCGTAGAGACCGCCCAGCAACCACAAGGCCGTTCCTTCGCCGCTTCCGCGTACCACTGTCGCATCGGCCATTCGCATCACGCTCGACTCATGCGAGTTCGGCCCCTTTTCGTCGGAGCAACTAGTTTGCGCCGCCAGGCGCGCAAGCAGTGCTAGTTTACCGCTGTAGAACCGAAAAGCCCATGCCACAGCCAGTTTTCAAGATCCTTTAGTTAGTTCCGCATTCAAACGGTTGGCCCGTGTTTGCCACTCCAGATTCGCTGATACGCCTGATACGTGCCGGTCGTCGCACGCACGGCCTCCGCACACCTGTATGTAGAGAACATTGTCAAGAGGGCGGGGCGAGGCACCGCCGGGGAGCTACCCCGACGGCGCCCCTTTTGCTTCCCCGGTGAGTCTGTGTGGTGAGCGTGTCGGGTGGCGACGCACGGCCAGACTGATATACGCGGATTGGCAACCGCAGGAAGGGATTTCGGCTGGATCGCATCCGCTTGTCTAGCATCGTGCGTCCAGCGAAGGTCTTCTGATAGGTGTGTCGCGGGTCAATCCACGCGTAATGTCGCGACAACGCGACCATGCCGGGGCCCTCGAGTCGAGTCTCATTCCGCATGCCATACGCGACATTGGGATGACATGCGGAATGAGAATGCGACATTTCAAATGAGAATCGCCAAGATGACCGCCGATAACGACCAATTACATCAGCGCCAACCGCGACAAGTGCAGTTGATTGGCCACCGTCGTGGTCTACGTCGGACAGACAGTTGTGAGCCAGGTGAGATCGGTCTCCGATGAGTTCAGTACCTCGCCAAGGACGGCGTGTTCGATGACAGCGAGCTGAAGGGTTTCCTCTCCGACCTCGCCGCGATGCGGCGGCCCGACCTGGGGTGAGCACGCAGTGTCGTGGACAGCGATGTCACCTTCGCTGAGCATGAATAACGCCATGCCGCCCGCGCTGTGGCGTGAGCTGCTAGCTGCGCTGGCCGGTCGCCCTACCGGACCGGCGTTCCGGAGTTGGCGGTGTAGCAACCTTAGACGGTTGATCGCAATTCGGGCTTATCCTCCACTAGCAGGAATATTCGACAACCTCAAGGAGAATCAGCAAAGGCTAACGTTCACAAATCCGTTCACAAGTGGCATGAAAACGGCCCCCGGAGAGATCTCCGAGGGCCGTTTCACTTAGTAGCGGGGACAGGATTCGAACCTGCGACCTCTGGGTTATGAGCCCAGCGAGCTACCGAGCTGCTCCACCCCGCGACGGGTGAACACAAGGTTACCGACGCGGCCCCACAGCTCCAAATCGTGTGCTCAGCGCATCACAGCGGCCGGATCGTAGCGCTCGGCGAGCGCCCGCAGCCAATGCAGCGCGTCCTCGTTGTAGCAGCGCGCTGGCCTGCCCGGATCGGCCGATGCCGCGAAGTTCGGCATCTGGCCACCCGTCGCCCACGGCGTCATCGCGTTGACCAGCTCGGCGGCGTGCGTGGCCACGGCCTCGCCTGCAGGAACCCCGATCACCGACAGCGCGTGGAGGGCGTTGCGGTGACAGAACGCGCTGCGGTGGCGAGGCAGGCGCGCCAGCGCACCACCGAGGAGTCGCAGTTCGACGATCGTCTGCGGCGAGTTCGACCCTGGACCGCACGCCGCGAGGAGCGCCTCGACCGCCTCGGGGGTCAGCTCACGCAGCAGCGCGTGATCCTCGTGGCTCGGCATCGGGTCCACCGGGTCGGCGTGCACCGCACCGATCGCGGCGTACGGCATCACCCCGACGGCATCGATCAGGGCAGGCGCGACGTCGCGCATCGGCTGGAGCACCCGCTGGGCGTCGGCGGCGTCCCCCACCGCGGCGTAGCGGACCGCGACCGTCATCCGGCCCGCCAGCGGCTCGGGGATGCCGGGCAGTGGCGGCAATTGCTGAATGCAGATGGAGGTGTTGACGCTCTCCGGCAGATCGGCGGTCCACCGCTGCCACTCGTGCAGCACCTCGGCGGCGTGCCCACCGTCGAAGTAGATTGCGCCGCCATAAAATTCGGCGATCGGCAGCAGATCGATCTCGACGGCGGTGACGATGCCGAGCATCGACTTGCCGCCCCGCAGACCCCAGAACAGGTCGGCGTACTCGTCGGGCGTGACCCTCAGCACGTGCCCTGCCCCGGTCACGAGTTCGAACGCCCGAACGTGGTCGGCCGACAACCCGACGGTGCGTACCAGCGGGCCGACCCCTCCTCCGGTGAGGTAGCCGACCACGCCGACGCCCGGTGCCGATCCGCACGGCGGGGCGAGGCCGTGCGGGGTGGCCGCGTCGAGCACGGTCTGCCACCTGACGCCCGCACCGATGCGCGCGGTCCTGGCCGTGGGATCGACGACGCATTCCGTCAGCCCGGTCGTGAGGACCAGGATGTCGTCGGCCCCCACCGGTACCGCACCGTGCCCGGTGGCCTGCACGACCACCCGCAGCCCCCTGGCGCCTGCGAAACGCATCACCTGCGCGACGTCGCTCGCCGACGAGGTGAACACCACGGCGCCGGGGCGCACCGGCACCGCCACGTTCCACGGCGTGGCCCTCTCATAGACGCGCTCGCCGGGCAGCGCGACCGGTGCACTGACGTGATTGCGCAGGGCGACCATGTCGTCGTCGACCTCGGTCGGGGCGTGGGTGGTCATCAGGGTTCCTTTCAGCAGTGGTATCTCGTCCGCTGAAGGATCACGCACACCGCTTGGCGGGAACTTGGACGTTTCTTGGCGCCGCGGCTACAAGAATTGGCCGCCGCGGTCAGGCCAGCCGCAGCGCGGCGGCCTCGACCCCGCGCATGCCAAGCCTGCTCGCCTCCAAGGCGACCTCTTCCGCCGCCGCCCGACGTGCCACCTCGGAGTCGGCGAGTTCGGCCGCCAGCAGGTCACACCGCACCAGCGTGGGCGCCGCCGCGGTGCGCTCGGCCAGCGCGCGGGCCCGCGACAGATCCGCGGCCGCCCGTTCGCGGTCACCCGCGAGCAGCCGCAGCCTTGCCGTCGCCAGCGCCACCGGACCCACGACGCTGATCTGACCGATCACGGCGATCCGGTCGTCGAAGGGCTCCAGTTCCTCGACGAGCGGCACCGCGTACCGGACCAACCCCGCGTCGGCGGCCACGTGGGCGAGCAGCGTCAAATGGCCCAGCGTCGTCCATACGTGCGGTTGATCCCGCACGGCCAACCATTCCTCGAGGACCTCGTCCGCGTCCTGCGCCGCCTCCGGTCCGCCCGACACGGCCAACAGCGCGGTCTTGACCAGGTTCGCCAAGTCCTGCCCGCCGGTGTCCGGTGTCGCCGCCATCGCGAACCACTGCGGATCTATCGCGCCGCCCGTCTCCCGCAGAAGCGACACCGACGCCATCAAACCGCTTCCGACACCGTACAGTTCGGTCTGCTCGTGAACGAACGCCGCGATGCCGTGGTGCCGCTCGGCTTCGGCGAAGTCGCCGCGCCACACCGCGAGCACTGCCTCCATCCACCGCAATTGCGCTCGCAGCACTGGCAATTGGAGCGCCTCGCTACCCTCGATACCCACGGCCAACCGACGCTCGGTGGCGTCGACGTCTCCGAGATTCATCTCGGCCATCGTGCACACCGAGTTCGAGATCACCCTATCTTCACGAAACCTGCTGTGGTGCAAAGAGTTCAGCCGCTCCGACCACGCCAGGATCCGCTCACTGACGGTGGCGACCCCGGAATAGGTGATCAAGCGCCCCATCAGCACGTCGGCGATCACGTCGGGGTCGCCCGCGGAGTCGGCCAGCCGCTCGGCGCGGTCGAGATGGGCCGCCGGGACCGCGGGATCCGCGTTGTAACAGTGCCCCACCGCAAGCGCAGCCAGCACCCGTGCGCCCGCACCTGCATCGCGGTCGGCGATCCCGGCCGACCGCTCCAGCAGCGCCAGGAGACCACCGGGATCCTCACCGGGCGCCAGCCACGGCCACCCGCCGCTGGCTCGCAGCAGTGCACTGGCCACCCGGCCGGCGGTCACCGTGCGGCCGGCCCGCAACGCCTCCGTCAGGTGGCGCTCGACGGTCTCGAGGACGAACCGTCCCCGACCTGCCCGCGAATGTGCCTCCAGCATCGCCACTGTCAGCGCATCACGCTCGCCGTCGTCGCGCGCCGCGGCGGGCAGCCGGTCGTAGGCCTCCAGCGCAGCCTCCCACCACGTCGCGGCGATGTCCGAGCTCCAGCGCTCCGTCGCCTCCTCGGCGGCGCGTCGGCAGGCCTCGACCACCACGTCGGGCTCCACCAGCGGCTGCGCCGCCACCAGGTGCTGCGCGCGCCGCGTCAGGGCGTCCGCCCCGACGCCGTCGGCCAGTACCTCGGCGACCTTGGCGTGCAGGCGTTGTCGACGCAGCGCGGGCATGGTGGTGATCAGTTGTTCGCGAAGCAGCCCGTGCGCGAAGGCGTATCCGTCACCCGTGTGCGATGGCACCACGATGCGTTCATCGGCCGCCTCGTCCAGGTGGTCGGCGAGCGTGTCGATGTCCAACCGGGTCGCCTTGGCCAACACCGCCACGTCGACCGGGTCCCCCACGATCGCCGCGGTGCGCAACATCTGCAGCACCGCGGGATCCAACCCGGCGAGGCGCCGGTCCAGCACCGACTTCACGGCGACGGGAATGTCGTTGCCCTGCCGCTCATCTCGCGGCAGGCGGGCGTACTCGCACACGAAGAACGGATTGCCGCCGGTGCGCTCCGCCAGGATGGCCGCCTCGGCGTCGGTGAGCACCTCCTCGGCGACCTGGGTGGCTAGCGCAGCGACGTCGCGCGAGGACAGGGCGGACACCTCGACGTGCCGGTTGTGCGCACCGCGTGCCACCGTACCGAGAAGCCGTCGCAACTCCGGGCTGCGCTCGCCGTCACGGACGGTCGCCACGATGGCGACCGGGTGGTCGCGCAGCGTACTTGCGACGTAGGCGAGACAGCCGGTCGACGCCGAGTCGGCCCACTGGACGTCGTCGACGACGACCGCACGCACATCCTTGACCGATTCGAGCAGTCGCTGAATGCGTTCGTAGACTTGGAATCTCGCCGTATCCGGGTCCGCGTGCTGCGGCACCTGCAGCACCTCGTCCGCATCGCCGCCGAGCGCGCGGACCAGCTGTCGCATCGGCCACCACGGCGGGGTCGCCGACTCATCGGGACAACTGATCCAGACCACGCGGCCCGCCTGGTCGGCGACCCGCGCCGCGACCTCCTCCGCAAGCCGCGTCTTGCCGATCCCCGGCGGCCCGGACAGTACCAGCCAACGGGTGGCGCCGGTCGCCACGTCGTCGAGAAGGCCTGCGACGATGGCCAACTCGCGATCCCGTCCCACGATCTCGACTCGCCGCGGCGATTCCGGCGCCACCACCGTCGTCGCGTGTCCGGTCGGCGTCGCCACCTCGACGGCCCCCGTCCACTCGGGCTGACGGGGCCAGGCGGCGAGCTCCGGTGCCTGCCGCAGCACGGCCGTCTGCAACTCGCGCAGTTCCGCACCCGGCTGCAGGCCGAGCTCCACGTCGAGCATCCGGGCGTGCCGCG
>JAOPUT010000165.1 GCA_025963385.1 Mycobacterium sp.
GCCCTGGTGATCGGTGGCTGGGAGGAGGGCACCCGCGCATGTTGGCGCACCATCCCCCGCGACCTGGGCCCGGAGTTGTTCCCCGCCAACCACGATCGGTTCGAGGGCCTGGCCGAGGGCGCGGTCAACCGCCTCCCCGCGTTCGGCGACATGGGTATCCACACGTGGGTCAACGGTCCGATCCCGTTCTCACCGGACGCCGAGCCCATGATGGGGTTGACCGAAGACATCGACAACCTCTTCCACTGCTGCGGGTTCTCCGCAGGAATCGCCGCGGCGGGCGGCGCGGGCGACGCGATGGCCAACTGGATCATCGACGGCGATCCCGGCATGGACCTGTGGCCCTTCGACGTTCGCCGCTTCGGCACCCCGCACAACGTGCCGACCGTGCTGGACATGGAGTCGGTCCATGCCTATGGCCACTATTACGACATCGCCTTCCCCAACCGCGCAGGCAATCCCCCACGGGGACAACGGCGCAGCGCGATCTACGACCGGTTGCGCGAGCGCGGCGCCGTGTTCGGCAACAAGTTCGGTTACGAACGGGCCAACTGGTTCGACCCCGACCACGTCGGTACCGAGGAAACACCGACGTTCGGCCGCAGCAACGCGTGGGACTTCGTCGCCGCCGAACACCGAGCCGTGCGCACCGGCGTCGGCCTCGTCGACCAGAGCTCGTTCAACAAGTTCGAGATCAGCGGTCGCAACGCGCTCGCCCTGCTGCAGCGCATCGCGGGGTCCAACATGGACACCGCCCTCGGCAAGGTCACCTACACCCAGCTTCTCAACGAACGCGGCGGGATCGAAGCAGACGTCACCATCACCCGCCTGGCGGTCGACCGCTTCTACCTGATCACCGGTGCCGGCTTCGGTCGCCACGACGTGACGTTCCTCCTGCAGCATGCACCCACCGATGGCAGCGTTGTCGTCACCGACGTGGGGTCGGCGTACGGCGTGTTGAACGTCTGCGGGCCCAGGTCCCGCGACGTCGTGACGGCGCTCAGCACGTCGGACTTCTCCACCGCCGCGTTCCCGTACATGACCGCGCAACGGGTCGACCTCGGCTGGGCGCCGGTGCTCGCGCTACGCACCACCTACGTCGGCGAGTTGGGCTGGGAGCTGCACGTGCCTACCGAGTACGTCCGAGATCTGTACGACAAGGTCCTCGAAGCCGGTGCACCCCATGGCATTCGGGACGTCGGCTATCGCGCAGTCGAGACACTTCGCCTGGAGAAGCAGTACCTGGCGTGGGCCACCGACATGCGCTCGGACACCAACCCCTTCGAGGCTGGACTCGGATTCTGCGTCAAACTGGCAAAACCCGACATGCTGGCAGGCCCTGCCCTCAAGGCCGTCAAGGACACCGGCCCCGCCCAGGTGTTGCGGTGGTTCACCACCGACGCGGACGTCGTGATGCACGGCGGCGAGATGCTGGTGCAGGGCGATACCCGCAGCAGCGTGCGGAGCGCCGGCTACGGCCACACCATCGGCGCCACCACCTTCTCGGCCTATCTGCCCGCACACGTCGTGACGGGGCTCGACGGGGCAGGATCGAACGGCTTCGAGGTGGAGGTGATGAACCAGCGCCACCCCGCGACGATGCTGACCGAACCGCCCTACGACCCGTCCGGCGCCAGGGTTCGCGCATAGCCGGAGAACAACTGGTAAACCGACCGTTACATCAAAGTCTAGACGTTTAACACTCCGCCGCTTACAGTGAAATTGGACCACCTCAGAACACCCGGCCGGCACGCGAGGAAGTTGCGCCAATGTCGTTCCCGCTCAGCGATGCCCAGCTCAACGAACACTTCGACCAGATCCCCGCGCTCTCGGTTGGGCCAAGGCAGTTGGAGGAACTCTCGGGCGGCCTGACCAACCGCAACGTCAAGATCACCACACCCGACGGGATCTACGTCGCCCGGTGCTGCGACATCTCGTCGAATCTGCTGGGAATCGATCGCCAGCAGGAGTACTTCAACACTAGGGCCGCCGAGCAGGCCGGCGTCGGGGCACCCGTGATCGACTATCGGCCCGAGCTCGGGATCCTGCTGCTGGGTTACCTGGAGGGCACGACGCTGACCAACGCCGACTTTCAACGCGAGGGAGTCATCTCGAAGGCGGCCGGCGCCATCCGAACGCTGCACGCCGGGCCGCGCTTTCGTGGCGAGTTCAACATGTTCGAGCTCCAGCCCAGCTACGTGAAGACCGTGCAGCACAACGGGTTCAAGATTCCGAGCGACTACCTCGACTACGCGGGGGCGTTCGGCAGGATCGACGCGGTGCTCAGTACGTGCGACCAGACCACCGTGCCGTGCAACAACGACCTGCTGGCAGGCAACTTCATCGAGGACGGCGACAAGGTCTGGTTGATCGACTACGAGTATTCCGGGAACAACGACCCGTGCTTCGAGCTCGGCAACGTGTGGAGCGAATGCAGGCTGTCGCTGGACCAGCTCGAGGAGCTCGTCACCGCCTACTACGGGCGGACCCTGCGCCACAAGATTGCCCGCGCCCGACTGCAGGGCATCGTGTCCAAGTACGGTTGGACGCTCTGGGGATGCATTCAAAGTGCATCGTGTGCAATTGATTTCGATTTCTGGAGCTGGGCGATGGAGCGCTACGACAGCGCAGTCGCCGAGTTCGACGGCCCCGACTTCGACCGACTCCTCACCGACGCCACCGCCACCGACTAACTCAGCCTCACCCGAACGGAGAGCCCATGGCCACCACAGTCCCCGATCCGCTGCACAGCGCAGACCTCGACGATCTCGCAACCTACGGTTACAAGCAGAAGCTGAGCCGGAGCCTGGGTTCGTTCAGTTCCTTCGCCGCCGGGTTCAGCTACATCTCCATCCTCACCGGCATGTTCCAGCTGTTCGGATTCGGCTACGGGTTCGGCGGCCCGCTGCTGTTCTGGACGTGGTTCGTGGTCCTCGTCGGGCAGTTCTGCGTCGCGCTGGTCTTCGCCGAGCTGTCGGCGCGCTATCCGATCGCCGGGTCGGTCTACCAGTGGGCCAAGAAGGCGAGCAGTCGCCCGGGCGCATGGATGGCCGGCTGGATGATGCTGATCGGCTCCCTCGTCACGGTCGCGGCCGTCGCCATCGCCATGCAGGTGGTGCTGCCCCAGATCTGGTCGGGTTTCCAGGTTTTCGCCGACGACGCCCAGAACGCCGTCTTCCTCGGGACCTGCGCCGTGGTGCTCACCACCATCATCAGCCTGCTCGGCGTGAAGTTCATGGCGGTGGTCAACAACATCGGCGTGGCCGCCGAACTGATCGGCGTGGCGCTGATCATCCTGCTGCTGCTATTCCACATTCAGCGCGGCCCTGGTGTCGTCTTCGACTCCCAAGGCATCGGTCCTGGCATGTACGGCTGGGAGTCCCTCGGGTACCTCGGTCCGCTGCTGATGGCCGCGATCATGCCCGCCTACGTCATGTACGGATTCGACACCGCCGGGTCGCTCGCCGAGGAAACCGTCGACCCGCGGCGCACCACCCCCAAGGCACTCCTGCGCGCGCTCGCCGCCGCGGGTCTCGCCGGTGCGGCGCTGCTGTTGCTCGCCCTCATGACCGCCGACTCCCTTGACCCCGCCGTGCTCGGCGTCGGCGGCCTGCCCTCGGTGCTGGAGTCCGCGCTGGGGTCGACGGTCGGCAAGCTCCTGCTCGTCGACGTCGCGTTCGCGATCTTCATCTGCACGCTGGCGATTCAGACCGCCTCCATCCGACTCGCGTTCTCGATGGCGCGCGACCACGCCCTGCCCTTCGGACGCCAGCTCGCCCACGTCACCGAGAAGCGGCACGCACCGGTCATCCCGGCGCTCGTCAGCGGTCTGATCGCCATCGCCCTGCTGGTGCTCAACATCGGCAACGCCAAGATCTTCCTGCTGATCACCAGCGTCGCGATCGCCATCGTCTACATCGCCTACCTCCTGGTCACGGTCCCCGTGATGCGCCAGCGACTCCGCGGCTGGCCTCAGGACGCGGGCAAGAGCGGTTGGTTCTACCTCGGCCGCACCGGCGGCCTGGTGATCAACGCGGCCGCCATCGGCTACGGCGCGTTCATGCTGATCAACCTGCTTTGGCCGCGCGCCGCGATCTACGGTGAGGGCGTCTACGCGTGGGGCGGCCTGATCTTCATCGCCGCGATCGCCCTCGTCGGCGCGATCTACTACGCCGTCCACCAGCACGGGCGGGAGGAGCGGATCGCCGAGGAACACCGGCACGTACCCGTAGCGGACCCCGTCTAGACCTCACGCCCCAGTACCGCAAGGAGTCTCCAACCCGTGGCCACCAAACCACTGCCAGACCGCGCCCGCGTCGTCATCGTCGGCGGCGGCGTGATCGGCACCAGCGTCGCCTACCACCTCACCAAACTCGGCATCACCGACGTCGTGCTGCTCGAACAGGGCCAGCTCTCCTCGGGGACGACGTGGCATGCGGCGGGTTTGGTGGGACAGTTGCGCGCCTCGGAGAGCCTCACCCGGCTGGTCCAGTACTCGACGCAGCTCTACGCCGAACTCGAAGGGGAGACCGGACTTTCGGCGGGCTACAAGAGGTGCGGCGGCGTGACCGTGGCACGCAGTGAGGACCGCATGGTTCAGCTGCGCCGCACCGCGGTCAGCGCCGCGGCGTTCGACATGGAATGCGAGTTGCTCACACCCGAGCAGGCACTCGAGCACTACCCGGTGATGCGGGTCGACGACCTCGTCGGGGCCATCTGGCTGCCCGCCGACGGCAAGGCCAACCCGACCGACCTGACCTTCGCCCTGGCCAAGGGTGCCCGCATGCGAGGCACCGTGGTGATCGAGAAGATCAGGGTGCTCGACGTCTTCACCAAGGACGGACGCGTCACGGGCGTGCGGACCGACGCCGGTGACATCGAGGCCGAGATCGTCGTGAACTGCGCCGGTCAGTGGGCCAAGCAGGTCGGTGCCATGGCCGGGGTCAACGTGCCGCTGCACTCCGCCGAACACTTCTACGTCGTGAGCGAGGACATCGCGGGTGTACACCCCGACCTGCCCATCCTGCGCGACCCCGACGGGTACACCTACTTCAAGGAGGAGGTCGGCGGTCTCGTCATCGGCGGGTTCGAACCGGAGGCCAAGCCGTGGGTGTCGCCCGACCAGATTCCCTACCCGTTCGAATTCCAGCTGCTGGAAGAGGATTGGGACCACTTCGAGATCCTGATGAACAACGCGCTGTTGCGCATCCCGGCCTTGGAGCACACCGGTATCAAGAAGTTCTACAACGGTCCGGAGAGCTTCACCCCCGACAACCAGTTCATCCTCGGTGAAGCGCCGGAGGTGGCCAACTTCTACGTCGGCGCGGGCTTCAACTCGGTCGGCATCGCCACCGCCGGTGGCGCGGGTCGCGCGCTGGCCGAGTGGATCGTCGACGGTGCCCCGACCGGCGACCTCACCGGTGTGGACATCCGCCGCTTCGCCCCCTTCAACGGCAACAACCGCTGGCTGCACGACCGCGTCGCCGAGGTTCTCGGCGTGCACTACGAAATACCCTGGCCCAACCGGGAACTGACGACGGCGCGTCCGTTCCGGCGCTCACCCGTGCACCACCTCCTGGAAGCCGCCGGCGCCAACTTCGGCAGCAAGATGGGCTGGGAGCGGGCGAACTTCTTCGCCCCCCACGGTGAGCAGCCCACCATCGAGTACACCTGGGGCAAGCCGAATTGGCTGCCCTGGTCGGCCGCCGAGCAGACGAGTACCCGCTCGGGTGTCACGGTCTTCGACCAGACGTCTTTCTCGAAGTACCTGGTGGTGGGGCCCGATGCCGAAGCCGCGCTGCAGTGGCTCTGCACCGGCGACGTCGGCGTCGAGGTGGGCAGGGCGGTTTACACGGGCATGCTCAACGAAAAGGGCAACTACGAGTCCGACGTCACCGTGACACGCACCGGCGCAGAGGAATTCCTCATCGTGAGCAGTGCGGCCACCACCGAACGGGACAAGGACCACATCCGCAAGAACACGGCCCCCGGCCTGCGCGCCACCCTGGTCGACGTCACGTCGGCCCATGCGGTGTTCGGCGTGATGGGACCCAGGTCCCGGGATCTCCTGGCGACGCTGACCGACGCCGATCTGTCGAACGAGGCATTCGGATTCGGCACCAGCCAGGTGATCTCACTGGGCTATGCCACGGTGCGCGCGACCCGGATCACCTACGTCGGCGAACTCGGCTGGGAACTCTACGTTCCCACCGAGTTCGCGGTGGGGGTGTACGACGATCTGATGCGCGCCGGCGAGCAGTTCGGAGTCGCCCGAGGCGGCTACTACGCCATCGACTCGCTGCGACTCGAGAAGGGCTACCGCGCCTTCGGCCGTGAACTGACGCCCAGCGAGAATCCCCTCGAGGCGGGTCTGCTGTTCGCGTGCAAGCTCAAGACCGACATCGCGTTCCTGGGTCGTGATGCGCTGGAGAAGGCCAAGGTCGAGGGGCCACGCAAGAAGCTGGTGAGCTTCACCGTCGACTCCCCCGATGCGATGTTGTGGAGCGGAGAACTGATCCTGCGCGACGGTGCGGTCGCAGGGCAGGTCACCTCCGCGGCGTGGGCCGAGACCAGCGGCGCCTGCGTCGGACTGGCCTACGTGCGCGACCCCGACAGGGCGACGATCGACGCCGACTGGATCAGGGCTGGGCACTACGAGGTCAACATCGGAGGCGATCTTCATCCGATCTCCGTGTCGCTGCGGCCGATCTACGATCCGACGAACGACCGGATCCGCGTGTAACTCGAGACGTGACCAGCACGCGCGACACCGGCACCGCGACGAAGACGACCACGTTGCTGCGTGTCTGCGACCAAGGTGTGAAGACGCTGCGAACCCGTCGGTGGCGTTTGCGTCTCATCGCGGCGGGTGGCATGGTCAGTCGCAACCCGCAGTCGGGTGATCTCCGTGACAGCAGTGCCTGCCGGAACGCAAGCAGATAGGTGGGAGCACCGACGAGTGACGGAATACGTCTACGACATGTCGGATCCGGAGCGCGATGCGCTCACCGAAGAGTTTCTTGGCTCGAAGAAGCTCGGCTGCCACCGCTTCGCCTGCTTCGCACTGGAGAGCACCGACCCCTTCGCCAACATCGCCCGCCAGGTCGAGCGCGAGGTGTTCGAGGACTCCTGGGGCAATGACTCCGCCACGATGAAGAAGGAGTACGGCCCCTACGACGAGAGCAGCGTGTTCTTCATGGCCGTGGACACCTACGCCAAGGTGCCCGCGGGCGTGCTGCGGATGATCCGCAACTCCTCGGCCGGGCTGAAGACCATCGTCGACCTGGATGACTCGGTCAAGTCGCCGATCGCCCCGACGGTCATCCCGGTGGCCGACGTCATGCGCCATCACGGCATCGAGGACCTCGACCGGTGCTGGGACGGCGCCACCGCTGCCATCCCCCGCAGGTACCGCCGCAGGCTCGCGGCGACGCACGTCCAGATCATGCGCATCGTCGCCCTCGCGGCGATGCGCGAGAACATCCAGCACTTCGTCGCCGTCCTGGACGCCCCCGTCGTCAGGGCCGCCCGTGACGTTCTCGGGTTGCCGCTCGCACCGCTCGCGGGCACACCGCCCTTCACGCACATGGATGCGCCCAACAACCAGGCGGTGTACGCGCACGTCCCGTCGCTGCTCGGCATCGCCCAGCGCCGCAATCGCAAGGTGGGACAGAAGATTCGGGACTGCTTTGCCGAGAAGGCCATGCCCAGCCTGGAACAGTTCGCCGCGAGGTGACCCGTGCCCACGGCTCAGCCATGACACCGGGTCAGGTGACGTGTCGCTGACAGTGGAGCTGACCAATGTGGTACGCGAGTACCACACCGGCGGGCATGTCGTCCGCGCACTCAATGGAGTCACCCTGCAGATCAACGGTGGTGAGTTCACCTCCATCGTCGGGCCGTCCGGCGCGGGTAAGAGCACGCTGCTGCAGCTCCTCGGCGCACTCGATTCGCCCAGCACCGGATCGATCCGCTTCAACGGTGCCGAGATCGGGACCATGACCGACGAACAGCAATCCACGTTTCGTCGCCACCAGGTCGGGTTCATCTTCCAGTTCTTCAATTTGCTGCCCACCCTGACGGCGTGGGAGAACGTCGCGCTGCCGATGCTGCTCGACGGGAAGAAGCTGCGCCACGTCCGCTCCGACGCCATGGCCCTGCTGAAGCTGGTCGGACTCGGCAACCGGGTGGAGCATCGCCCCGCCGAGCTGTCTGGAGGCCAGATGCAGCGGGTCGCGGTGGCCCGCGCCCTGATGATGGATCCTCCGCTGATCCTGGCCGACGAGCCGACCGGCAATCTCGACTCCTCGACGGGCGCCGCGATCATGGACCTCCTTCGCCACGTCGCGCACGATGACGGTGCCGATCGAGCGGTCGTCATGGTGACCCACAACCAGGAGGCCGCCTCCCAGACCGACCGGGTCGTCACGGTGCAGGACGGTGCCGTGAAGTCCGACGTCATCCCGACCCCGATGCCCGCGGTCGGTCGACACTCGGCAGGCATGCGCGACCAGCCCACCGAGATCATTCCCACCGTCCGCCACGGCGAGTTCACCTCGCACCGCCTCGTCGCGGACCCGCTGCGGCAGCGCGGCAGGCATTCGGCGCACAGGTTCTAGCGCAGTGCCTCTCGCCGCCTTCAGCCGACTGAAGGTCTTGAACGTCCGTGAACTGCGCACCCATTGGGGGCGCGCGGTGGCTTCGATTGCCGTCGTCGCGGTATCAGCGGCGCTTCTCGTCGCAGTCCTCGGCGTGTCCGGCTCCATCACCGGGTCCATCGATCGGCTCGCGGCCAGCATCGGAGGCGACGCCGATCTCGAGGTCTCCGGCATCACCGGCGACGGCATCGACGAGGCCATGCTCGACAAGGTCACCGGTGTCGAGAACGTCACTGCCGCAGTGCCACTGGTGCGTACCCGGATCACTGCAAGCGCGCAACCGGCGCTGCTGATCGGGCTCGGCCAGAATGCCTCCGAGCTGCACTCCGACCTGCAGACGGCGATTCAGGACCAGCTGGAATCGGGCTCGCCGGTCACGTCGGCACCCAACGGCGTCATCGTCGGCGGCGGCCTCGGAGTGGTCAAGGGTCAGCAGTTCGAGGTGGCGGGATCGACGACGGTCACCGCGGTCGCCGTCGTCGACGGCCCAGCCGCACGACGCCTGAACGACGCTCACTTCGTCATTGCGCCGCTCGCCCTCGCACAACGACTCGCGGGACGCGAACACCGACTCGACTCGATCCTGCTGTTTACCAAGCACGACGCAGACCTGGCGAAGGTGCGCACCGCGGTGGCCGCGGCGCTCGACGACCGGGCAGTGGTCGCCACGCCGAGTTTCCGCGCCGCACAGGCCAGTAGCTCGTTCGCCATCCTGCAGGCGATGACACTGCTTGCCGCCTCGGTCTCGTTGGTGGTGGCCGCCTTCCTCAGCTACAACGCCATGAGTATCGCCGTCGCTCAGCGACGCCCCATCATCTCGACGATGCGCGCCCTCGGCGGCCGCCGACGCATGATCATGTCCGACATGCTGGCCGAGGCCGCGCTGGTGGGCCTCCTCGGCGGTGCCATCGGATCGTCCTTCGGGGTCGTGATCGGCTACCTCGCGATCGGGGAACTACCCTCGACGATGGTGCAGACACTCGACGCCCGCCTCGAGTACGTGCTGCCGGCGTGGGTGGTGCCGCTCGCCGTGGTGGCGTGCGTGGTCGCCAGCGTGTCCGCGTCTGCGCTCGCCGCGCGCCAGGTTCACGCGGTGGCGCCGATCGAGGCGTTGGCGCCCAGCGGGGCATCGAACGCCGAGGCGGGTTCGCGGCGGCTCAGGATCATCTCCGGTGTCGCGGGAGCGACGCTGCTGGTGCTCACCATCGCGGTCGTCACCGCCGATCTCGGGCAGCTGGCGATCGTCTCGATTGCGTTGGCGTTCGTCGGCTTCAGTGCGCTCTGCTTCGCGTTCTCCGGACCCGTCATCAAAGCCGCCGCCGCGGTCGCCAGACGCTTCGGCGCAGCGGGCGTGCTGGGGGCAGCCACCATCGAGCGGGCGCCGCGGCGGATGTGGGTCGCGATGATGACCGTGTTGACCGCGGTCGTCACCACCGTCGCGGTCACCGGGGCGACCAGCAACGCGGTCGACTCGACCGTCGCGTCGTTCGCCTCGATCGCCCAGGCGGACCTGTGGGTCAGTTCGGCGGCCGCCACCGACTACTCATCGGCGCTCCTCCCGCCGGAGACCGCGGCCAAGGTCGCTGCCGTGCCCGGCGTGGCACGCGTCGTGCCGGACCAGATGGCCTTCGCCACCGTCGGCGACACCCGTGTCATGCTGCTCGGCATCGCGGCCGATTCACATCGGGACATCTACACGTCGCTGTCGCCGAGGGACCGTCAGAAGCTGCTCTCCGGCGAGGGAGTCGCGTTGTCGCGTGACCTCGGCCGATCGATGGGAGTCGGGGCAGGCGATCAGGTTTCGCTGCAGACTCCCACCGGCCAGCACACGGTGCAGGTGCTCGCCCTGGTGCCGTACTTCTCTGGGATGACGGGCACCGTCGCGATGAGCCTGGACGCGATGCAGGGCTGGTTCGCCCGGCCGGGGGCCAGCGACCTCGAGATCACCCTGGCGCCGGGCACCGACACGGCGCGGGTCGAGAACGCGATCCACGAGGTCGTCTCCCCCGAGACCTTCGTCTACTCCGGCGACGAGGCGCTCGCTGGCGTGGCGAGTGCGCTGGACCAGGTGATCGCCGTCATCACCATCATCGCGTGGATAGTGGTCGTGGTTTCGGCTGTCACACTTCTCAATACGCTGATGTTGTCGGTCCTGGACCGGCGGCGCGAGATCGGGGTGCTGCGGGCGATCGGGGCGACCAGAGCGTTCACCTTGAAGGCCATTCTGGCCGAGGCGGCCGGGATCGGCGTCGTGGGCGGACTGCTGGGCCTGGTGATCGGGGCTGCCATCCAGTATCTGACGTCCATCGCCCTGACCAACGTGCTGAGCATCGACGTGGCGTGGCAGCCCAGCCCGTCGATGCTCCTCATCGGGCTTGGCGCACTGGCGATCTGCCTTCTCGGGTCGGTGCCGCCCGCCGTGCGCGCCGCCCGTCTCAACATCGTGGAGGCGGTCAGCGTCGACTGATCGTCACCGGGTGAACCAGGCGAACCAGTCGCGGCTCGACGGCGCGAGATAGTGCCGCGGAGAGACCTTCTCGTCGGGAAACAGCTTGAAGCTCTGCGGCACTCCGCTGGGCTGGGGGTGAAAGTACGCCCCGCTCACCCAATCCGGGTTGATGTCGAGCTCCATGCCCCTGACGACACCCGCATCCTGCAGGATGCGGCCCAGCGTGCAGACCGACAACGCCGGTCCCGCCACGTAGACCTCGACTCCGCTTGCGGTGACCCCGAATCCGGACCGATGGATGAAGGCGGTCTGGCCGACCGTGGTGCCCCACTCCTTCGTGCCGCCGGTGGCGCACGTCTGGTTGAGCTCCCCCCGCTCGACCAGCGGGACGAGGTTCTGCCTGACGCTGACGACGTCGGGCGCCGACCGCACGTCGTGATTCCAACTGCCCACGTCCGCAACGCCGTTGGCGTGCAGGACGAGACTGGCCTCGCCGTCGACCAGCCGGGCGACGGTCCGGCCCTGGCTGTAGTAGCCGGGATGGCTGGGATCGGTCAGTCGGAAGCCGCCGTTGAACACCACTGCGATGCTGCGCATCTCGGCGGAGGTGAGCGCAGGCGAGGTGGACCAGCTGCCACCGGGGTCGGTCGTGCCCGGACGCAGTTCACCGCGCACCAGCGCGGGGTCCATCCTCAGCACGCCCACGACGAACGACGTGTGCTGCCCGTCGGGACGCAACGCCGCGACCTGGACGGCAGGTCTGCCGCGGACGCTGACGACCGTCTGCCAGGCGCCCTCCCCCGGCAGCGGGGACGTACCGCCCAGCGGAGCCAACGGCACCGACGGCAGCGTCGTCGAGTCGACCACCTGGGGCACCGTCCCCGCTGCCGTGGGTATGCCGCCGGCGGGCTGCCCGCCGATGGCCGGCTGATTGCGGAGATACAGCTCCTTCTCGAGCCACGTCACCTCGGGGTTGAAACCGTGCCCGCGACCCCACTCGGCGAGCTTGGCAGCGACGCTGTCCGTGCCGGGGACGCGAAGCGCGTCGACGGCGCACCCGCCGATCACCAGTGCGGCGACCGCCACCGTCGCAAGGACGACGCGCACCCAACGCCGACGTCGCGGCATGCGGTGCGTCGCGGGCTTCGAGCCGCGAGCCGGGTCGTCGCGCTCGAGCACGCTTACCACGAGCACGCCCCCTTCACCCTCGCTGCCGATCGACGATTCCTCGTGACGAGGTTGCCAGGGCTTCCTGCTAGTTCGCTGGCGGCGTGCTGTGCGCGACGAAGTCCGAGACGATGCGGCCCAGCTCCTCGCCGCGCTGCTCCTGCACGTAGTGGCCTGCTCCCGCGATCGTCACGTGGTTCTGGCCGCGTGCGCCTGGCACCCGCTGCTGGAACACGCGTTCCCAGCCGCGGGTTGCGGGGTCGCCGTCGGAGTACGCGGTGAGGAACGGCTTCTCCCAGCGCTCCAGCACCGCCATGGTGGCGCGTCCGATCACGGCGCCGGGGTCGTTGCGGGTCAGCGGGATGAGGGCGATGAGCTGCCGCAGGCCTGCCTTGTAGGAGCGGTCCGGGAACGGTGCGTCGTAGGCCGCCAGGACGTCCCCGGGAAGTGGGCCTGCGACCGCGTCGAGGAAGAAACTCGGCACGATGTCAGGTGCCCGCTGATAGAACAGCACGTAGTCGAGCAGCGTCTCCTCCAGCATCATCCGACCGTCGCCGACGCCGTGGTGGGCCCAGGTGAGTTGGCCGTCCAACGCCGGATCGCACGTGTGCAGGATGGTGTTGGTGGCCACGACGCGGGCGAAGCGGTCCTCGTCGCGGGCCAGCACGCTCAGGCCCAGCGGTCCGCCCCAGTCCTGTGCGACGAGCGTGACGTCCTTCAGATTCAGGCCCGCGACCAGACCGTAGAGCCAGTCGACGTGGCGTCCGAACGTGTAATCGGTTGGCTCCGCGAGCTTGTCGGAACGGCCGTAGCCGATGTTGTCGGGCGCGACGACACGCAGCCCGGCGGCGGCGAGCACGCCGATCACCTTCCGGTACAGATACGACCACGTGGGTTGTCCGTGCAGCAGCAGCACGACCGGGCCGTCCGCGGGTCCGGCGTCGACGTAATGCATTCGGAGAGGGGCGATTCCCTTGCTCGTCACCTCGACGTAGTTCGGCGCGAACGGGTAGTCCGGCAGCGCGTCGAACCGCTCGTCCGGTGTTCTCAGGATCACGTCTGCTCGGCGGTGCTCACGTGGCGAGTTGCGGATAGAGGGCGGACACGCCCTTCGAGAGGCCGGCCTGGACTCTGCGGCTGGTGTCGTCGGCGAGCACCTCGTAGGCCCCCGCCGCGACGCCGTCGAGGGCGAGCCCCGCGACGACGGCGGGATTGGACTTCGGCCCGTCGAGGCCCGCCGCCATGTCGGTGTCCATCAGACCTACGTGCAGCGCCGTCACCACGATCCCGCGGGGGACCAGTTCGAGGCGTACGGCATTCGTCATCGACCAGGCCGCCGACTTCGAGGCGCAGTACCCGCTGAGGTCCGGAAAGCTTATCCAGGACAGCACCGACAGCACATTGAGGATTCCGCCGCCACCATTGCCCTCGATGACCGGCGCGAAGGTTCGCACCGCCGACAGCGTGCCGAAGTAGTTGGTCTCCATCTCGCGGTGCGCACCGTCGAGATCACCCGTCAGCAGGTTCACGTCAGCGGCGATGCCTGCATTGTTGACCAGCAGTGTCACGTCGCCCGCCGCCTCGGCGGCGGCGGCCACCGAGGCGGGGTCGGTGATGTCGATCGCGAGTGGGATGGCCCCGTCGATCGACACGGAGTCCGGGTCGCGGGCTCCGGCGTATACCTTCGCGCCCCGTTTGAGGAGCTCCAGGGTGAATTGGGTACCGAGCCCGCGATTGGCCCCGGTGACGAGCGCTGTGCAGCCTGAGATGTCCATCCGCTCATCCTGCACCTCGACCGAGCGGGGCGCCCGCCGTGGTGCCGCCTGAGCTCTTCCGGACCTACCCGGTGATCACCCCGGTGAACCTCGACGCGAAACTGCCCGCGTCCGTCCACCTTCCGGACGGAACGTGGCAGGGTCGGGTCATGGCGGCCGAAAACTAGAACCATAACACCACGTACCACCCCTGGCTGACGTATTCGCCTGTGGCACTTGGCGGAATACCGTGTCGGCCTTCATGACTCGAGGCCGCCGCCCGAGCCGTGACCGGACGGCACGATCTTCCTTCTATGCGACGGCCTCATTACTTTTTGGACACCCACGGCGCGGCGCACCACCAGGAGGTCGTGGCGGGTGAACCATGAGTATCGCGACGATGACGTCCTGCATCCAGAATCGACCCGGAAATCAGGCGCAATGTGACGAACCGTGCACGATCCCGCGAACAATGGACAGCGCGTACCAGATCCTTGAGTATGCAACATTTTTCCTGGCAGCCCCAGCTCAGCGACGGTATTTCGCCTGCCGCGCACGCCGATGTCTCGTCGAGGACCGCCGTCACCGCCGATCGAGCAACCGCACACGGCGCCGCACGGGGAGGTGACGACGCGGCATCGATCGGCCTGCGATCGCTCCCCCGAACCTCGATTCAGGGCTTTTCTATGTACAGTCAGGTCGTCCACCCAAGTTTGAGGAGTTCAGGCTTTCCCCTACATCGGCGCTCGCAATGGCCGATGATGGTTCTTTCCGTGCTGCTCATGCGGCCATGGCGCCCAGTCCCCGCGCTGCCTTCCCAAGGTGCTCGACAGAGGGATTGCTCGACGATCAACACCTGCATCGCCGCCAACGCGCCAGAGCTCGAAGGACTTTCGTGAGTAGATTCACCGACACCATGTTCGCCAATGCGCACAGCAGTCGAAACGGCTTGACCACAGGCGATCCCGGCACGCCGACCCGGCACACCTGGAAAGAGGTGTACGAGCGGGCACGTCGCATCGCAGGCGGCCTCGCCGCCGCGGGCATCGCGCACGGTGACGCGGTCGCGGTCTTGGCAGGTGCGCCCGTGGAGATCGCCCCAACCGCCCAGGGAACCTGGATGCGTGGCGCGAGTCTGACCATGCTGCACCAACCCACTCCACGCACCGACCTGATGAGATGGGCCAAGGAGACCACGGACGTCATCGAGATGATCGAGGCGAAGGCCGTCATCGTCTCCGACCCCTTCATGCCTGCGGCACCGGTACTGGTCGAGCGCGGCATCCAGGTGCTGACCGTCGAGCAACTGCTGGCAAGTGGCCCGATCGACCCGGTCGACACCCAGGACGACGACTTGGCCCTGATGCAGCTGACCTCCGGCTCCACCGGATTCCCGAAGGCCGTGTGCATCTCACATGCCAACATCGTGGCCAACGCCGAGGCGATGTTCGTCGGCGCGCACTTCGACACCAACACCGACGTCATCGTCAGCTGGCTACCGTGCTTCCACGACATGGGCATGACCGGGTTCCTCACGGTGCCCATGTACTTCGGCGCCGAACTCGTCAAGGTCACGCCGATGGACTTCCTCGGCGACATTCTGCTGTGGGCCAAGCTCATCGACAAGTACAAGGGCACCATGACCGCGGCGCCCAACTTCGCCTACACCCTCTTCGCCAAACGACTGCGCAGGCAGGCCGCCGAGGGTCAGTTCGACCTCTCGTCGCTGCGCTGGGCGCTCTCTGGCGCCGAGCAGGTGGACCCCGCCGACGTCGAGGACCTCTGCGACGCCGGCGCACGCTTCGGGCTGCGGCCGGACGCGATCGTGCCTGCCTACGGCATGGCCGAGACGACGGTCGCAGTGTCCTTCACCGAGTGCGGCTCTGGCATGGTGGTCGACGAGGTCGACGCCGATCTGCTTGCGGTACTGCACCGCGCCGTGCCCGCCACCAAGGGTCACACCCGGCGCCTGGTGGCGTTGGGCCGACCCATCGACGGGCTCCAGGCCCGCATCGTCGACGAGGACGACAACGTCCTCCCCGCTCGCGCGGTGGGCGTCATCCAGGTTCGCGGCAGACCGGTCACGAAGGGCTACATCACGATGGCGGGTTTCATTGGGGCCCAAGACAAGTCGGGTTGGTACGACACCGGCGACATGGGCTACCTCACCGAGGAAGGCGACATCGTCGTCTGCGGCAGGGTGAAGGATGTCATCATCATGGCGGGCAAGAACATCTACCCCACCGACATCGAGCGCGCGGCCACCCGGGTGTCCGGCGTGCGCCCCGGATGCTCGGTGGCCGTGCGGATAGAGGCCGGCCTGTCCCGCGAGACATTCGCCGTCGCAGTCGAATCGAACGACTACGCAGATGCCCGCCAGGTTCGCCGGATCGAGCGTGAGGTCGCCCACGAGGTGTTCGCCGATGTCGACGTGCGGCCTCGCAACGTCGTCGTGCTCCAGCCAGGTGTCATCCCGAAGACGCCGTCGGGAAAGCTGCGGCGCGCGCACGCCCTGGCACTCGTCAACTAGGACGTCGTACGGCGGCGGCCGCGCTCCTTCGGCACCGGAGCCGACGCAGCCTTCAGGGCGCCTTCGCCCCTTGCCGCGTCGATGATCTCCGCGGCGGTGCGAAATAGCGGCGTGGCCTGATGTTCTGCGCTCAGCGGCAGCCCCGCCGCGATCCGCAGCAGTAACCCCGCAAGCGTCCCTGGCGTCTGGCTGGGAATGATCAGCAGGTTTGCGCTGGCATCACGACCGGTCACGGTCATCAGGTGCTGGTGCTTGTTCTGCCAGTGCCGCGAGTTGAGGTCGGGCAGGTTCTCCGACAGCGACCAGTTGACCGAGATGTCGATGACTTCGCCGAGCCGTCCGTGCAGGACGCCGACGAGCTCGGGCAGCTCCGCCGCGAGGCGGTTGGAGTGCGGCCACCACGCGCCATCGACTCGACGACCGAGCTGTTCGCAGAGAGTGAGGCGAACGGGGCTCGCCGTGCGCCGCGACGTCGTGCTCGTCACGCCACCGCAGTCGGCGTCGATGTGCAATGGTTGCGGGCCATCTCGGAAGATCCTTCGCGATTGTGGAACGCCGTCGCGCTCAGCGAAACGGCAGTCGGATCGAATCCACGCTGATGTCACTCGTGCGGTGCTCCGCACGACTCAATCGTTGACGACGAAGCGGCTCGCCCCTGAGCCTACGCACTAGTCCGCGTCGCCGCGGCCGCCCTCTAGTCTTGACCCGTGTCTGATCTCGTACTGACGCAGGTCGCCGACCGCGTCGCCCTCATCACAGTCAACGATCCCGATCGCCGAAACGCGGTCACCGCGGAGATCTCCTCGGCGTTGCGGGCAGCGGTCGACGCTGCCTCCGCCGACCCCGGCGTGCACGCCGTCGTCGTCACGGGAGCAGGCAAGGCGTTCTGCGCGGGAGCCGACCTCACCGCCCTCGGAGCGGCCGCCGAGGACGGTCTCAGGGTGATCTACGACGGCTTCCTCGCGGTGGCCGACTGCCCCCTGCCGACGATCGCCGCGGTGAACGGGGCCGCGGTCGGCGCCGGCTTGAACCTGGCGCTGGCGGCCGACGTCCGGATCTCGGGTCCCGCCGCCATGTACGACCCCCGGTTCCAGAAGCTCGGCATCCATCCGGGTGGAGGGGCCACCTGGATGCTGCAGCGCGCGGTGGGCCCGCAGGTCGCCCGCGCCTCGCTGCTGTTCGGCATGCGGTTCGACGCGGAGGCATCGGTGCGGCACGGCCTGGCGCTGCAGATCGCCGACGATCCGGTGGCCGCCGCGCTGGAACTG
Source organism: Mycobacterium sp. (assembly GCA_025963385.1). Classification (GTDB taxonomy): domain Bacteria; phylum Actinomycetota; class Actinomycetes; order Mycobacteriales; family Mycobacteriaceae; genus Mycobacterium. The sequence goes on from JAOPUT010000165.1 coordinate 17,826, forward strand.
GCAGCAGGCCCGGCGTCGGCGCCCCGGGACGTCGTCATCGCCACCAAGGCCTCCATGCGCGCGACGGCCAACCCCGGAATCGTGGACACCGAGCAGCACGCCATGGCGGTCGCCGTCGAGATCGGTCCGCAGGCGGCCTCGATAGAGTCACCGGAGTTCGCCGCCCGCCTGGCGGCCGCCAGACGCCGTTAGCGCCTAGGCGTCCGGCGCGAGCGCAACGATCCGCTGCGCGCGCCGCAGCACCGGCATGTCCACCATCTGGCCGTCATACTGGAAGACCCCCCGCTCCGAAAGGGCCGCGTCGAGAACGCTTCGCGCCCAATGGATCTGGTCCTCGGTGGGGGCGTAGCCTGCCCTGATCACCGCCACCTGGGAGGGGTGGATGGCGACCTTCGCATCAAATCCGACGGCCACCGCATCGTCGGTCTCGGCGCGCAATCCGTCGAGGTCCTTGATGTCGAGGTAGACCGAGTCGAGCGCCATCTTGCCGTAGGCCTTGGCTGCCAGAAGACTCTGGGAACGAACGTGTTTCGCGACGTCGCGGTAGCTCCCGTCAGCATGCCGGTTCGCGGTCCCACCGAGGACCGCGAACAGATCCTCGGCGCCCCACATCACCGCAACGGCGTTGTCGACCCGCGCCAGCTCGACGACCGAGAGCGCCGCTAGAGGGGTTTCGATCAGCACCACCACGTCGAGTGGCGCCAACGAACTCACCTGTTCGGGCGTCTCGGTCTTGGCCAGCATCACGGTGGTGTACTCGCATGCCTTGAGCACCTCGACGTCGAGTGCGTGATCGGGCGTCGTGACGGGATTGACCCGCACCACGGTGCGGGTGGGATCGAGTGGGGTGTCGACCAACGCCCTACGGGCGGCCTCGCGGTCCTTGGCCGCGACGCCGTCTTCGAGGTCGAGGATCACGACGTCGGCTGCCGCCGCGGCCTTCTCGAAGCGTTCGGGTCGGTCGGCGGGGCAGAACAGCCATCCCGGTCCATTGGTGCCGAGCATCAGTGCGGTCCGTCCGTTTCGCCGGCAGGGCGCTTGCGCACCATGGTCTTTCGAGACGCCGTCGCGACGACGTCGCCGTGCTGATTGCGGCCGACGTGTGCGAACGTGACGATGCCCTCCCCGGGTCTGCTCTTGGACTCCCGTTTGTCGGTGATCTCGGTCTCGGCGTACAGGGTGTCACCGTGGAAGAGCGGCTTGGGGAACGCCACGTCGCTGAAGCCCAGGTTGCCGACGATGGTGCCCTGGGTCAGCTGCGCCACCGACAGTCCGACGAGTGTCGACAGCGTGAACATCGAGTTCACCAGCCGCTGGTTGAAGGGCGGTAGTGCGTCGGCGAACGCGGCATCCAGATGCAAGGCCTGGGTGTTCATGGTCAGCGTGGTGAACAGCACGTTGTCGGCCTCGGTGATGGTGCGGCCGGGACGGTGCTGATAGAGGACGCCGCTCTCGAACTCCTCGAACCACAGCCCACGCTGGACTATGACCTTCTTGGCGAACTTCTTGGCCACCGTTTCCTCTCCACTCACAGGCCGGCCTCCCGTGCGATCAGCATCAGCTGCACTTCCGTCGTCCCCTCACCGATCTCGAGGATCTTGCTGTCCCGATAGTGCCTCGCGACGGGATACTCGTTCATGAACCCGTAGCCGCCGAACACCTGCGTGGCATCGCGGGCGTTGTCCATGGCGGCCTCGCTGGCCACCAGCTTGGCAATCGAGGCGGCCTTCTTGAAGGGCTTGCCCGCCAACATCAGAGCGGCAGCATCGTAGTATGCGGTGCGCGCCGTGTGGGCCCGTGCCTCCATCCGCGCGATCTTGAACGCGATGGCCTGATAGGTGCCGATCGCGACACCGAACGCCTGGCGTTCCTTCGCGTACTTGACGCATTCGTCGACGCAACCCTGCGCGACGCCGACCGACAACGCCGCGATCGCAATGCGGCCCTCATCGAGGATCCGAAGGAAGTTCGCGTAGCCGCGGCCCTGCTCGCCGAGGAGGTTCTCCTGCGGCACCCGCACGTCGTCGAAGCTCAGCGGATGGGTGTCCGAGGCGTTCCAGCCGACCTTGTCGTAGGCAGGCTCGGCGGTGAATCCCGGGGTGGGCACGGGTACCAGGATCGACGAGATCTGTTTCTTGCCATCGGTATCGCCCGTCACGGCGGTCACCGTGACCAGCTTCGTGATGTCGGTGCCCGAGTTCGTGATGAACTGCTTGGAGCCGTTGATCACCCAGTGCCCGTCGTCGAGTTTGGCGGTCGTCCTGGTGGCTCCGGCATCGGTGCCACCACCCGCCTCGGTGAGTCCGAACGCGCCGAGCGCCTTGCCGCTGGCCAGCAGCGGCAGCCACTCCTGCTTCTGCTCCTCGTTGCCGAAGCGGTAGACGGGCATGGCGCCGAGGGACACGCCGGCCTCGAGGGTGATGGCCACACTCTGGTCGACCTTGCCGAGTTCCTCCAACGCCAGGCACAGTGCGAAGTAGTCGCCGCCCATGCCGCCGTACTCCTCGGGAAACGGCAGCCCGAACAGACCCATGTCGGCCATGCCCGAGACCACCTCGTACGGGAACGAGTGCTCGGCATCGTGTTTGGCCGACACCGGTGCCACGACGGTCCTGGCGAAGTCGCGCACGGTCTTGGCGAGCTGCTCGTAGTGATCCGGCAGGGTGCCGGTGGACAGAAAATCACTCATGATCGTGACTCCTCGGTTGTGGCGGTGATGGCATTGCCGGCGCCGCCGGCGGTGATGGCATTGCCGGCGCCGCCGGCGGTGATGGTGGCCAGCGTCTGGCCCACCTTGACTTGGTCGCCGACGGCGACGAGTAGTTCGACGACACCGTCGACGGGAGCGGTCAGCGCGTGCTCCATCTTCATGGCCTCGACGGTAACCACCGTGGTGCCCGCCGCGACCGTCGCGCCGTCCTGCTGGCCGATCGCCACCACCGAACCGGGCATGGGACTGACGAGTTCGGCGTCTCCGCGGTGTTCGTCGTCGGGGCGCACAGGTGCCTCGCGCACTTCTTCGATCGAGGTGGTGCGTCCATCGCACGATAGCCAGATCACGCCGTTCGCGGCGGCGGCGACGTACACGGTGCGCAGGCCGTCGATCGTGACGACCAGCTCGCGACCGACCAGACTCGCTGACAGCGAACGGGTTTCGCCATCCTCGATGCGGGCGGTCGCGGCGTCCGGGGTGCCGGTGAGGTGCACGTGGTCCGTGCGTTCGCCTGCGCGCAGCCGAAACGTGCTCGGCGCACGCCGTCCCACCCGCCAGCCCGACGGCACGGCCCAGAGATCACCCGGCGTGGCGGGCCACAGCCTCAACCAGTGGTGCACGGCGGCCGCGATCAGTTCGTCGTCGGTGGCTTGCACACCGAGGTAGTCGGGGGTGCGACGGTCGAGCAGCCCCGTGTCCAACCGTCCCGCGGCGACGTCGGGGTCGGCGAGCAGGAAGCGCAGGAAGTCGACGTTGGTGGTCACGCCGAGCACCGCGGTGTCGGCCAGCGCGCGGTCGAGTGCCTTCAGCGCGGACGACCGGTCGCAGGCGTGGGTGATGACCTTGGCCAGCATGGGGTCGTAGTCGCTGCCGACGACGGTGCCCACGGCGATGCCCGAATCGACTCTCGCAGAATCGGGTTCCACCAGATCGAGCACCGTGCCACCGGTCGGCAGGAAGTCGCGCGACGGGTCCTCGGCATAGACACGTGCCTCGATGGCGTGCCCCGACATGGTGACGTCGTCCTGCGCCATCGGCAGCGCCTCCCCTGCCGCGATGCGCACCTGCAACTCGACCAGGTCGACGCCCGTCACGAGTTCGGTGACCGGGTGTTCGACCTGCAACCGCGTGTTCATCTCCATGAAGAAGAACTCGTCGGGACGGTCGGCGGAGACGATGAATTCGACGGTGCCCGCACCGGAGTAGTCGACGCTGCGCGCGGTGTCGCACGCTGCGGCGCCGATCCGTTCGCGCGTGGCGGCGTCGAGCAGCGGCGACGGCGCCTCCTCGATGACCTTCTGGTGACGGCGCTGCAGGCTGCACTCCCGTTCGCCGAAGTGCACCACGTTGCCGCGACCGTCGGCGACCACCTGCACCTCGATGTGCCTGGGGTTCAACACGAAACGCTCAAGGAACAGCGTGTCGTCACCGAAGGCCGATGCCGCCTCACGGCGGGCGGAGACCAGGGCGCCCGGGAGTTCGGAGGCCTCGTGCACCACGCGCATACCCTTGCCGCCGCCGCCTGCCGACGGCTTGACCAGGACGGGGAAGCCCACCTCGGCGGCGCCGCCGATCAGGTCGTCGTCGGTCAGTCCGGGTCGGGAGATGCCAGGCACCACCGGCACTCCGAACGCCGACACGGCCGCCTTGGCGGCGATCTTGTCGCCCATGGTCTGGATCGCGGACACCGGAGGGCCGATGAACGTGACGCCCGCCCGCTCCAACGCCTGCGCGAATTCGGCGTTCTCGGAGAGGAATCCGTAGCCGGGGTGGACAGCCTGCGCACCGGTCCGTCTGATCGCGTCGAGCAGGGCGTCGATGGACAGATAGCTCTGCCTGGCCGCAGCGGGACCGATGCGCACGGCGAGGTCCGCCTCGGCGACGTGCCGGGCTCCCGCGTCGGCGTCACTGTAGACCGCGACCGACCGGATGCCCATCGCCCGCAGCGTGCGGATGACCCGCACGGCGATCTCGCCGCGGTTGGCGACCAGGACGGTGTCAAAGATGTTGGAGGTCACGGGGTCACATCCTGAACACGCCGTAGGACACGGACTCGAGCGGAGCCTGTGCGACGACTGAGAGGGCAAGGCCGACAACCGTTCTGGTGTCAGCCGGATCGATGACGCCGTCATCCCACAGCCGAGCCGTGGAGTAGTACGGGTTGCCCTGATGCTCGTACTGCTCGCGGATCGGCGCCTTGAACGCCTCTTCCTCCTCAGGGGTCATGTCACCCCGTACGGTCGCCAGCACCGATGCGGCCTGCTCGCCGCCCATCACCGAGATCCGCGCGTTGGGCCACATCCAAAGGAAGCGCGGCGAGTACGCGCGCCCGCACATCGAGTAGTTGCCTGCGCCGTAGGACCCTCCGATCACGACGGTCAGCTTGGGCACCCGCGCGCACGCGACGGCGGTGACCATCTTGGCGCCGTGCTTGGCGATGCCGCCCGCCTCGTAGTCCCTGCCCACCATGAAGCCTGCGATGTTCTGCAGGAACAGCAGCGGTGTGGATCGCTTGTCGCACAGTTCGATGAAATGTGCTCCCTTCAAGGCTGATTCGCCGAAGAGCACACCGTTGTTGGCCACGATCCCGACGGGATGGCCGTGGATGCGGGCGAAGCCCGTGACCAGGGTCGAGCCGTATTCCGCCTTGAACTCGGCGAAGTCGCCACCTTGGGCAAGCGAAGCGCCGGGAAAGGGCCCGTCGACGATGCGGGTGATCACCTCGTGCACGTCGTAGGGCACTCTCGAGTCCGTCGGCACGACGTCGTAGAGCTCGTCCTGATCGGCGATGGCCTCGACCGTCGGGTGGACGTCCCACGGCGTCGGCGTCCTCGGCCCGAGTGTGGCGACGATATTGCGCACGATGCGCAGCGCGTCGCGGTCGTCGTTGGCCAGGTGGTCGGTGACGCCGGAGACCTTCGAGTGCAGATCGCCGCCGCCGAGATCCTCGGCGGTCACGATCTCACCCGTGGCGGCCTTCACCAGCGGAGGTCCACCGAGGAAGATGGTGCCCTGATTGCGGACGATCACGGCCTCGTCGCTCATCGCGGGAACGTAGGCGCCGCCTGCGGTGCAGGACCCGAGCACGGCCGCGATCTGCGGGATGCCCTGCGCGCTGAGGTTGGCCTGGTTGAAGAAGATCCGGCCGAAGTGCTCGCGATCGGGAAACACCTCGTCCTGCCGCGGCAGGAAGGCGCCGCCGGAGTCGACGAGGTAGATGCACGGCAGCCGATTCTGGGCCGCAATCTCCTGTGCGCGTAGGTGTTTCTTCACGGTGATCGGGTAGTACGTGCCGCCCTTGACCGTCGCGTCGTTGGCGACGATCAAGCATTCCCGGCCCGACACGCGCCCGATGCCTGCGATCATCCCCGCGCCGGGGCACTCGTCGTCGTACATGCCATCGGCGGCCAGCGGGGAGATCTCGAGAAAGGGACTGCCGGGATCGAGCAGTCCGTCGACCCTGTCGCGAGGCAGCAACTTGCCCCTGCTGACGTGACGCTCCCGCGCGCGCTCGGGGCCCCCGAGTGCGGCGGCGGCGAGCTTCTCGCGGAGCTGCGTCACCAGCGCCAGGTGCTGCTCCCGATGCGATACGAGCGTTGCCATGCCCACCCGTTCCATTTGAGTTAATGATGACTAACTGGTGATATGTTAGTGAGCATTAACCGAAATGTCTACCAGCGCGGGGAGGCCGAGATGGCGCAGACGTCACCGTCCACCACGCCCGAGACCCGGCGTAGCAGGGCGAAGTCCGACCGGCGTTCGCAGCTGCTCGCCGCGGCGGAACGGTTGATCGCCGAGCACGGCTACCTCGCCGTACGCCTCGAGGACATCGGCGCGGCGGCCGGCGTGACGGGACCCGCCATCTACCGCCACTTTCCGAACAAGGAAGCCCTGCTGGTCGAACTGCTGGTCGGCATCAGCACCCGACTGCTTGCAGGCGCCACCGAGGTCGTCAACAGCACCGACGACCCAGCGGCCGCGCTCGACGATCTGATCGACTTCCACCTGGACTTCGTCTTCACCGAGCCCGACCTGATCCGGATCCAGGACCGCGACCTCGCTCATCTCCCCGTCGCCGCCAAGCGTCAGGTGCGGCGGGCACAGCGCCAGTACGTCGAGACCTGGGTGGACGTGCTGCGCCGATTGTCCACCGACCTCGACGAGAACGACGCGCGCCTGATGGCGCACGCCACCTTCGGTTTACTGAACTCCACTCCGCACAGCGTCAAGCCCGGCGCGGGTCGCGATTCGGCACGCGCCGTGCTGAGGTCGATGACCCTTGCGGCACTCCGCCCTGGCTAATACCAGACGCGCCGGCCGCCGACGGCGTGTCCTGCGGCGCCGAGCAACCAGAACACCGCTCCGATGACCAGGGCGACCACGCCGATGTACGTCATGATCGGCACTCCGAAGACCAGGCCGAGAATGAGAAGGATGACACCGAGAGCAATCATTTTCGACTCCTTGACGAGGTGATTACTGGCTGGGCTGCGGAACCTTGATGTTGCAGTCCGCCACCTTGGGGTTTGCACCCGCATAGTTCAACGGTCCCGCGACGACCGTCAGTGCGATGGTTCCTGCTGTGGCGCAATTGGATTCAGTGCTCTTGAAGTAGTCGCGCTGGTAGGCGGCGAAGACTCCGATCAGCAACCAGACGAGCACGATCGTGCCGATGATTCCGCTACCTCGCATGCTGGACCTCCATGTCGCGGGCCGCCCGTGCGGCGTCGACACCGTTTACCCGACCGACAATTGCGGTAAACCCGACGACGGCAAACAGCCGCGTCGGGGATCGGCCGAAGTGGTCCGGTCCGCGGCGCAGGTACCCTGCAGACATGAGGTGGACATGACAGATCCATCGCGCCGCGACGGGTGGGGCCAGGAGCATCCCGGTACCTACAACTACCCCGCCTATCCCGGCTCGCCGTACGGCCAGCAGGCGCCGTACCCATCGGCGTATCAACCGCCCGCTGGGTCCAAGCCCACCGAACAGCTCCCTGCCTATTCGCCGTATGGCTACGACCCCTACGCGACGGGACAGTACGGCCCGCCGAACCCCCCGGGTGGAGTGCCGCCCGAGCCGCCGAAACCAGACGGCCCAAAACCGCGGCGCTGGCTATGGCTGCTCGCAGGCTTGGCGCTGACGATCGTCCTCGGACTGGTCATCGGTCTGGTCATCGTCAACAGCTCGCAGCAGAACACGGTCGTCGCCCCACCGCAGACGCCGATCGAACCGACCATGACGGCGCCGTCGACCACGACGTCGCGCACGCCGACCACGACGCGCACCCCCACCCCGGCGCCAACGACCACCACGCCCGGTGCGACCACACCCCCCGATCAGACCGATCCCAGCGCCACGCACACCGTCGTCTACTCGGTTGCGGGCGAGGGCCGTGCGATCAGCATCCTGTACCTCGACAGCGGCGGCGTGCTTCAGACCGAGTTCAACGTGCTGCTGCCGTGGACCAAGCAGGTTCAGCTGACCGGGGCGGCCAACAGCTCCGCGAGCGTCAGCATCGTCAACGTCGGCCGACCGCTCACCTGCTCGATCACCATCGACGGCACCGAGACCCAGCAGAACACCGGGACGGGCCTGACGTTGTGCACGGCGCTGGGGACCCGCTAGCGCGTACGGTCGGGCACGCGCACGCCGAGGATCGCGAGAAGCCCCATGACCAACACGGTCACCAGTCCGCCGAGGCCTGCGCGATTGGCGCCGAACACGTCGATGTAGGTGAAGAACAGCAGCGGCGCGAGGAACGAGACCGCCCGGCCCGTCGTGGTGTAGAGCCCGAAGGCGACGCCTTCCTTGCCCTCCGTCGACATGCGCATCATCATCGTGCGCGCCGACGACTGCGTGGGACCGACGAAGAGGCACAGCAGCAGCCCACAGATCCAGAACGCCACCACCCCGGACAGATTCAGCAGCACGACGCCGACCACGACCATGGCCGTCAGTGAGCTCACGATGACGGGCTTGGACCCGACGCGGTCGTCGAGCAGGCCGCCAATGACCGCACCGATCGCGGCGATCACGCACGCGCACACACCGAACAGCAGGACGTCGGCAGGCGACACCCCGTACACCGTGACGCCGAGGACCGCACCGAACGTGAACACGCCGGTGAGCCCGTCGCGGAAGACCGCGCTCGCCAACAGGTAGTAGACGACGTGATGGTCGCGACGCCACTCCCCCTTCACCTCCACCCACAACGCGCGGTACGCGCCGAACACGCTCACGGCAGGTGGACGTTCGTCGGTGTCAATGGCTTTCGAGGTGATGAGCAGGGGCAGTGCGAACAACACGAACCAGGCGGCGGTCAAAAGCAGTGCCGCCCGGACGTTCTGGCCGTCGTCGTGCGGCAGCCCGAATGCGCCGCGGGTGTCACCGTCACCGGTGATGAAGCCCAGGTACACGATGAGCAACAGGATGACGCTGCCGAAGTAGCCTGCGGCCGAACCGAATCCGGAGATCCGACCGGACGTCTCGGACGTCGAGAGCGCACGCAGCATGGCGTTGTACGGCACCGTGGCCAGATCGCTGAATGCCGCGGTGCAGGCCAGCAGCGCGAGACCGGGCCACAGGTAGTGGTAATCCGCGCGGATGAGGCTCATGGCCGACGTCAGCACCACGACGACTCCGGTCAGCACGGTCAGCACGACGCGGCGGCGATGCGGTGCGTCCACCAGGACCCCCGTCGCGGGCGCCAACAGTGCGACGAACAGCCCCGCGATCGTCAACACCCGGCCGAGCCAGCTCGCCGGCGTCGTCGGCCCTGGCAGTCCCGCACCGACCTGTTCGGTGAGGTAGACGGAGAAGACGAACGTCGTGACGATCGCGTTCACCCCAGTGGCACCGCAGTCCCACAATGCCCACGCAACGACGGGGAGACGCCCCCGGGTCCGAGTACCCGCGGGGTTGGTCATGAACGCACTCTATTGGTACCTACGATTGCCCCATGTCCGTACCTGTTCCCAGTCCCGACGCGCGCGCCGTCGTCACCGGCGCCTCGCAGAACATCGGTGAGGCACTGGCCACCGAGCTCGCCGCCCGAGGGCACCACCTGATCATCACTGCCCGACGCGAAGACGTGCTCACCGCGCTGGCGGACCGTTTGACCGGGCGCTACGGCGTCACCGTCGAGGTGCGTCCCGTCGATCTGGCCGATCCCGGTCAACGCGCCGAACTGTGCGCCGAGCTGGCCGAGCGCAACATCTCGATACTGTGCGCCAACGCGGGCACGGCGACCTTCGGTCCGGTGGCCAACCTCGACGTCGACGGGGAGAAGGCGCAGGTGCAGCTGAACGTCCTCGGCGTCCACGACCTCGTACTGGCCGTGCTCCCGGGGATGGTCGCGCGCCGCGCGGGCGGAATCCTCATCTCCGGCTCCGCGGCTGGCAACTCGCCGATTCCCAACAACGCGACCTACGCGGCGTCCAAGGCGTTCGTGAACACGTTCAGCGAGTCCCTGCGCGGCGAGCTGAAGCCGCTCGGAATCCACGTCACCGTGCTCGCACCGGGACCGGTCCGCACCGAGCTGCCGAATCCCGACGAGCAGTCACTCGTCGAGAAGCTGATCCCGGACTTCCTGTGGATCTCGACCGAGCACACCGCGAAACTGTCGCTGGATGGCTTGGAGCGCAACAAGATGCGCGTCGTACCGGGGGTGACGTCCAAGGCGATGTCGGTGGCCAGTGGCTACGCGCCACGCTCGATCGTCACGCCGATCGTCGGCGCGGTGTACAAGAAACTCGGCGGCGAGTAGCGCCGGTTCCGGCGAAGGTCAACGGCGCCGGCGCGTGCCCGTGCCGAACATGCTGCGGGTGATCTCGCGGCCTGCGACCGTGGCCGCGGAGCGGATGAAGCTCTTGAAGGCGGAGCTCCTGATCACTTCCTCGACCACGCTCGGCCCCTGCGACTCGGGCATCGAGATCCGCCCCTTGCCGGATGCGCTGGCGAGCCCGCCGCCTTCGCCGGTCACCGGAGGCGGTAGGGGCTCGGGCGGCGCCACCTTGGCGGTGAGCCGCTCGTAGGCGGATTCCCGGTCGATCGTCTGCCCGTACTCGGCCTGCAGCGGCGACGCCTTGGCCGCCGCGCTGATCGCCTCGTCACCGATGGTGCCCATCAGTGACCGCGGGGCACGCATCCTGGTCCATGCCACCGGTGTCGGGGCACCGTTCTCCGAAAGCACCGTGACGATCGCCTCGCCGATACCCAGTGACGTCAGGGCCGACTCCAGGTCGTACACCGAGGTCTTCGGATACGTGCGCACCGTCTTGGTGAGCGCCTTCTGGTCGTCGGGGGTGAAGGCCCGCAGGGCGTGTTGGACCCGCGCGCCCAGCTGCGAAAGCACGTTGTTGGGCACGTCGGTGGGGAGTTGGGTGCAGAAGAACACCCCGACGCCCTTCGAGCGGATCAGTTTGACGGTTTGCTCGACCTGGTCGAGGAACGCCTTCGACGCGTCGGTGAAGAGCAGGTGCGCCTCGTCGAAGAAGAACACCAGCTTGGGCTTGTCGACGTCACCGATCTCGGGCAGCGTCGTGAACAGGTCGGCGAGGACCCACATCAGGAACGTCGAGAACATCACCGGCCTGGCCGCCTGCGCACCCAGTTCCAGCAGCGTGATGACACCACGGCCCTGCGCGTCGAACCGCATCAGGTCCTTGGGCTCCAGCTCGGGCTCGCCGAAGAAGGTGTCGGCGCCCTCGGCCTCGAGGTTGATCAGGGCCCGCAGGATCACGCCCGCCGTGGTCGGCGACACCGCGCCGAGGGCCTTCAGCTCCGGCTTGCCCTCGTCGCTAGTGAGGAACTGGATGACGGCCCGCAGATCCTTGATGTCGAGCAGCAGCTGCCCCTGCTGATCCGCCCAATGGAAGATCAGCCCGAGCGTAGATTCCTGAGTAGCGTTGAGCCCCAATACCTTCGACAACAGAATCGGACCGAAGCTGGTGATGGTGGCCCGCACCGGAACCCCGACACCCTCGGTGCCCAGCGACAGGAATTCGACGGGGAACGCGGTCGGCCTCCAGCTGTCCCCCGTGTCGGTGGCGCGCTGGGTGGTCTTGTCTCCCGGGGCCCCCGGCCGGGCCAGCCCGGAAAGGTCGCCCTTGACGTCGGCCATCACCACCGGCACTCCGGCCGCCGACAGCTGCTCGGCGAGCACCTGGAGCGACTTGGTCTTGCCGGTGCCGGTCGCTCCCGCGACCAGCCCGTGCCGGTTGACGGTGGCCAGCGGAATCCGCACCTGTGCGGTCGGGTCGACGGCACCGTCGACGACGATCGAACCCAGGTCGATGGCCTGCCCTGTGACGGCGTAACCAGCGGCGATCTGCTGCGCGGGAGTCGCAGACGATTCTGTGCTCATGCGCAGCGACACTACTGGGCGAGCCTCCATCGAGGAGGGTCTCGGCGGTCCCTGTCAGGCTGAACGAATACTGTTGACCGCTGTGCGTGACGAACTGGTATGGATCGACTGCGAGATGACCGGGCTCGACCTCAAGTCAGACCGCCTCATCGAGATCGCCGTCCTGATCACCGACGGCGAGCTCAACCTGCTCGGCGACGGCCTCGACGTCGTGATCCACGCCGATGACGCCGCGCTCGACGGCATGGTCGACGTGGTGGCGACGATGCACCGCAAGTCGGGGCTCACCGAGGAGGTGAGGAGGTCCACCATCGACGTGCCCACTGCGGAGGCGATGGTCCTCGACTACATCCGAGGCCACGTGAAGCAGCCCAAGACCGCACCGCTGGCGGGCAACTCGATCGGCACAGACCGCGGGTTCATCGCAAGGGATATGCCTGCGCTGGACGACTTTCTGCATTACCGCATGATCGACGTCAGCTCGATCAAGGAGCTATGCCGTCGGTGGTATCCCCGTATCTACTTCGGGCAGCCGGAGAAGGGCCTGGCTCACCGCGCGCTCGCCGACATCCACGAGTCGATCCGCGAGTTGAAGTACTACCGGAGCACCGCCTTCGTGGCACCGCCAGGGCCTTCGACCAGCGACATCGCCGCGGTCGCCGCGGAGCTCGGACCGCAGGGTGACGGCGAGAAGCCGGCTGATTCGGCTGCAGACCACCCGAGCGGCTAAGATCGACGGGCCGCCTCGGCGGCAATGGTGGCTGTAGTTCAGTTGGTAGAGCACCAGGTTGTGATCCTGGAAGTCGCGGGTTCGAGCCCCGTCAGCCACCCCGCAGGTCGGAGGGCGTTTTCGCCCTCCCACCTTTTGCATTCCATTGGCGTTTGCACCCTTACTGCAACCCCAGGCGTGCGTCGAGTCTCCCGCCATCTCGGCGAGGCGTGCCGGGGCCACAGTGATTCTGGCCGTACGGTGAGGTGGCGACTTGAGAGAAGTCGTACCGAGCGCTGGCTCGACCGATGTGACCCACACCATTGCGTCCTCAGCTTGGACTACATCTCACGGTATGATTATCGAACCCCCATCTCGGGTAGCCTAGTGGTGAGCGCCGAGTATCAGGCTCGGTAGACGTGTGGGGAAATCCATGGTCGTAGATACCACTGCGCCGCACCGGTCCATGTTGGGCACGTCTGTAGAGAACGTGGCCAGCCGAGATGCGGTCGAGTCGGTGTTGGTGACCGCCGAATCTGGCGATTTGGAATTCTGCGTCGAAACCCTCACTCACGGCTTAGCAAGATCCATGCCCCTCGCGATTGAGATCGATGGTTCGGCGCTGAGCGTCGTTGTATGGGTAACCGACGTGTCGCCTTCCAACGACTCGTACGGCGGACGGTGCCTTACCGCTGTGATCACCGACGTTGCCTCCCATGACTCCGGGTTATGGATGCCGCAGCTCAATATCCGGTGCGAAATCTATTTCCACCTCGATCCGATCACGCAGAGGATCGCCGCTGAAGGCGTGCTCTCCTACGGTAGCCGTTGAGTTTGCGACACTTGACCTGACAACCCTCCGCGGATCGTCATCACCGTATATAAATGTGGCATGACGCGTGGAGATCTGTTGTCGGCGCTTCGCCGGGGGAAAGTAACTGTAGTTTGCGGTGCGGGAGTAAGTTCAGCGACCGACCGCGCGACGCCGTACAGCTCATGGTCGGCGCTCATCGATGAAGGCATCAAGTACGTAGTTGAGAACGATCCTGACGAGGAACCCTGGGCAGAACTCGCGAAATCATCGATGAAGATTGCACGACGTCCCAACGACTTGATTGCAGTTGCTCAAGCCATTCAAGAACGACTCGGCCCGAATGAGTTCAGGCTGTGGCTGCAGAAGACAGTCGGGGCGATGAAACCGAATAGCCGTCGGCTCGTGGAGTCAATAAACCAATTCGACGCACCGATCGCGACAACCAACTACGATACGCTGATTGAACGGGTTCTGGGGAGAGAAAGCACTACCTGGAAAGAGCCCGCCAATATGCAACTAGCGATCTCAGGCGCTCACAAATTTGTGATGCACCTGCACGGAATCTGGTCGGCACCCGATACTGTCATATTTGGCAGTGAGTCATATGGCGCTATCAAGGGAAACAGCAGCGCTCAGTTCATTCAAGAACTTATCGGCGGTGGCACATCGATGCTTTTCATCGGTGCTAGCGGCACCCTTGACGACCCCAATCTATCGTCGCTAATCGCTCGACTCGATTACCTTGTGCCTGAGTCGACTAACAAACATTACCTGCTCTGCACTGACCAGCAGTTCGCGAAACTTAAGGACTCTTACGCAGGTAAGCAGATTGTGTTGCTGAGCTGTGGGCCGACACATGACGGATTACCAGCGTACTTAGACAAGCTCGCCGCTGAGATCGCGAACCCGCCGCCAGAACAACTCCAACAAGTCAGCCGCGACCACAATGCCAACGCTCGCGGAGCTTTGTTACATCGAGTCCGTCTAGAGTCGCCTCTAATTGCGAATGATTACGCGCGGACAGCTAGTACGTCGGTGCAAGACCTTTTAATTCCACCCATCCTGCTTCCCGCGCCCCACGAAGACATCATCGCCAGCCTCGATGAATTCAAGCCCGGCCAGACCATCCGCTGCAATCCAGTCGAAGAGACCGAGGACCGTTCGCTCCTGATGCTTGTCGGAGATGAGACAAGTGGCCTCACTGGCGGACTCGAGTGGCTGCTGCTGCAGCTGAGCGGCACGAACGAGGATCTCGTCCCCGTGTTGGTGGATTTCACTTCTCTGACCTCAGGTTCGAAATCACTCGAGCGACTGGTGCGCCGGCAGCTTGGAGATAATTCGCCCGTAGCTCCGGCTCAACCCTTAAACAATATTGCGCTGGCCGTCGATAACGTGCCGGGAACATCACCTCGGCTAAATGGGCTCTTGAATGAGCTGAAGAGTAACTGGATCTCAGTGTGCTACATCGGGTGTAAGACTAATCACCATAGCAAGCTGTTGGAGTCGATGCGGGAGTCTGACCTCGAGCCGAGAATCCGATACCTCGGTCAAGTAACGAAGAATGACACTTTAGAGCTAGCCAAGCTGGCAGTCGGCCCCGAACGTGCTCCCAAGATGGCGGCGAAAGTTTATTCCACGATTGAAGCCGAGTCCCTGTCACGCACGCCTCTCACGGTAGCCCTGCTCTTGAACATTTTCGCCCACACAACCCTCACGATCAAGTCCATCTCATCCACAAGTTTGCTCGACTTATTCGTCGACTCACTGCTGGGCCGAGGTGACTTACTTGAGGATTCACGTGTATCGATTGACGCGCGAGAGAGAGAAGCGATTCTTGCGGCCCTCGCAGAGCATTACTGTGTCAAACTAGCATCGGCGTTGAGCGAAACCGACGTCGTGAAGTATTTCGAAGAGCTTTTCTCAGCCTGGGGTTGGAATGAAAGTCCGTCAGCCGTTCTGGAGAATTTGAAATCACGGCACATACTCCGTAGCCATGTAAGTGATGCGAAAATGGTCAGCTTTGCTCAGACTAGTTATCTCTATCTTTTTGCAGCTAAACGTGCTGCCGAAGATATAGGCTTCCGTGACTTTCTACTCACGAAACCGCTGATATATGCGCCGGTTCTCACGCACTATGCAGCGTTGGTGCGTAATGATCCCGTCCTGTTAAGCAAGGTAGCAGATCTTATCGATCAGGGCAGCAAAAGCGTGGTTAGGTCGACGCTTTTTCGTTCGAACGGCGAAACAAATTCCCGGACTCCGCTTCTTTCTGCACTGATCGAGAATGCTGACGATGGAACCTCATTTCGTCGGAACTTCGTCGACGAGGCCGAGGCCGAGGCCGAGGCCGAGGAAGAGGCCGAGGAAGAGGAAGAGAACGATGATGACGATGATGACGATGATAGCGTCGTTAAATCGGCTTACGTCGGTAAAGATGCAGTAGGCGCAGGTGGACGCATCGTCCTTAAAACGGCCAAGATACGGGAGGAAGACGAGCAACACCTGTTGTACATGGTCGAACACAGGGGCACATATATAAGCGCCGAACCCTTTCCCACGGAAGATATTGAGTCGGCACCCGAAGCCTACCGCGCAGCAGTGCTACTTAACCTTGTGTCACAGGTGCTTCGCGATTCCGAGCTGGTGCGCGACTCCGCGTTGAAAGTAACCACCCTCACCGCCGCACTACGGCTATGGGCGGAATACGTGTACCTGCTAGAGACCGATGCAGGCCTCAGGGATTTAGTCACGGAAATGGTTAAGGCGCTTGGAGAACTAGTAGGCGTCAAAGAGTCAAAGAGGGATGCCTTCGAAGAATTTATGGCGGCCGACTTCCCATTGTTGATGGCGACGCAGGAAATGAATCACTCGCTCGCCTCGCGGAAACTTGAACTGCCCTTAAAGGCGTGTATTGAGGAGGCGCTAGGTCAGGATGACCTCGAACCCCGGGTGATGGGCACCATCCTGGCCTGGGGCTGTGGATTTACCACCTGGCCTAGCTACTTTGTCAACCTGGCGAAAAATGAGCCGCTTAGCTCAGAACTAACTGTCCTGATGTTGAAGTTAGTGCGGATCTCATACCTTCTAGACGCTCTGACAGCAACCCAGATTCGGCAGATAGAAGAATTTGTAACCCTTATCATCGTCGCGAAGTCTACAAACTCCCAGCGACACTCGTTGATACATGCGAAGCGCAACGCTGACGAGCAAGTCACGAAGTGGCGGGAGATGCGTGCCAAGTTCATTGCAAGCAACAAGTCACGGGGGTGGAGAAGGGACCCCTTACGGGCTATCCCTGACGATTGATGAAAGGGAACGTCGAGCCGACCTCTCAGCGGGGTCTTCGAGAAATGCCAGATGTGGTGATCAAGGTGGGCCAAAGAACCTTCACCCGCTCATCGGGGAAGGTCCGCTAGCCCGATGCTTCCGCAGCGGTAGGTTCGGCAGCGAGGACTCGATAAACAGTCGCTCGGCTCACGCCCAGCGCGCTCGCAATGGTGCTCGCGCTCTCACCGCTGGCGTGCATGCGTTGCGCCAGCGCGGTTTTGGACGAATTAAGCGCCTTCGGGCGACCAATTGACTGACCGCGTGCGCGTCGAGCATCCCGCGCTGCGGCTCGGCGTTCCTTGCCGAGTTCTAGCTCCAGCTCCGCAAGACTAGCGAGAACACCGGCCACCATGCGCCCCGAGGCGTTTGACGTGTCGATGCCTTCTCGTAGAGACCGCAGCACGATCCCGCGCTCACCAAGGTCGCGGATAGTTGTCATCACTTCGGCGGCGTTACGCCCCAGCCGATCAATTCCCGCAACCACTATGGCGTCGCCTTCGCGTGCGTAGTCGAGCAGCGCGGCGAGTCCGCGACGCTCATGACGCGTGGACGTTCCGGACAGCTTGTCGCTGTAAACGCGGGCACGATCAACACCCGCTTCGGTGAGTGCGTCTACCTGCTGGTCGAGAGACTGGTGGGCAGTGCTGACACGGGCGTAGCCGAGTTGGGTTCCGATGACAGCGGGCATGGGGTCGATAGCCATAGCACATCGTCTCAGAAGTATCAGAACACGTCAATATGAGAAAGGCGTTTTGGGGTGCCTTTTGAGACAATTCGGCCTGGAGCTATTTGGGAGACAGTCGGCCTCGATGTGACCGTCGCAAATCTTTAGTTCTGAGACAACGCGAGAAAGTCCATGGTCACCCTTCGTTTGCGGCTTAACCGCTTCTGCCCACTCCACGCCGCAGCGGGGTCTTGTTCGATGCCCGGCACTAGGCCGTAGTGAGCGCCGCTACCAACGGCAGACCTCGATGCCAGGGGGCGTACCCCTACTGTGGAATCCGCGGACCCTCTCGCTACTTCGCCGCATCCCCCTAAACGAAGAATCGAGTTTCAAAGTCTCCCTGCCTGCCGTGACCTGGTTAGATTTAGCACTTTCATAGGGAGATCGTCTTTGCGCGCGATCAAATCTCGAGGAGGTGAGTAACTTGGTTGGCAGCCGGTGCTGGCAAATGTGCTCGTCAAACGCGACTACGGCCTAGCTGCCTTAACCGATGTTGAGTGCCCACTTGGCGTGTGTGTCAAGGGGTCCTTTCACGGCTACTGTGCAATCGACTGGTGGTATCCGAGTACGGTCTGCTGAATCCACCTGCGCGCGTGCGTCTGCATGGCGTCGATAACCTGTTCTAGCTCAAGTCCACAGAGGTCGGGCTGCGGGTACGGGCTACCAAAGAATCGTGCGACGGGTAGTGCGTCACCGTTGCTCAAACAGGTTTGCAGGAATTCGATTTGGCGTTTGGTAAGAGTGCCGTTCGGTGACTTAAGACCTGACCCTGGGCATCGTCGGTGGTGTGGTCCATGCCCCCAGATCGCACCATCATTGCGCAGGGCGATCGCGCGTCCGCAATGCGGGCACGTGACACGTGTCTTCACGGCTGGCATGTCATCTCCTTATGCGGGTACGGGTTCGCCTAGCTTCTGCCAGTGCGCACCGTGCACATTGCATCCATCGCGGGTGAACGTCTTGCATCCGACGCAGTCGAGTTCGGGTTTTGTTGTCGGGGCTGGGTTTAAGGGCATCACGTTGCTAGCTGAGGAAGTCTCTACGGGACGTTCTGCGACTGCCGGAGTCAGTGGACGGGTGGGGCTTTGACGGCGAATCTGCGGCTTCCTGCGACCGTTTCGCTTTCCTTCGCAGTAACCGCAAGGTTCGGTTGGCACGCCCGGCCCGTGGGTGATCGCATGAGCCGGAACGATGAGACAGCGTGAGTTGGACTTCGCGTCGATCAGCCCGCGGGCCTTGGCGGCTGCGATTGCTTCCGAAACACGGTTCGATTCGACGCCGAGCTGCCGGGCGATCTCACCCGGTCCGAACGATGCGTGCCCATTCCTTCGGTGTGACCCGTAGGCAAGACACATGATGCGGAACCACAACGGGTTTGGGGCTTTGGTGTCGTGCGCACGTTCACGCCACGCGGACTGGTAGTGGTAGGCGTAGTGATTGACATATTCGCTCACTGGCCACCGCGCATGGTTGCTGCTTTAAGGTTGACCAGGTACCGGTCTAGTTCATTTTTCGTGTACCGCACGCGACCGTTCGGGCCCTTCCACAAGAGCGGTCCTAGCTCGCGACTGCGCCAAGTCGTTAACGTAGGTACTGACACCCCAATGTATTCCGATGCATCGGCGGCGTAGCGTTCGTCTTCGGGCATGGCTGGACCTCAGCGGTAAGTGTGGTTGACTACCATCCGTGATAGGGGAGCCGGGGTAACAGATACAACGTTTGCTGTTCCTATCGACCATCTTATCAGCAGTGTCCGATACGTCGGGCCGTCACACAACACATCGAGTACTGGTCTCGCTTGACATCCGACCGCCTGCTGACAGTAGGTGTCACGCCTTCGGCGAAAACTAGGACGGACAGATCGTCGGGTTTCAGCTTGGCACCTTGACTCCGGTCGTGCTCGATTTCCCTTGTCCCGGCAATAACTCCCGCCATGCCAACGTGACGTTCGGGTCTACCACGCGTCGCCCCACACGTTGCGGGACTGACGGAGCGGGTGCTGCCGATCGCAGCGTGCCGGGGTTCACTGCATCAAACAGTCCTAATAAAGGGAAGTGCGAGAAAGCCCTGGTCAGAGCGCTTTCGGTGCGACATTTTTCCGGTTCTGACGGAAACGACTTCCGGTTAAAGCGGAAAGGATGCGACGGTTATACCGGCTCAGGCGGAAGGTCGATGACTCGAAAATCTGTTTCTTCACAAGAGATTTCGACACGCCGAGAAGCGTGGAAGCCGTCTGATAGACATATTAAGGAACAGCCGACAGGAGGTGTCACCAATGACCACGCTCACGAACAAAGGAGTCTGCCGTGGCACCAGCAACCCTGTCCGCTAACCCGACGATTCAGCAGTCAGCCGACTTCCTCAACGTCAGCCAGAAGACGATTCGCAGGTACATCGCTAGCGGTCAACTAAAAGCCAAGCGCGTCGGGCCGCGTCTAATCCGCGTCGATCGTGAATCGCTCCTCGCGTTGGCCCAACCAATCGGGAACTACTGAGTTGCAAGCTTTGACATAGCCTCAGCGATCTTGGCGTCGCGCTCCTGGGCCGCGATCTGATACCGCATAGCCATCCCGGGCGTGGTATGCCCCAATCGGCTCATCAACTCTTTCGTCGTCGCACCCGCCTGCGCTGCCAGAGTCGCACCCACGTGCCGCAAATCGTGGACCCTCATGTCTGGCTTACCGACCGCCGCGAACCCGTTCTTAACCGCCTTCGTGAACGCTGTCGTGGACAACCGCTGACCCCGCGTAGTGGTGAATACGAACGCCTCAGGTCCCCTGCCCGTGCGCTTCTGTAAGTGCTCCCGCAGTTGTTTGGCCACGTGCGGCGGTACGGTCACGTCACGGATACCGGCATCCGTCTTCGGCGGTCCCACAACCAACTTGTTGTCAACCCTCGTCGCGGCCCTGCGGACACGCAGCGTGATTCTGTCGCCTTCGGTCTGAATGTCCTTGCGCCGAAGTTCGATCAGTTCACCGAACCGCAGACCACACCATGCGGCCACGGGCACAGCGACCCGGTAAGCCTCCGGTGCCGACTCTGCGACCTTCACCAACTCCGCCGGGGTTAACGGCTTCACGTCACGCGCCTTAGGTGGCTTCCCTGCGGCCTTTATCTGGCACGGGTTCTCCGTCACCAACTTGTCCTCAACGGCTGTGTTGTAGATGGCCTTGAGTAGTTGGTAGGCGTGCGTGTTGCTCGTCGGAGTTTCCTTCCCCAGACCCACCCACCATGCCCGCACCCGAGCCGGGGTGACAGCCCTCAGAATCTCGTCGCCAAGGTCGGGCAGTATCCGGCTGTCGAGAAGACGGTTGTACAGGGAGCGTGTCTTCGGCGTCAGGTCCCTGTGCTCCATCCACTGCTTCGCGTACTCCCGCAGCGTGACACCAACGACGGCCTTCAGGGCTGCGCGGGACTCAGGTGGCGACCACTCCCCTAGCTCAATCAGCTTGCGTTCATTCGAAAGCCAACCCTCGGCGTCAGTGCGGTTGTCGTAGGTGTGAGTGGCGTAGTAGCGCAGTCCGTCGTCATAGACGTAGCTCGCTTGAATCCGTCCGTTGCGCATAGTGCGTAGGGTCCCGAATGTGCGTCTCCTGGCTGTCTTCTGTGTCGCCATGTTTGCAACCTTAGCGCAACGCTAACGAGTCCGAACGTGTCTACGAGCAGGCACTTCTGTCCCTACCAACGTTGCAGAGTAAGAGACAGTAAATAGCTATCTAGCTGCTGTTATGTGCCGTTTCCACAGTCAGGTTGTGATCCTGGATGTCGCGGG
>JAOPUT010000190.1 GCA_025963385.1 Mycobacterium sp.
GGCCGCCCGTGAGCCGACGGCTCGGAGGACGAACAGAACGGCGAACGAAACGACCAGCAGCACAATGGAAATGGCGGCCGCACCCGTCCGGTCGTCGTTCTCGATCAGGGTCCGGATCCATTGCGAGGAGACTTCGGTCTTACCTGGGACCGCGCCACCGATCAGCACCACCGATCCGAATTCGCCGATCGCCCGCGAGAACGCCAGCCCGGCTCCGGACAGCAGCGACGGCAGCAACGCGGGCAACACGACCTTCGTGAAGATGACGTAGTTGTTGGCCCCCAACGAGGCGGCGGCCTCCTCCACCTCACGGTCCAGCTCGAGCAGCACCGGCTGCACCGAACGCACCACGAACGGCAACGTCACGAAGAGCAGTGCCACCGCGATACCCCATTCGGTGTGCTGCAGATGCAGATCGATGGGGCTGTTGGGGCCGTACAGCGCCAGCATCACCAGGCTCGCGACGATGGTGGGCAAGGCAAACGGCAGGTCGATGACGGCGTCGACCAGTCGTTTACCGGGAAAATCGTCCCGGGTCAGCACCCAGGCGACCAGCAGCCCGAAGATCACGTTGATCACCGTCACGCCGATCGAGACCGTCAGCGTCACGCGGTAGGACTGCATCGCGGCGTTGGACGAGATTGCCGACCAAAACGTGCCCCAGCCGCCGCCGGCGGCCTGCCACAGGATCGCGGCCAGCGGCAGCAGCACGATGACGGACAGCCACAGCGTCGCGGCGCCCACGCGTAGCGAGGTGCTGCCGTAGCGCTGGCGGAAAAGACCGGACGGCCGGCCCGAGTCACCTTTTTCGGTGACGTCGGGCCCGCCGGCTCCGGGATCGATCACAGCTGTCATCCAGTGGCCTGCTTGTAGATCTTCGTGATGGTGCCGTTCTCCTTGTCGAACAGCTCCGGATCGACCTTGCTCCAGCCACCGAGGTCATCGATGGTCCACAGCTTCTGCGGCGTGGGGAAGTCGTTGGCGAAGTCCTGCGCCACCTTGGGATCGACCGGCCGGAAGCCCGCCTCGGCCCACAGCTTCTGCCCTTCGGGGGTGAAGAGGAAATTCTTCAGCGCGGTGGCCTGCTCGAGATGGGGGCTGGTACTCACCACGGCCACCGGGTTGTCGATCTTGAAGGTCTGCGGCGGGGTGATGTGCTCAACCGGCTTGCCGGCCCGCTCGGTGTTGATCGCCTCGTTCTCGTAGCTGATCAGGACGTCACCGGTGCCCTGCAGGAAGACGTCGGTCGCTTCCCGGCCCGAGCCGGGCCGTGTCTTGATGTGCTCGCTGACGAGCTTGCTGACGAAGTCCAACCCGGCCTGCGGGTTCTTGCCGCCGTCGCTCTCGGCGGCGTATGGCGCCAACAGGTTCCACTTCGCCGAGCCCGAGCTCAGCGGGCTGGGGCTGACCACTTCGAGACCCGGCTGCAGCAGGTCGTTCCAGTCGTGGATGTTCTTCGGGTTGCCCTTGCGCACAACGAGAGTCACCACCGAGCCGAACGGGATGCCCTTGGTCGCGTCGGTGTTCCAGTCCTTGGCGACCTTGTCTGCCTTGACCAGTCGCGTGACGTCCGGCTCCACGGAGAAGTTGACGATGTCGGCGGGCTTGCCGTCGACGACGCCGCGCGACTGATCGCCCGAAGCGCCGTACGACGTCGTGACCGCGACACCCTTGCCTTCCGGGGTGGCCGCGAAGGCCGGGATGATCTTGCTCCAGCCGGGTTCCGGCACGGCGTACGCGACCAGGGTCAGGGTGGTCTCGGCCTTCGGCTGATCGCCACCGCCGGCGACGTCGCTCGAGCCGCCGCCCCCACAGGCGGCGAGCATGGCCGCCGTGACGGCGAGGACGCCGACCGAGGTCCAGGATTTGATCGAAGTGAGCTTCGAGATTGGCATTGCTGGCCTTTCCTTGCGGGTGACTTCTGGAGAGGGACCCGTAACGACGGAAAGGGGAGAGATCAGGTCGTCGTCACACCGCAACCATCACCGACACCGAACCACGGAACGGGTTGGGGTCAGCGACAACAGTGGACGTCTGCAACAGCGCATGGACCCACGGCAATGAGGGCCAGGACATGGCTCCCATTACTGCCGGACACTGCTTGCATGCCGCGAAGCGTAACAGACCTACGAAAACGCGCATCAATGGGCGAAAAGCCACATTACGACGACCAGCACCACCAGCGCGACCAGCACCAATGTCACCCGTGAGCGCGGCATTCCGGTCACGACGGATCCTCGTCGGTGTGCCTGGCCCGCTGGATCATCCGGATTCCGTTGCCCAGCGCCCCGTCGAGCACCACGGCCACGGCGTAGGCGAGCAACAGCACGACCGGCATCACCACCACCGTTTGCGCGACGAACCCGAGACCGGACAGCCAGAGTTCGACGCCGTCCCACCAATTCAGGATGCCGCTCATCGGTTCCACCTTACGAGCACGGGCCGCCTGCGCCGCACACCGACGGTGGGAAACTCCGCCCACGAGTAGACGACGGGTACCCGGGGAGCCGATGATGTCGGGATGGTTCTGCAGCACACCGAGCCCGACGACGAGACCAGCAACGGCGAGCGCGTGCCGGAGGCGCCGTACACCGTGACCGCCCCGGTCCCCTACGCGTCGGGCGGCCCGCTGCGGAACCCGTTCCCCCCGATCGCGGACTATGGCTTCCTCTCGGACTGCGAGAACACCTGCCTGATCTCGTCGGCGGGGTCCGTCGAGTGGCTCTGCGTGCCGCGGCCGGACTCGCCGAGTGTCTTCGGCGCCATCCTGGACAGGGGCGCAGGCCACTTCCGCCTCGGGCCCTACGGGGTGACGGTGCCGTCGGCGCGCCGCTATCTGCCCGGCTCACTGATCATGGAGACCACCTGGCAAACCCATACCGGCTGGCTGATCGTGCGCGACGCGCTCGTGATGGGGCCGTGGCACGACCTGGACACCCGGTCGCGGACGCACCGCCGGACCCCGATGGACTGGGATGCCGAGCACATCCTGCTGCGCACCGTCCGCTGCGTCAGCGGCGTGGTCGAACTGGTGATGAGCTGCGAGCCGGCCTTCGACTATCATCGGGAGCCGGCGATCTGGGAGTACTCGGCCCACGCCTACGGCGAGGCGATCGCCCGCGCCAGCAAGAACCCCGACGCGCACCCGACCCTGCGGTTGACCACCAATCTCCGGATCGGTCTCGAGGGGCACGAGGCGCGGGCCAGGACCCGGCTAACCGAGGGTGACAACGTCTTCGTCGCGCTGAGCTGGTCCGGACACCCGGCGCCGCAGACCTTCGAAGAGGCTTCCGACAAGATGTGGAAGACCAGCGAGTCGTGGCGACAGTGGATCAACATCGGCGACTTCCCCGACCACCCCTGGCGCTCGTATCTACAGCGCAGCGCACTGACGCTGAAGGGTCTGACCTACTCCCCGACCGGCGCACTGTTGGCGGCGAGCACCACCTCGCTACCGGAAACGCCTCAGGGTGAACGCAATTGGGACTACCGCTACTCGTGGATCCGGGATTCCACGTTTGCGCTGTGGGGCCTGTACACCCTGGGGCTGGACCGCGAGGCCGACGACTTCTTCTCGTTCATCGCCGACGTCTCCGGCGCGAACAACGGTGAGCGCCATCCGCTTCAGGTGATGTACGGCGTCGGCGGTGAGCGCAGCCTCGTCGAGGACGAGCTGCACCACCTCTCGGGCTATGACAACTCCCGTCCGGTCCGCATCGGCAACGGGGCATACGACCAGATGCAGCACGACATCTGGGGTTCGATGCTGGATTCGGTGTACCTGCACGCCAAGTCGCGCGAGCAGATCCCCGAGACGCTGTGGCCCGTGCTCAAGCTCCAGGTCGAAGAGGCCATCAAGCACTGGCGCGAGCCAGATCGCGGCATCTGGGAGGTGCGCGGGGAGCCGCAGCACTTCACCTCAAGCAAGGTGATGTGCTGGGTGGCACTCGACCGCGGCGCGAAACTGGCGGATCTGCAGGGCGAGAAGAGCTATGCGCAGCAGTGGCGCGCGATCGCCGAAGAGATCAAGGCCGACATCCTCGCCCACGGCGTCGACCACCGCGGCGCGCTGACCCAGCGCTACGGCGACCCGGCTCTGGACGCGTCACTTCTGCTGGTGCCGTTGACCCGCTTCCTACCGTCCGACGATCCGCGCGTCCGGGCGACGGTGCTGGCCATCGCCGACGAGCTGACCGAGGACGGCCTCGTGCTGCGGTACCGCACCGAGGAGACCGACGACGGCCTGTCCGGTGAAGAAGGCTCGTTCACCATCTGTTCGTTCTGGTTGGTGTCGGCGCTCGTCGAGATCGGTGAGATCAGCAGGGCCAAGCATCTGTGCGAGCGACTGTTGTCGTTCGCCAGTTCACTGCATCTGTACGCCGAGGAGATCGAGCCGCGCACCGGACGGCACCTTGGCAACTTCCCGCAGGCGTTCACCCACCTGGCGCTCATCAACGCCGTCGTGCACGTGATCCGCGCGGAGGAGGAGGCGGACAGCACCGGCGTGTTCCAGCCTGCCAACGCCCCGATGTAGGGCCTCGTCAGTTGCCCTGGCCACCCCGCCCGCGCGTCGCGAGATCCGGCATCGGATCCTTGCCGTTGATCAACCAGTCACCGAGGATGCGTGCCTTGTAGACCCGCGGGTTGTGCGAGGCCAGGGTCCTGGCATTGCGCCAATGACGGTCCAGCGCAAGCTCTTCCGACACCCCGGAGGCGCCGAGCGCGTCGAAGATGGTGGTCGTCGCATGCAGCGCGGCGGCGATGATCACCAGTTGCGCCTGGGTCACCGCGACGTCGGCGTCGATCAGGCGCTGCCTACCTCCGCCGTCATCGGCCGTCAACCGGCCCGCGACGACGCGATCCAGCCCGCGGGCGGCCTGCGACAGGGCCGCCTCGGCGCCGAAGGCATCCGCGGACACCTCGCCGATCACCTGCAGCAGCTGAGCGTCCTCGCTGGGCACCTCGGAAAGGCCCTGCGGATAGTTGCGCTTGCGCGCCGTCAGCGCGGCAGAGCCGTCTCGCAGTGCGGCCCTGGTGATTCCGGTAAGCACCGAGAGCATCGCGATCTGATAGAAGTGTGACTGGTAGCCGAACCTCTCGGCGGCGGGAAACACGTCGCCGCGCTCGGCACGCACGCGCTCATACCGCGCGGTTCCGCTGGCGGTGGTGCGTTGCCCGAAGCCACGCCAGTCGTCCACCAGGGTGACGCCGGGATCGTCGGAGCGGACCAGTGCGGTGAGCAACTGACCGTCGTCCCCGCGGCCGAGCACGTCGAGCCAATCCGCGTACAGACTGCCCGTCGCATAGTATTTCGCACCCGTGACCAACCAGTGGTCATCCTCGGCCGTGACGGTGGTGACCAGATTGGCGAGG
>JAOPUT010000206.1 GCA_025963385.1 Mycobacterium sp.
TGCCGAACATGGCGTGGTGCATCGGGTACACCAACGCGTCGTGGACGCTGCGTGCCGACATGACCGCACGTGCGGTGGCGAAGCTGTTGGCGTACATGGATTCTCACGGCTACACCCACGCCTATCCACATCTGGGGGGCGTGCCGATGCAGGAGAAGCCCACCTTCGACCTGCAGGCCGGCTACATTCAGCGGGCGCCGCATGCGCTGCCCAAGTCGGGTATCCACCGGCCGTGGAACGTGCGGCACAACTACGTGCTCGATCTGATCGATCACCGGTTCGACCGCATTGAGGAATCGATGGTCTTCGGCCGCGCCCCCGCGGCCGCCAAGAAGACCGAGCAGCCCCAGACCGCCTAGACCACCAGCCCCTTCCCGCGAGCGTGCGTGTCTGCACGGCGACACGCGACGAAATATCGCACTTTGCGCACGCTGGCGGTCAGTCGGTCAGCGTGATGCTGGCGACCTCGGCCAACTCGCCGTCTGCGCGTGGCTGCTCGAAGACCACCCTGGCGTGACGGCCCGTGGCGTGCAGCGTGGCGATGGTGTTCCCGAACAGCGGCCCGCTGAGGTTCTGCCACGTGATCGGCAGCGGCGGCGCCCCCTGCCGAAGGGCGTAGCGCCGGGTGAGGCGGCCCAGTCGCCGCGACCAGGCGAGCCGGAAGACGGGCTTGACGAACCCGGGCGCGTAGTTGTGGACGGGCGAGCACACCAGCTGATGCACCGGCGTCGCAGCGGGGTGGGGGAGCGCCGCCCGTGCGGCATAGCTGTGATGCACGTCCCCGGACAACACCGAGATGGTGGCCGGTCCGCCCGACTCGCGGGATGCGGCACCCACGATCAGATCGGTGAGCCTCGTGAACGACGTCGCGAAGGCCGCCCAGTGTTCGAGATCGCCTGCTTGGCGTACCTTTTCGGCGAGGCGTCCCCTCCAGCCCCGGCGCGCGGCCGCGATCTCGTTGGCGGACTGCACGTCGCCGATCACCGGAGGAAGCAACCACGGCAACGACGTACCGAGCAGCAGGTGGTCGAGCTCGTCGATACCGTCGTTGACCTGATCCTCCAGCCAGCTGAACTCACGTTCTCCCAACATCTTGCGGTCACCCGAGTCCAGTATCCGAGCGTTGCGGGAGTCGACCATCACCAGCCTGCTGCGACCCAGATCCCAGCGGTAGCTGAACCGCAACCCCTTGTCATCGTCCACTTCGGTGTCGGCCCGGTCTGCCAGTTCGGCCAGCTGTGGCCACGTGTCTCCGCTCGCGGCCAGCACGGCCTTGTAGTCGGGATCGCTGGTGAGTTCGTCGGGGCTGAGGTTGCCAAGGTGCTGGTACACCCAGTACGAGGCGAGCCCGGCTTGAATCCGGTCGCGCCACCAAGGCTTTTGGTTGACCTCCCTGCGCCACGCCGCGGACGTGTTCCAGTCGTCCCTGATGTCGTGGTCGTCGAAGATCATCGCCGACGGCAGCGTGGACAGGATCCACCGGATCTCGGGGTCGCCCCAGGTGTGCCGGTAGAGGCCTTGGTACTCGGCGAAGGTGACCACTTCGTCTGCGGGGCGTTGTCCGACGGCACGGCGGCCCGCCAGATGCCGACGCGCATCCGGGGTCAGCTCATCGGCGTAGACCTGGTCGCCCAGCAGAACCATCGCGTCGGGCCACTCATCGACCGGTGTGGTGGTCAGTCGGCCCGAATAGGAGTCGAGCGCATCGAGGCCGAGTTTGGCATCGAGCTTGGCGTCGCCGGTCTTCGGATAGCGGCAGGACCCGAAGATCACCCGCAGGTGCTCGGCCGTACTCTTCCCGCGCGTCCGGATGACGCTGGGCGGAAAGGGCGAATCCGGTTCGGGCCACACCAGCTCACCGTCGACGTGGACCCGGTACTCGGTCGCCGAGTCCGGCGTCAGGCCCTGCACCGGGACGAGCGCGTAGTGGAAGCCCTGCACCTCGAAGGTGGGCGCCGTGCAGCCGAGCACCTCGACGACGGCAGCGGAGTCGGTCTGAACCCAGACCATGGCGGTGGTGTCGCCCACGTGGCGCAGAACCGGTCCCAGTACGAGTGCCACCCGCACAGCCTAGAGGGGCAGTCTCGCGCGGTGATGGCCGTCACCATCAATTGCTGCCAACCGCCGTTCAATCTCTGCCACCGGAATTAAAGCTCTGACCTGCTCCGTTACACCTCCCAGAAGGGCGGATGCAATCGCCCACGAGGAGGGAACATCATGAAGAAGTTCGGAATCGCCAGCGTCGTCGCCACTGGATTCGCCGCCGCACTGTTCGGCCTGGCCGCCCCGGCGAGCGCGGACATCGACCATCACCAGTGGGTCAGCGACATCCAGCAGCACGCCACCGTCGGCACGGTCACCTCGACCGTCGGCAACGGCCGCTGACCCGAGACGATTAGAAGGGGCACCCGGAAACGGGTGCCCCTTCTTCGTGCCTGGCCCGCGTTACTCCGCGACCGTCAGCCAGTCCTTGAACCCCGACGGGTCGTGGCGGCCCAGCGCGCCGTGCTCGAACAGGCCCCAGCCCTCGACCGGTGCGGCGTTGCCCTCGGTGCACAGCGCCCGGCCGACGTGGTCGATGACGCCGAAGCCCGCCCGCCCGATGATGGCCGGGTCGGTCATGTCGTACGTCAGTCGCTCGGTGAACTTCTCGCCCTTCCACATCCCGTGGATCCAGTCCGAGTCGCCGCCGTAGCCGCCGCCGACGTGAATCGGCATCGGCAGTTTGGACTCCACCTGAAAGTGCACCGGTGAGCCGTCGAGCGCGGTGGCGTCGATGGTGGCGCCGGTCGGAATCCTGGTGCCCGGGGTGTAGTGAATCTTGACGCGCGGCCAGCCCAGCTGCTCGATCCGGCCGTCCTTCCAGATCCGGGTGCAGTCGTTGAGTGAGCGGAAACCGGTGGGGTCCTCCTGGATGATGATGACGATCGAGAAGGCGTCGAACGCCATCGGCACGTACAGCCACCACATGCCTTCGAACGGCGGATCGGCCGGACGCCCAGCGGGTTCGGCCTCGCCGATCGGGCGGATGCCCCACGACCGGTCCCGCGAGCCGATCCACACCGACGGGTCGACCGTGATCTCCTCACCGTCGATGGCGAGATGTCCACTCCATGAACCGAGTTGGGCGAACCGCTGCGCATCGAGGGTCACCCGGGTGCCCGCGCGCAGGACGTGGCGCTGCTCCTGAACGACGTCGAACAGGCCGTTCCAGGTGAGGTCCGCGGCAATGCCCTCGGTCTCGGCGAGCACGATCCGCAGCTTCTGCAGTGGCTCGTGAACCTCGATGCGGTAGCCGAGTACGTGCTGGTTGAGCCGATCCTGATCGATGCCGTCGGACAGGTGCACCGCGGTCTGCACGTCGCCGCGCCGGACCAGCATGAAGGCATCCTTGACGCCGAGATTGGGGTAGTACCCGAGACCCGTGATCAGGAAGACGTCACCGGTGCGGTCGTGGGCGTTGAAATAGGAGCGGTCGTAGAAGTTGCGATCCGAGGATCCCGGCCACGCGATGGGCTGGGGAATCTGGTGGACGGGGAACTCATCCATGGGTCCGAGCATCAGTTCTCTCCTTCAAATTCCCGGGTCGCTTCGCTTTCCCCCGCAAGCGGGGGGACCCCCAGCTCCGGATCGATCAGGCGGCGCAGCAGCGAGGCGTGATAGAACACCGACTCCACGTCGTCTGGCTGCTCCATCTCACCGAACCGCACCCGGCGGGCCGTGGTGCGCATGAACACGCAGCACCAGATCACCCCGGAGTACACGTAGAACCAGTTCAGGTCGCCGAGGGCGGCCCCAGCCAACTCCTCGTACGTCGCGCGGACGTCCTCCTCGCGCATCACGTCGGGCAGGCCTGGCAGACCTGCGAGGCCGGCGAGTTCCTGGAAGACCATGTGCGCGAACACGATCCACGCGACATCCAACTCTCGCGGACCCACGGTGGCCATCTCCCAGTCGAGCACCGCGACGGGGCGGAAGTCTTCGTACAGCACGTTGCCGATCCGCGAGTCGCCCCACGCCAGCACCGGCGTCGTGGCCGCGACGTCGTCGGGGAAGTTTTCCTCGAGCCACGCCAGCGCGCGTTCGACGAGGACCGACCGGCCGATGTCGGGCACCGCGAACTCGTACCAGTCCTTGAGCCAGCCGAAGTGACGGCGCAGCGGGGTGTCACCAGGTGGATCGATCTCGGACAGGAAGCCAAAGGTCTTCTGGGCGTTGGGAATCGAGTGCAACTTGGCCAGCACCTCGACGGTGGAGTCCTGCAGTTCGCGCCGCTTCTCGGCCGGCGCGTCGGCGAACCAGTTGCCGCCGAACGTGTAGGGCATCACGTCGGGCGGCACGATGCCATCGACGTGATCCATCAGGAAGAACGGTGTGCCGAGCACGTCGCCCGAGTTCTCCATCCACCGCACGCGGGGGACCGGCACGTCGGTCAGCTCACCGACGAGCCGGATCACGTCGAACTGGTGGTCCAGTCGGTAGGTCGGGAACACCGGGACGTCCGCGGCGCTGGGCGCCACGCGGGCCACCCACTTCTGCTCAACGGGCCTGCCGTCCTGCGCCCACTTCCCGGTCAGGATGATCGTCTCCGAGGACATCCCGTTCGCGTCGACGCCGCTCTCGACGGTGACCTCGGGTGCGGTGCCGCCCGGCATGACCGTAGCGAGCCACTGCGACATCACCGAGGGCAGCGTGGTGACGTCGCGGGAGGAGTGCTGGAGGCGGCTGACGTCTTCGACAGCCGGTTCGTTGGCCACGGTTCACCCTTCCGAGCAATTACGATACGGTGAGTAGCGTTATGAAAGCAGACGCGGCTGACGTTGACAAGACCCCGACCGTCGGGCGCCCGCGCGACCCGCGTATCGACGCTGCCATATTGGGCGCGACGG
>JAOPUT010000242.1 GCA_025963385.1 Mycobacterium sp.
AACGGGCATTAGCGTGGGACATGAGGACCTCCTGGTCGGTAGAGACGTCAGACATCTCCACTAAGCCCGGAGGTCCTCCCCCTTTACAGCGAAACCGTCAACAACGTCCCTGCCGAGTACAGCTAGCGGCCCGACCATTGCGGTTTGCGCTTCTCGGCGAACGCGCGCGGGCCCTCCTTGGCGTCCTCGGTGGCGAAGACCTCCCGAGAGATGCGCGACTCGTTGCGGTACGCCTCGCGCATGTCGACCTTGAGACCTTCCAGCACACTGCGTTTGGTGGCCTGGACCGCCAGCGGTGCGTTCTTGGTGATTCGCGCGGCGTAGGCGAAGGCCGTGTCCAGCAGCTCGTCCTCGGGGACCACGGCGTTCAACAGGCCCATGTCTGCCGCCTTCCGCGCGTCCACGATGTCGGCGCACAGCAGGAACTCCATCGCGTGCGCGAACGGCACCTGCCTGGGGAGCCGCACGGTGGTGCCACCGCCGGCGAACAGCCCGTGCGACGGCTCGAGCACACCGAAGGTGGCGTGTTCGCTGGCGATCCTGATGTCGACCCCGCCGAGCATCTCCATGCCACCTGCCACACATGGTCCGTTGACCGCCGCGATGATCGGCTTGTAGATCTTGCTGCCGCGCAGTACCGCGTCGGTACCGTCGGACAGGGAGTACCCGCCGACGTCGGTGGCGGTGCCGTCCTTGATCTGCTGGGAGAGCGCGGTGATCTCGGGCACGTACGTCTTGAGGTCGGCTCCCGCCATGTAGGAACGGCCGACCCCGGTGAAGATCGCCACCCAGGCGTCGTCGTCCTCGCCGAAGCGCTTCCATGCCTGTGCGAGTTGGTGGAAGTGCTCGAGGTCGCACGCGTTCTTGGCTTCCGGCCGATCGAGCGTGATCAGCACGACGTTCGGTGCGTCGGAACGCTTTCCGAGCTCGTAGTGGACGGGCACTGCGTCTCCTTCAGTGGTTGCCGGACGGGAAGGCGCCCATCCGGTCGTGGTTGGCGAACTGCGCGCGCAGCGCACCTCGGTCCGCGTCCGTCATCAGGGTGTAGGCATCGGCGCCAGGTGGCCTCCACCAAACCGCGTCGTCGCACAGCCACGCCTCGCGGCGCAGGGGCCGCTTGTCGATCTTGCCGTTGCCGAGCACGGGGATGGCGCTCGTGACCCGGACGAACCGAGGCGACCACTTGGTGCCCAGATCGGGCTGCGCCAAGAGGAATTCGGCGAACCCGTTCGGATCGAAGGTGTGGTCGGTCGCCAGTTCGAGGACCGCCATCACCTGATCGCCCGCCAACGGATCGGGAACGCCGACGACGGCGACCGCCGCCGCGGGTTCGTATCGGCCGACGATCCGCTCGACGGGCGACGCCGCGAAGTTCTCGGAGTCGACCCGCAACCAGTCCCCCACCCGGCCGGCGAACCAGAACACGTCGTCGGTGTCGCGGTACGCCAGGTCACCGGACCAGAACCACCCACCGCGTCGTCGCACCGACTCGGCCTCGGGGTTGTTCCAGTAGCCTTCGAACGACCCATCGGCATTGCGGCGGACCAACTCTCCGATGGCGCGGTCGGCATTGCACAGCCGTCCGCCTGCATCGAAGTGCGCCGTCTCACACTCCGCGCCAGACGCGTCGACGACGGCGACGTCGGCGCCCGGCGGCGCGCTTCCCAACGATCCGGGCTTGCGCGACGGGACGAGCACGATGCCGCCCTCGCTGGAGCCGTAACCACTGAGCACCGTCACGCCGAACCGGTCGTGGAAGTCGGCCATGTCCCGCGGGGACGCCTCGGGGGCAAGCACGACCTTGAGCCGGTGGTCCCTGTCGTGCGGGGTCGGCGGCGTCGCCAGAACGTATCCGAGTGCGCGGCCGACGGTGTTGGTGAAGGTGACCCCGTTGGCACGGACGTCGTCGAGCCACGCCGTCGCGGAGAACCGGTCGCGTAGCAGCAATCGCGATCCCCCCGCGAGAGCGGGAAAGAGCGCCGCACTCAACGCGTTCCCATGAGACAGCGGCATCGGGCAGTAGAGCGTGTCCTTGGGGCCGAAGCCCATTCCCGCGGCTGCGGCGATCCGGCCCTGGCTGCGCATAGCGGCCTTGGGCGCCGCCGTGGACCCCGACGTCAGCAGCAGGCACATCAACGCGGACGTCGGCGGGTCGACGTCGGGCAGCGACGCACCTGCATGCGCGGCCCACGGTCGTTCCTCGACGCGCACCGAATCGTCGAGGAGTTCACCGTAGGTCGCGTCGGCGATCACGAACTGGCACGAAGTGTGGGCGACGTCGTGGGCGAGTTCGGCGCCTCGCCGGGTGGCGTTCACTCCGACGACGCACGCCCCCGCGAGGGCGGCCCCGAACATCTGGAACACGTACTCCGGCACGTTGGGCAGAAGTACGCCGACGTGCGGCGGCAGGCTGGGATCCAGCACCTCGCGCAACCAGGAGGCGCGCGATGCCGCTTCGGCGACGACGTCGCGCCACGTCCAGCAGCGGTCCCCGTAGATTAGCCCGACGTTGTCGTCGTCGGCACGCGCGCGCACCATCTGCGACACCGTGCCGGGACGGTGGGTCGTGGTCTCCGCCGCTGATGTCATGGCCTGCCCGTCCACACGAGTCGAGTCTGCCTTCCTCGAGTCGGCCGCAGGGCTGAACATCCGAATGGATGTGGCCGCCGGGCCATCCACCGTAGTAGCGTAATTTTGTGATAATAGCCAGATTGATGTCACGCGCAGTCGACGAGGGCAGGTAGCAGTGACCGAGATGTCGAGTCCGGGTGGTTCCCGCGCCACGGCGGCGGTGCCGTCGCTTCTGCGCTACCCGTTCGAATTGGTCTCCGGCGATCCCGAATTCACCTTTCCCGCCGCGGAGGGGGTCCATCCGCACTGCCAGTCGGACACCTGGTTCCTGGCAGGCGAATTGACGGGCACGACGTCCGGTCGGCGCTTCGCATTCCTGACGATCTTCAACCAGAACCGCCCCGGCGGGGCGCTGGTCGCCGACTTTCACACCTGGGCTCTCTTCGACCTCGACACGGGCACCTACGGGACCTTCACCGACTACGACATGCCACCCCAGAACATGGAACCCGGGACGGTCCACAAGATGTCCGCCGCCACCGGGCATCTGGACCTGAGCTTCGACACCCGCGCCGGTCGATCCAGGTGGAGCGCACGTCACGACGCCGACGGCGTGGCCGTGCCCTTCGGGTACGACGTCACGCTGGCGGGCATCGATCAGTCCGACAGGGCGATGGAGCTTCGACTGGAGGTGTCGCCCACCAGGGCACCGGTACCCGTCGGCGCCTCCACCTACAACGGGCGGTTCTCCTGCCTCGCGCAGCCCGAGACGTTCTCGTACTTCCAGACCGGAATGGTCATGACCGGAATGTTGAAGTGGGGCAACACCACCGAGGAGGTGTCGGGCACGTCGGGACACGTCGACCGTCAGTGGTTTCCCCTCCCCGCCGGTGGAGGCGGCACCGGAGGTGACCCCAGGGCCATCTCCTACGAGTGGCGAACCATCCACCTCGACAACGGGGCCGACGTCGTGGTGTGGCGGCAGTTCGACAGGCGCGACCACAACGCCCCTCGCCCCTTCACCGGCGCGACGGTCGCCTACGCCGCGAACGACCGGAGTCCCGAGTGCGTCGAGGACATCGAGGTGGTCACCGAGAGTTATGTGCGCTGGCCGGAATCGGTGCGCCAGCTCATTCGGCCACCGGTGATGGGCCGCTATCTGCCTGATCGTCACACCTTGACGTCGAAGGCACTCGATCTGGAACTCTCCGGCGTCCCACTGGTCGCCGCGCCTGCGCACGCCCTTCCCGTCGAATACATGGAGGGGCCCTTCCTCTTCGAGGGGACCATGCGGGGAAAGCCGGTGCGAGGATTCGGGATATCGGAGCGGTCGATGGCGCTCTACCGCGACTGGGAACTCGTGGAGGTGCTCGCCACGTCCGCCGAGTACCGCCAAGCCGCAGCGGTGGCCGCACTGGTCGAACGACTGCGCCCAATGGTCGCCGACGGCAGGCGGTCTGCTGCACTCGACCATCTCGAAGGCAGCGTGCGACCCGCCATCGAAGCGCTGCCGAGCGATGCCGGTGACCTAGTGCAGATCGTGGACGACCTCACCGCAGCGCTGTCCCTCAGCCCGTGAGGAGCAGGCAACCTGCGATCGGGCCGCCGCCCGCCGCGACCACCGCGGTCTCCGGTCGCCGCGCCAGCTGCCGTTCACCGGCCTGACCGCGCAGCTGAAGGCACGCTTCGTGCAGCACCCAGTAACCGTGCATGCGACCGGCAGACAGTTGTCCGCCATAGGTGTTCAGCGGCAACTCGCCATCCAGCGCGATCCGCGTCGCGCCCTCCACGAACGGACCCGCCTCGCCATCGCCACAGATTCCGAGGGCCTCCAACCACGCGATGGTCAGGAACGTGAAGCCGTCGTACAGTTCGGCGACGTCCAGATCGCCCGGTACGAGATCGGTGCGGGACCACATCTGAGCGGCGGCCTCGGTCGAGGCCATCTTCGGGAAGTCGTCGCGGTGGAACCAGCCTCCCGTGCCGTATGCCCCGCCGACCGCCTCGACGCGGACCGGAGGATTGGGGCAGTCCGGTGCGTGGTCGCGGTGCGAGACGACGACGGCTACCGACCCGTCGACCGGAACGTCGCAGTCGTAGAGGCCCAGCGGTGACGAGATCGGGCGCGCCGCGAGATAGTCGTCCATCGTGATCGGATCCCGATACGCGGCAAGCGGATTGAGCGCCGCATTGCGTCTGCTGTTGATGGCCATCCAGCCGAGCTGTTCCTTGGTGGTGCCGTATATCTCCATGTGCCTGCGACAGTGCATCGCCACCCAGTTCGACGCCGAATAGGCGTGGGCGGCTATGAGCTGGCTGATGTCACCGTTCGCGCCGACCCGTCGTGGCTGCCCCTCCTGTCGCGGCTCGATGGGCGGCGACGTCAGCGCATTGGGCTCCGGCGGTAACTCCGCCGACGAGTCGAGCATCGAGCCGCCGAGCATCGCCACGGTCCGGTACACCAGGACGTGCTTGGACCGGCCTTCGGAGACGGCGAGCATCGCCGACATCAACGGGCTGTACAACCCGGAGGTGTCGATACCCGAACTGCGGTTTTCGGCAACGAGACCCAACGCCTCGATGACGTGTTGGCGCGGTGTGTCGCCGAGCGTGGCGATGCCGTCGACGTCGGCCGGTGAGAGACCGGCGTCGGCGATCGCGGCACGCGCCGCGTCGATCGTCAGATCCAGACCCGGGATCCCGGACCTGCGGCCGATGTGGGAGATGCCGATACCGCTGATGATCGCGTCCTTCTCGAAGTGCGACAAGCTCGGCTCCATTCCGCTGGACTCCTATCCTTGCAAAAATAGCGGACCGGTATGTTGGCGGTCATGTCAGGTGAGGTTGCGGCGCCGGGACGGATGATTCCCGAGCTCACGGCGGACGTTCGGGAGTTCTGGACCGGTGGCGCCGATGGGCGACTGCACGTCCCCTACTGCGAGTCCTGTGCGCGATGGACACTGCCACCCGAGGACGCGTGCCCACGCTGCGATGCCCCGCTCGCCTCGCGCCCGGTGTCGGGCGACGGCACGGTGTTCACCTACACCGTGAACCAGCACGCGTTCAATCCGGCGGTGCCGCCACCGTACGTCATCGCGATCGTCGAACTGGCGGAGCAGGATGATCTGCGGCTGGCGGCGAACATCGTTGACTGCGAACCCGATTCGATCACGATAGGGATGCCCGTGACCGTCCGGTTCGAACGGCAGCCGGTCGCCGACGACACGGCCTTCGTCCCGGTGTTTGCACCGGACACCGACCGCTCAGCCTGACGGCAACATCGACATGGGACCGCTCAGCAGCTCCACCGTGACACCATCCGGGTCGACGACCGTCGCGGTGATCCCGCCCGGTCCCGTCATCGTCCTCGGCTCTCCACCGAGACCGAGATCCGCGAGCCGTCCCAGTACCTCGGCCACGTCGACGACGAACGACAGCAGGAACACGCCGCGGTGAGGTATGCCCGGACCCCTCGGCTCCTCGCCGATGTCGGCAGCGCCCAGATCAAGGAGTTCGAGGGTGCCACCCTGCGGACTGTCCGGCGATCCGAGGAACACGGCACGGACATGGCTCGTGCGTCGTCCCAGCAGCGGTTCCAGGTCGGCGTCCATGTCGAAGTCCGCCAGCACCGACAGGCCGACGCCGTCGCGGTAGAAGCTCACGGACCGTTCGATGTCCGCGGGACACAGTCCGGTGTGGTGCACCATCGTCATCCGTCAGGCCCCCGCCGCCACGGGCTCCGTGCGGATCGTCGTCACGGCGCTTTCCCCGCTCGCCAGTTGAGGTTTCACGCGTTGGTCCTCGTTCCCCCTGATCGGGATGTCCTGACCGAGCCGTGCGAGGAAGTCCTTCATCATGCCTAGTAGACCACTGCCTGTGGCAGACCGGAAGGACGATTCCCTCGAATCGTCTGCCGAAACCGGTAAGACTGTTCCCGCAGCCGAGCGGGAAATCGCCCATCCGCATCCGATTGCCCCGAACTCGACCACGGAGGACGGACGTTGAGAACCGCACTGATCACCGGCGGCAGCGGGGGTATCGGCAAGGCGTGCGGCCGCCGACTGGCCGACCTCGGTTACGACGTCGTGCTGACGGCCCGACGCGAACCACCGCTGCGGGCGGCGGCGGAGCAGATGGGGGCCCGGTTCGTGGTCGCCGACGCCTCGGATCCCGAGTCCTTCCGCGGCGCCGTCGACGCAGCAGGACCGATCCATCTGCTCGTCCATGCGGCAGGCGTGCTCGGAGGGACCTACGTGCGCAAGCAGACCTTCGCCCAGTGGCGCGAGACCATCACCGCCAACCTGGATTCCTGCTTCGTCGTGTCGTCCGCGGCCCTGCCGCACATGTCAGCCGGATCGCGCTTCGTCTTCATCTCGTCGTCGTCGGCGCACGAACCGATGCCCGCCAGGACCGCGTACTCGGCGTCGAAGGCAGGCATGAACGCCTTCGCCCGCGCCTTGGCGCTCGAGGTGGACCGCGACGGCATCAACGTCCACATCGTCACTCCGGGGCCCGTGGAAACCGAGATGTTGCAGGACGTTCCATTCGAGATGTACGCGATCGCAGCCTCCGACGTCGCCGACGCCGTCGCCTGGCTGGACACCGTCGACCCTGCGGTCGACCTACCCGAGATTAGGCTGAACGCGATCACGCGGGGCCCGTCGGCCCGCCTGCCCGTCGTGCCCAACGAGGTGGAGCGCAGGCGCACCCGCGGCTGAGTACGCGTCGTCGCCCCGGCGACCCGGCGACCATCCCTGGCCGACAGACCAGCTGACACTGTCGGGCAGATGTGCGTCCTTTTGCCATTGACATCGCCGCTTCGAGCGCGGTAGACACAGATGGTCGGACACTTCGCGATGAGATGTCCGATGGCGACGGTGTCGAGAAGGGTCTCGCACGATGCACCTCGAGTACACGCCCGAACAGCAGGAGCTGCGCGCGAAGATCCGTGCCCAACTCGAGTCGATCATGACACCGGAACGCTCGGCCGCGGTGAGTCGCCGCGGCGAAGGCGGCCCGGCCATCAAGGAGTGCGTGCGCGCCTTGGCCGCCGCCAACCTGCTCGGTGTCGGTTGGCCGAAGGAGTTTGGCGGACAAGGTTTCTCCGCGATCGAGCAGCACATCTTCTTCGAAGAGGCCAAACGCGTCAATGCCCCGATCCCGCTGGTCACGCTCAACACGGTCGGGCCGACGCTGGTGCGGTTCGGCACCGACCAGCAGAAGCGTGAGTTCCTGCCTGCGATCCTCGACGGCACGGTCGAGTTCGCGATCGGATACTCCGAACCTGCCGCGGGCAGCGACCTGGCCTCACTGACGACCACCGCCGTCCGCGACGGCGTTGAGTACGTGATCAACGGCCAGAAGATGTTCACCAGCGGGGCCGGCCACGCCGACTACGTCTGGCTCGCCGCGCGCACGGATCCGGAAGCGCACCGACACAGGGGAATCTCGCTGTTCATCGTGCCGACCTCGGCAGCGGGCTTCTCTCACCGGCCGCTGCACACGATGCCCGGGGTGTCGACGTTCTACACGTTCTACGACGACGTCCGGGTGCCGGCGAGCGCCCTCGTCGGCGCCGAGAACGACGGCTGGAAGCTCATCACCACCCAACTGAACTTCGAGCGCGCAGCACTGGGCACGCTCGGCGCCCTCGAGCCACTGTTCGAGAAGACGGTGAAGTGGGCGACCGACACCATGGTCGACGGCGCCCGGGTGATCGACCAGCCCTGGGTGCGACTCGCCCTGGCCCGCGTCGAAGCGCAGGTCGCCGCCTACCGGCTGGTGAACTTGCGGGTCAATGCCGCGATGTCCAAGGGGGCGCTCGAAATGGGCGAGGCGTCCGCGGCCAAGGTGTTCGGCACCGAGCTCACCCAGAAGGTGGCAGGGGAACTGATGGAGATCCTGGACCGCAACGGCACCCGCTCCGGCCCCGACGCTCCTCTCCGTGGCGCACTCGACGTCGCGGTGCGGACGGCGGTGCTCAACACGTTCGGCGGCGGCGCCAACGAGATCCAACGCACGATCATCGCCATGGCCGGGCTCGGCATGCCGCGCGAACCTCGACCCACCAACGCCTGACACCTCGGAAAGGACTGCAGCCGTGGACTTCACGTTCACAGAAGACCAGATCGCGATCGGCGGGGTCGCCCGCGCGCTGTTCGACCGGCTGGCAGGCCCTGACCGGCTCACCGAACTCGAGGCAGCCGAGGTCCGACACGATCCGGCGATGTGGAAGGCCCTTGCAGATGCCGACCTGCTGGGCATCGCCCTACCAGGGTCGGTCGGCGGCAGTGGCCGCGGATTCCTCGATCTCGCCATCGTGCTCGCGGAGGTGGGATGGAGCGTCGCCCCCGTACCCGCGTACGCAACGCTCGTGCTCGGCGCCGATCCCATCGCCCGCCACGGCGATGCCGAACAGGTGCGGCGGCACCTCACCGAGGTCGTCTCGGGTGACCGCATCCTAACCGCTGGGCTGACCGAGCCCGGCCGCACCGATCCCGCCCGCCCGGTGACCACGGCGCGGCGCGACGGCACCGGTTGGCGCCTCGACGGCGTCAAGGACCTCGTCCCCGCGGCGCAGCTCGCCGACGCCATGGTGGTGCCTGCGATCGTCGACGACGGGTCGGTCGGGCTGTTCGTGGTCGACGTGCGCGGCGCAGGCGTGACGGTGGCACCGGTTCCCACCGCAGGAGGCCAGCCGCACGCCGACGTCACCTTCGACGGTGCGGCGGTGGCCGAGCGCGATCGCCTGCATCCCGCGGGCGACACTGCGCAGGCAGTGCGGGATCTGCACGACCGTGCCGTGGTGGGGCTGTGCGCCCAGCAGCTCGGAGTGACCGAGCGTGCACTGCGGATGTCGGCGACTTACACGAGCGGCCGCGAGCAGTTCGGCAGGCCCATCGGAAGTTTCCAGGCCATCCAGCAGCGCATGGCCGACGCGTTCATCGACGTGGAGGCGATCCGCTGGACGACCTGGCACGCCGCGTGGCTGATCGACGAGGGCAGGTCGGCAGCTCGGGAGACGAGCATCGCCAAGTTCTGGGCCGCCGAGGCGGGAATGCGGGTCGTCGCCACCGCACAGCAGGTCCACGGCGGCATCGGCATCGACGTCAGCTACCCGCTGTTCCGATACTTCCTGTGGGCCAAGCACAACGAACTGGCGCTCGGATCCGCATCCGCACACCTGGCCCGGCTCGGCAACACCTACCCTGCGTTGGTGCCGTGACCGACACCGCCGTCGACACCAGGACGGCCATCATCGAGGCGGCCCTGTCGTGCTTCCGCACCCAGGGTTTGCGAAAGACCAGCGTCGTCGAGATCGGACGGGCGGCGGGCATTTCCCGAAGCACCATCTACGAGTACTTCCCCGACAAGCGCGCCATCGTCGACGCCGCGTCCGAACACGCGTCACAGTTGTTCTACCGCAGCATGGCTCGCGCGATGGCTGCGCAAGGATCACTGGAGGAGCAACTCGGTAGCGCCGCCGCCGCAGTGACCAAGGCCCGACGGTTCATCGCCGCCGATCGACTCTTCGACGCGGACGAGGTGACGATGTTGCTGAACCGGAACGCGGCGGTCCTGCTCCGCGAATGCAGCCTGTTCCTGGCTCCGTATCTGACCGCGGCCAAGCTCACCGGCGAGGTGCGCCGCGATCTCGACGTCGACGACGCGACCGACTGGTGCGCTCGAATGCTGTTCTCGCTGTTCTTGACTCCGTCGGCCAGAGTGGACTGCGACGATGCCGACGCAGTGGCGTCGTACGTGCGCAAGCATGCCGTGCGCGGCTTCACCGAGCCACGCAGCCGCCGCCGGGAGTCGTCCTGATCAATCATCCAGCGCTGAGCGGACTCAACATGTCGTCGGTGCCTCTGCGCACATCCTGCCGAGGTAACCGACTAGGTGGCACCACCTGCATACGGGAAGTAATCAACCTGGGGCGGCGAGTCATTGATCTGCGTATTGCCGGGTGATTGGCATTGTGACTGTGTGCTACCCAGGCTGAGGCACGACTGCGACGAGACAGGACCCGAGGCCGTCGATGTGCTCGATTGCTGCACCGACTGACTTGATGCGGGCGCGGCCGCCGCAAGCGGCGCTGCGCTGATGGCAACGGCGCCGGCTAAGGCCACGAGCGCTGGGGCACAGAGTGTTTTCATTCCCATGATGTCATTTCCTCAATCGATGTGTGTGCGGAGAGGCTTGGTGTCGAAATAGCTAGCG
Source organism: Mycobacterium sp. (assembly GCA_025963385.1). GTDB lineage: Bacteria > Actinomycetota > Actinomycetes > Mycobacteriales > Mycobacteriaceae > Mycobacterium. The sequence continues at coordinate 10,792 of JAOPUT010000242.1, forward strand.
GTGGCCGCCGCCACCGCCGCCGTGGCCGTGGAACCCGCCACCGCCGAACCCGCCACCGCCGCCGCCGAAGCCGCCACCGCCGAGTAGAAATGCCTCGCCGCCGTACGGATAGAAGGCACCCGCCGGCGGCGCGTCATCGATCTGCACATTGCCCGGGGACTGGCACACCGCGCCGGTGCACGATTCCTGGCTCGGCGCGATGCTCGTGGTAGCGCTGGCATTCGGTGCGGCGCTGATGGCCACGACGGCAGCCGCGGCACCCAAGAGCGGTGCCATATAACGCGATGCCATTCCCATGATCTGACTCCTGCATTCGTGGTCTATCTGTCTGTCCCAGAATCCGCTGGAAGGCAATGCGTGTCGTCACCGCTGGCACCCATCTGTGTGGTGCCGTTAACCGGAATCACGGCGTCCCGGTCAGCATGTAAGGGGTCTTGCGTGCAGTGCACCTCATGCGCGGGCCCGCTGAGCAGCACAGCGGCAGGCCACGGCGCGATCGGCCGCAGTGCTCGTATTCCTGCTAGCTGCAAGAGCCCCTGCAGGTGTGCCTCCAGCAGTGGGTGCCGCGATACTCCCCCCGGGTCTCCCGCTAGCCGCATCCGAAGATGGGTGTCAGCAGTGGCGACACAGGTTCATGCGAGCGCGACCATTGATTCAGTCCAAAATGGGCGAACGCACGAACAGGAGAGCACCGATGAAGATCGTAACCAAGTATGCCGCACCGTGGTTGGCCCTCGCTGCAATCGGCGGCGCGATCGTTCTCGCGCCGATCGCCAGCGCCAACACCGACCCTCTCGTGCCCTACGGCACCAATCCACACGCTCCATACATCCTCGGCTTCCACGAGTCGAACCACGACGAGGCCAACACCACCAACGGCCAAGTCGACGTTCCGTTCTGATCCACCACCACCACAACACCGGCTGTCCTCACGGATCGCCACCTAATGAAAGAAGATCACAATGAAACTGCGCCACATCACAGGATTGACCATCGCCGCCGCCGCCGTGACGGTTGGACTTGCCCCGATCGCCTCGGCCGACGTCAGCGTGCATCAGACACCGGGTAACGCCCAGGTCGTTGCCACCCCCGGGCAGGCCGCGCAACAGGCCGCCAACACACAAACGCCGTTCGGTGGAGACTCAACCGCCCTGCTCTTTCACCACCGCTAACAGCAGCCACATGTGGAGAGCGGGACTCCTTGAGTTCCGCCCTCCGCATTGGTGTTGGGGCACAGGCTAAGCCGATTCAGCAGGCGCGGGAGTCGACACTCGGATACGGCAAGCCCGACTCCAGGCCTTCCGCGGCGGCCGACGGTCTCGGCAGGCGTCTCTAATCTAATTCACTTGTCGCGCAGGTAGTTTGAGGACTTCTGGAGTTCCAGTTGGCAGCCATACCAAATTGGTGCCAGCAGCGTCGACTTCGCTTAGCCGAGCCGAGATGATGAGAACAGCCCGCAACCAGTGCGGACCAGCACACACGCAGGAGAACCGTCATGAAGATGTCGATCAAATTCATCGCTCCGTGGTTGGCGGCGGCCGGGATCGCTGCGGCCATTGCCGCTGCACCCCTCGCCAGCGCCTCCGAAGACCCCTGCACGCCTTATGGAACAGACCCCATGAGTCCGTGCATCTGGGGCTACCACCCCGCCAACACCCAGCAGTTCGACGTGCCGTTCTGAGACCTATTTGCCGCGACCTGTCTGAATGAACCGGATCGTGGACTGTCACCTCCTGTGCCTACTTCGATCACCTGCCCTGAGCCACAACTAATTTCGGTGGCCAGTCCCGAGGAAGGCACCGCTAACCAAAGCAAGTGGAGAACTATCGTGAGTAGAGTCAGCACAGCCCGCACGGCACCCTGGCACCGTCGACTGCACACAGCGTTGGGAACCATCGCGGTCAGCCTGACAGCGGTGGCGACGATCGCGGTCGGCGCGCGCACCATCGGTGTCGCTCCGGCGGCGGACTACACTCCGACGGTCTGTTCCGGCGCCGTCCAGTGTCAGCAGCAGACTCCCGTCGGCCCGGGTTTGGAAGCCCCGCTCGTCGACCGCCACCCGTGACGGTGAGCTCGGTCCGACGCGCTTCAGCGTCAAACCTGAATCGCCGCACAGACAAACGAGAGGAACCGCGACCGATGCACGCGATGAGCACGCTTGGTAGGGGTCAGATGGTTGGGCCGAGCGCTTGACCGTCGACGACTCAGTCCGCAGGCGACACGCGCCCGTCGAGGCCAAGGTGCCCGGGATCACGGCGTCGTTCTGGGTCCTCAAGTTGCTGACGACAGCGATGGGCGAAGCGGCTTCGGACTACCTCCTGGGCACGATGGGCTTCGTCGGTCTGGGCCTTGGCGCAGCAGGATTCGCATTCGCCCTATGGGTTCAATTTCGGACACGGCGGTTCAACGTCTTCGCCTACTGGGCCGCGGTGATGATGGTCGCCGTGTTCGGCACCATGGCAGCCGACACCGTTCACCACGAACTCGGTGTTCCCTATGAGATCTCCAGCCTGGTCTTCGCGGTTGCGGTCGCTGCGACCTTTTGGGCCTCGTATCGCGTCGAGCACACACTGTCCATACACAGCATCACCACGCGACGCCGCGAGGTGTTCTATTGGCTGACGGTGTCGTTCACATTTGCCCTCGGAACAGCGCTCGGCGACCTATCGGCAAGCACACTACATTTCGGGTTCGTCGGATCGATCGTGCTGTTCACCGTCGTGATGGCCGTTCCAGCGTTGGGCTACTGTCGTTTTCGCCTCAATAGCGTCATTGCATTCTGGTGGGCATATATCGTCACCCGGCCACTCGGTGCCTCTGTCGCGGATTGGTTGAGCAAGCCGACCCAGTCCGGAGGTCGTGGCTTCGGCGATGGCCCTGTCGCCGCCGTTTTGCTGGAGTTGGCCCTCGTCCTGATCACGGTTGCGGCGGTCCGGCGCCGCAACACTGCGGGCGCTTGGGCCGGCAGCCAGTTGCAGCCCCTTCGGTGAAGTCCTTCTGATCAGTACGCCGTCTTGGTTTGGGTCAGCTCATAGAAGTCAATCAACTCTGCCTGTCCGGTCATGTAAGCGTCAGTTCCAGATGGTCGAGGCGACGCACCAGAAGGCTGGGCAACCAGCGCCCCGTCTCGGCGGCCTGGACCAGTGTGGTGCGCTCAAGCAACTGGCGAAGCACGACGGTGGCTTCCAGCCGAGCCAGGGCGGCACCCACGCAGAAGTGCGCCCCCTTCCCGAAGGTCAGGTGACCTTTCCCCGCAGGCCGGTCGAGTAGGAACTGGCCGGGGTCATCGAAGTGCGAGGGGTCGCGATTGGCCGCACCCCACATTAGGAACAGACGTGACCCGGCGTGCAGCGCAACCCCGCCCAGTTCGGTGTCGTGCACGACGTGGCGGTAGTGACCTCGAAACGGCGGTTCGTAGCGCAGCACTTCTTCCAAGAACGCACCGAACAGTTCGGGTCGCTCCCGCACCTGATGCTGGATCGCGGGATGGGTTGCCAATATCCACGCAGCCGAACCGATCAACGACGCGGTGGACTCACCCCCGGCGCTGAACAAGGTGATCATCATGGCCAAGGCGGTCAACTCGCCCAGTTCGCCTGTGGCGCACGCAGCGGCGAGGTCGCCGAGCAGATTATCCCGAGGGCTGGCAGCGGCGCGGTGGAACTGCTCGGTGATGTATCCGCTGAGTTCCGTGACCGCCACGCCGGCAGCGGTGAGTTGCTCCTGGGTGACCAGCCCCTCGACGAATTGCGTTGCGCCGTATCCCCACCGGATGAGCTTGTCGATGTCCTGATCGGGGACGCCGATGATCCGTCCGACGATCATCATCGGCAGCCGGTTCGCCATCGCCCCCATCCATTCGATGTGACCGCCGTGCACGCGGGCTTGCCAGATGTGGGTGGACGTTTCGGCGATGAACGGCTCAATGGCACGTATGCGCTTGGCCGCCAGCTGCGGGATCAGCGCCTTGCGGTGCACGGCGTGCGCGGGGTCATCGGCAGTGGCGAGGGCCTGTGTCGGGCCACCGAGTTCACCGATGGGAAACATGCCCACGACGCCATCAGCGTCACGCATCATGGTCGCGGTCAGGTTCGAGGAGAAGTCCTCACACCTTGTCACTGCCTCGTTGACGGTGTCCCATCCGGTCACGGCGTAGAAGTCGGTGTCGCCGATCCGGTGGACCGAACCAACTGCGTGCATGCGCTCGTACAGCGGGTACGGGTCCTGGATGTGCTGGTCATCGAACAGTGCGATGCCGAGCGCACCGTCCCGATGTGTCATTGCTCCACGCTGATGGTGTCCGGCGGTGGGGTCAACCACCGGCCAGGAAGTCGAAACAGCCGGTCGCCGTCGCGGGCAGCGGTCGTCTCACCGGCGGTCGCGGACCAGCACGAACAGTGAGATGTTCATGAAGTTTCGTCTCAGCTCTGAGAAGATGGCCTCGGGACGATGCAAGGAGTGCGGCCGGTGGTTCGAGAGGATTGGGTCGTCGGCGGGGATCGCCGGACTGCCGCGGCTGAACGCATCTACACCGCTGCCGTCGATCTGGTACTGCGGGAAGGGTTGGACGCTCTCGACATTGACTCGCTGGCCGAGCGGGTGCACTGTTCGAGGGCCACCATCTATCGCTACGCCGGGGGCAAGGCGCAGATCCGTGACGCCGTGCTGGTTCGCATTGCCGCAGGCATCACCGATACCGTTCGGCGCGAGGTAGACACCCTCAGCGGCCCTGAGCGGGTCGTTAGGGCCATCTCCGTTGCGCTGCAACAGATCAGGTCCAACCCGATACGGCGTTTGATGATGACTTCAAGCAAGGCACCCGAATTGAGCGACCTGCACTCCTCGCCAGTCCTGAGCGCCCTGGCCGCCGAACTCACCGGAATCACCGATGACGACCCCGCAGCAGCGTTGTGGATCGTCCATGTGGTGCTGTCGATGGCGTACCTGCCCCTCGGCAACGAACAGATTGAGGCCGAGATCTTGCAACGATTCATCTTCCCGGCCTTCGACCGTTGACCGGGGTCGATCAGTCGGCATCGGCAGAAACTGCCACCACGCGATACACGCAGCCCGGCTTACCCCGAGCGTCCTGGCAATCGCCCACACCTGCCTGGGTATCGAGGCCACCGATAGGCACGAAGAGTACTCACGGAAGGAAGGCGAACTCGTCTCGGCCCCAGGACCTTCCGAAGCGTGGCAACGAACCGCACCGGGGACGGCCGGGCTAAGGGATACTGGTGAAATGCCTGATCGCAACGTGCTCGGTGGACCGCTCGACCCCTGTGGCACCGACCCGCTCACCGGGTTCCATCGGGATGGCTGCTGCTCGACCGGACCCGAGGACGTCGGGCTGCACACCATCTGTGCAGTCGTCACCACCGAGTTCCTCGAGCACCAGCGAAGCATCGGCAACGACTTGACGACGCCGATGCCGCAGTACCGCTTCCCCGGGCTGGTGCCCGGCGACCGCTGGTGCGTGACGGCCGCGAATTGGCTTCGTGCGCAACAGGACGGCTACGCCGCTCCGGTCGTCCTGGCCGCCAGCCACGAGGGGACCCTCGACGTCGTACCCCTCGAGGTCCTCCGCGAGCACGCCGTCGACGTCCCCGACGACCTCGGCGGCCTGTAGCGGGAGGGCGTCAGACCGACGCCGAGCGAGCGAAGAAGTCCCTCTCGATCGGGTCTCCCGGTCCCGGCACGGGGTATGCCCTGACGTACTCCTCAACCCGCGAATCGGGATTGGCCGGATCGTCGCCCATCGTCAGCAGTTGGACGAGCAGCGCGGCGTCCGACTGGCTGGCATGCGCGGACAAGGCCGCCAGCTTGGCCGCCCAGAACGGAGCGACGTCGATCACGGTGGTGATCTCGGCGTCGGGGACTCCCATGTCGTCGGGCGGCACCCAGGAATCGTCGCCGAAGGCCGCCCTGACGTTGGCCTGCAGCTCCCGCAGCCGGCTGACGGACAACGCGATGTAGTAGAGCCGAGGCACCCGGCTCACCGATTCGCCGTTGGCGACGACGTTCTGGTGCGCCGCGACCACCACGTCGTGGGTGCGAACGTGGTCGGGGTGGCCCGATATCCCATTGGCCGGATAGGTGATGACCACGTCGGGTTGGTGTATCCGCATGAGCCGGACCAGCTGCTGCACCACCGGGCTCGACGCCCGCGCGCTGAAGGAGTCCGCGGCCGCAGGGGTGCCGTCAGCAGGCATCCCCGAATCCGGATAGCCCAGCTTCACGACGTCGTGCACACCGAGCGTCGCCGCCGCCGTGTCCAGTTCGGTGGACCGCAACGCCGCCACCTTGCGTGGGTCGTGCCCGTCCTCCCCTGGCCGCGGGCCTCCGCTGGCCGCTTCTCCCTGACCGCCGTCGGTGCACGTCACGAGAATGGTGCGGCACCCTGAGGCGGCGTACCGGGCCAGGGTGCCGCCCGTCTGACTGGACTCGTCGTCGGGGTGGGCATGGACGATCATCAGCACCGGCACTCGGTGCGCGCCTGGTCGAGAATGCTCCATGGTGTGCTCCCCATCGCCCGGACCGTCCGACGGCGGCCAGGCTCCACCTTAGGGAGCGGTGTGGCGGGGGATTCCCGTCATCGTGCGTCGATCTCTTCAGTGCACCCGCCACAGCGCCGATGCTGGCGCGTGACCAGCGACGACGTGCCGAGAAACCGGGTTGGGGCCATCATCGAAGGACAGCACGCCGGTCGGATGAGGAATGACCCGCACGCAGCACGGCGTTGTTCACTCGACCGCGAACGAAAGTGGGAACGACGTGTCCGGTAGCCGCAACGAACTTCATCTCGCCGCCGCACTCGACGGGACGGGCTGGCACCCGGCCTCTTGGCGCGAGGCCGACGCCCGACCCGCCGACCTGCTGACCCCCGGCTACTGGACCGACCTCGTCGCCGAAGCCGAGCGCGGCCTGCTGGACTTCGTCACCATCGAGGACGGCCTCGCGCTGCAGTCCGACAACCCGTTTCGCCCGGACGATCGCACGGACCGGGTGCGCGGCCGCCTCGATGCCACTCTCATCGCCTCGCGGGTCGCCCCTCGCACCCGCCACATCGGCCTGATCCCCACGGTCGTCGCCACGCACACCGAGCCGTTCCACGCATCCAAGGCCATCGCGACGCTCGACTACGTCAGCTCCGGTCGCGCGGGTGTGCGGATCCAGGTGACGGGTCGCCAGGACGTCGCACGCCACTTCGGCCGTCGCACCATGGCCGACGCTCCCGGGGGTGACGATCTGATGGGCGAGGCAGCGGACTACGTCGAGGTGATCCGTCGACTCTGGGACAGCTGGGAGGACGACGCCGAGATCCGCGATGCGGCCACCGGTCGGTTCGTCGACCGCAGCAAGCTGCACTACATCGACTTCCACGGCGCGTGGTTCTCGGTGAAGGGCCCGTCCATCACGCCGCGACCGCCGCAGGGACAACCGATCGTCACCGCACTCGGCCACGGCGCGCCCGCCTACGCACTGATCGCCTCGAGCGCCGACATCGGATTCGTCACCCCCCACAGCGCACAGGAGACCTCGAGCGTGATCGAGGAGATCGCCGGCCTCCGGACCGATCCGGCACCCCTTCGGGTGTTCGCCGACCTGGTGGTGTTCCTCGACGACACCGCGGCCGCCGCGACGTCGCGCAAGACACGGCTCGACAACGCGCTGGGCCGTGAATACGTCAGCGACGCACAGATATTCGTGGGAACACCGACGCAGCTCGCCGACACCCTCGAGCAGTGGCAGGCCGCCGGTGCGGACGGGTTCCGGTTGCGTCCCGCGACGCTGCCGCACGATCTGCGACAGATCACCGACCTGCTGGTGCCTGAACTGCAGTCGCGGGGGTTGTTCCGCACCTCGTACCCCGGCACCACCCTGCGCGACACCCTCGGCCTCGAACGCCCCGCCAACCGCTACTCGACCTCCGCCACCAGCTAGGACCGGATATGACCAAGCCCATCAAGCAGATTCACCTGGCCGCGCACTTCCCCGGCGTCAACAACACCACGGTGTGGAGCGACCCCGCGTCGGGCAGTCACATCGATTTCGACTCGTTCGTCCACTTCGCCCAGACCGCCGAGCGCGGGAAGTTCGACTTCATGTTCCTCGCCGAGGGTCTGCGCCTGCGCGAACAGGGCGGTGAGATCTACGACCTGGACGTGGTGGGGCGGCCGGACACCTTCACGGTGTTGGCCGCGCTTGCGGCGGTCACCGATCACCTCGGGCTGACCGGCACCATCAACTCGACCTTCAACGAGCCGTACGAGGTCGCAAGGCAGTTCGCGTCCCTCGACCACCTCTCCGAGGGGCGGGCGGCGTGGAACGTCGTCACGTCGTGGGATGCGTTCACCGGCGAGAACTTTCGGCGCGGCGGCTTCTTGGCCGAGGACCAGCGCTATGCACGCGCCGAGAGCTTCCTCGAGGCGGCGCACACCCTCTTCGACTCGTGGCGGGGAGACGAGATCCTTGCCGACAAGGACAGTGGCCAGTTCCTGTCCGATCCCGCGGCGGGGGCGTTCGCCTATTCGAACGCGCATTTCGACATCAGCGGCAGGTTCGATGTTCCACGCAGTCCTCAGGGCAGGCCCGTCATCTTCCAGGCGGGCGACTCCGATCACGGCCGCGAATTCGCCGCCGCTGCAGCCGATGCCATCTTCTCCCGGCACGGCACTCTCGAGGACGGGCAGGCCTTTTACACCGACGTGAAGCGCCGCCTCGCCGCGTACGGGCGACGGCCCGACCAGCTGCTCATCCTGCCCGCGGCCACGTTCGTGCTCGGCGACACCGACGCCGAGGCCGCGGAGCTGGCTCAACACGTGCGCCTGGCCCAGGTGTCCCCGCAGACGGCGATCAAGTTCCTCGAACAGCTGTGGAATCGGGACCTCTCCGATCACGATCCGGACGGCCCGCTGCCCTCGGTCGATCCGGTCGTCGGCGAGAACACCATCGCCCGCGGCAGGGCCAGCGTGCGGATGCACCGCGATCCGATCGCGACGGCGAACGAGTGGCGGGCCAAGGCCGAGGCCGCGAACCTGACCACCCGCGAGCTCATCGTCGAGGTGACGGGACGGCAGAACTTCATCGGTTCGGCGAGCACGATCGCCGCGAGGATCAACGAACTGGTCCAGGCCGACGCCAGCGACGGGTTCATCCTCGTCCCCCACGTGACGCCGGGTGGTCTGGATCCCTTCGTCGATCAGGTGGTGCCGCTGCTGCAGGAGCGTGGCGTGTTCCGCGCCGACTACGAGGGCAGCACCCTGCGCGACCACCTGGGTCTGTCGGTGCCCGCGCCCGCGGACACCGTCAACGCGGGCTGAGTTCAGGCGCCCGCGGCGAACACCCGCGTCCGTTCCCTCGCCGACATCGCTCCCCACACACCGTGGGTCTCCCCCACGGCGAGCGCATGCTCGCGGCAGCGCGACAGCACCGGGCATCGACGGCAGATCTGCTTGGCCCGTTCCTCGCGCGCCCGCAGACCCGAGCGCCCGGCGTCCTCCGGGAAGAAGATCTCGGGCGCCGACCGCCGGCAGCTTCCCAGCTCCTGCCACGTCCAGTCGTCGAGCAGCGGGCGCGGCAGGGCACGACCCGGATCGCGTGAAACGTTCACTGGGACGTTCATGGCGGCTTCCCCTCCTCGTTTCGATCACCTCGAACTCTCACCGTCTCCGATGGACGGCGCCGTGACCAGACATCGACTCGGCGTGAACGGAGGTCGCGGCTGACGCGGGATCCTAGGGGCGCGGTCTACCATCGGGGTTTGCCGGACCGACGCAAGGACACCGCCGTGCCGACCAGTACCGAGGTCAAGACGTCAGCGCCCAGCGCGAGCCACTCGCCGCCGTTTCGAGCCGCGCTCGTCCTGGGCGCGATCGGCGTGGTGTTCGGCGACATCGGCACCAGCCCGATCTACACGCTGCAGACGCTGTTCGATCCCACCGATCCGCACCCCGTGCCGATCAGCACCGAGAACGTGTACGGCATTGTCTCGCTGATCTTCTGGTCGGTCATGATCATCGTGACGTTGACCTACATCACCCTGGTGATGCGCGCCGACAACGACGGCGAGGGCGGCATCATGGCGCTCATCACGATGCTCAAGCACGGCGCCGCGACCCGAGGTCGTCGCACCGCCATGTTCCTCGCGGCACTGGGTCTCTTCGGTGCGTCGCTGTTCTTCGGAGACAGCATGATCACCCCGGCGATCTCGGTGCTGTCCGCAGTCGAGGGCATCAAGGTCGTCACCCCTGACCTGCAACAGTGGGTCGTGCCGATCACCGCGGTCATCATCGTGGCGCTGTTCACGGTGCAACGCCACGGCACGGCCAAGGTGGGCCGATTCTTCGGGCCGGTGATGATCCTGTGGTTCGTGGCCATCGGCGCGTGCGGCGTCAAGGGCATCATCGGTCACCCGGAGATCCTCAAGGCGCTGTCACCCACCTACGCGCTGTCATTCGTCTTCGGACACTTCCCCATTGCCTTCTTCGCCCTTGCCGCGGTGGTTCTCGCCGTCACCGGCGCTGAGGCCCTCTACGCCGACATGGGCCACTTCGGCAGGAAGCCGATCACCCTGGCGTGGCTCTTCGTCGTCCTGCCCGCGTGCGTGCTCAACTACTTCGGTCAGGGTGCGCTCATCATCGGCGACCAGAAGTCGGTCAGCGCGCCGTTCTTCCTGCTCATCCCGGATTGGGCGCGGCTGCCCATGGTGCTGCTCGCCACCGCGGCCACCATCATCGCGTCGCAGGCGGTGATCACCGGGGCGTTCTCGGTCGCGGCGCAGGCCGCGAAACTCGGCCTGCTGCCGCGGCTGCGGATCGTGCACACCTCGGCGTCCGCGTACGGCCAGGTCTACGTCCCGGCGATCAACTGGCTCCTGATGGTGTCGGTACTGATCCTGGTGTTCGCGTTCGAGAGCTCCGCCAAGCTCGCCTATGCGTATGGGATGGCGGTGATCGGCACCATCACCATCGTCACGCTGCTGTTCTTCTACCTGGCCCGAGCGCGGTGGGGCACTCCGCTGTGGATGGTGCTGATCGGAGGTGGTGCGCTGCTGCTCGTCGATCTGCTGTTCCTGGCCGCCAACCTGACCAAGCTGGTGCACGGCGCCTGGCTGCCGCTGCTGATCGCCGTCACCGCGTGGACGGTCATGATGACGTGGGAGCGCGGACGCAAACTCGTCACGAAGGCGCGCGAGGACGCCGAGGGATCGCTCCGGGAGTTCATCGACGGGCTGTCCACGTATGACCCGCCCCTGGCGCGCGTCCCCGGTACCGCTGTCTTCCTCAACCGCGGCAACAAGACCGCGCCCCTGGCGATGCGCGCCAACGTCGAGCACAACCACACCCGCCACGAACAGGTCGTGATCCTGGCCGTGGAGACCATGCCGGTTCCCCGCATCGCGGACGACGAGCGGATGAAGGTCGACCCGCTCGGCTACGCCGAGGACGGAATCGTGCACGTGACCGCACGATTCGGCTACATGGAGTCGTCGAACGTCCCCGAGGCACTGCGGCTGCTCGATCCCGCGGACACCGAGGGCGAGATCGACGTCGACAAGGCGTCGTACTTCCTGTCGAAACTGGAACTGGACCCCAGTCCGGAGCCGACGATGGCCCAGTGGCGCAAGAGCCTGTTCATCGCGACGTCGTACCTCACCGCCGATGCCACGGACTTCTTCCACCTACCGCGCGACCGCACGGTCATCATGGGCTCGCGGATCGAGTTCTGAGAATCCGTCCATTCCGACGACGTGCCCTGCACCGAAGGGTGGCGAGGGTAAGCACATGGGCTTGCGTCCTCAGGCCTGCTGCGACGCCGATTCCTCTTCCGCGCCTTGATCTTTGGCGTCAGCCGTCACGGTCGCCGGCGAGTCGGCGCGCAGGACCGCGGGCCGCATCCGCTCAGGCAGTGCCCGGAGGCCGGCGGCGCACAGCGCGACGATGCCGATCGAGATGCCTGCGATGGCGATGACGGGCAGCGCCGGGAAGAAGTTCTCGAGAAGCATGTAGGCGCCGAACAGGAGGAACAACGCGGCGGCGGTGATCTGGATGAGCCGCTCCGGCAGGTGCTTTCCTGCGACAGCGCCGACGATGATGGCGAGCCCGTCCGCGACCACCATGCCGAGGGTGGAGCCGATCCACACTCCTACCCAGTCGTGGTCGGCGGCGAGGGTGATCGTGGCGAGCATGGTCTTGTCACCGAGCTCGGCGAGCAAGAACGCGGAGAAGACCACGAAGAACGCCGGCGCGGTGGCCTTGTCGGTGCGGCTGGCTTCCTCGTCGGAGAGCTTGTCGCCACGCAGCGTCCACAGGCCGAAGAAGACGAACATCACGCCGGCGATGATGCCGAGCAGATGCGTGGGCAGTGCCGCGCCGAGGTAGTGGCCGATTGCGACTGACAGCACGTGGACGGCGGTGGTGGCTGCGGTGATCGCGGCGAGCACCACCCACCAGCGGTAGCGCAGCGCGAACATCATCGCGACGAGTTGGGTCTTGTCACCCATCTCGGCGACGAAGATGACGGCGAAGCTGAGCAGCAGAGCGGCGAGCACCCGTGACTCCTTGGTCGGTGGCTGCCTCGGGGAGTACGTGGAACGTGCCTCCGGCCGACAACCCAATGGTCAAAGCGGCCGAAGGTCTCGCCCACCGGAGTGAAACCGGTCCAGGTGACCGGGTCACGCAGGCACTGCCGACGCGACCAGTATGTCGATCACCCGATTGGGGGCTACTCCCCTTCGTTGCCAACACCATACCCACGCCCACGCTGCACGCGCAACTCTTGATAGCCGAAAAGCCAACTCCAACAATATGTTTGGATGCTGCGGGTGGGAAAGTTCGGTCACCCGGATCCATCGTGACCGCATTCCCTGATCCGCCGTTCCACCGAGTCCGAACGAGGGCGGCGGGTCGTGCTCCACCACCCGCCGTGGCATGGAACTCGCGGCGTCAGGTGTGACTCACGCGACCCCTGGGACCCACGAGGCGCCGCCATCGCGACACGCCGCGGCGGCCCACCCCGCAGGCGGTCCGATGTCGCCGCCGTGCCATATCTTGGACCGTCGACGCACGACCAACCGAGAAGGGACGCAGGTGGACGACGACACGACGATCTCAGCTGCCGACCTCCTCGAATTCAACCGCGACATCCAGGGCTCGCCGACGATCCGCCTGTTGGCGACGCTGAACCTGGGCGTCTACGCCACGCTGATGGAACGCCACCTCAGCGGCGGGGTGGTCCCGGAGACCGAGCTCGTCGTCCAGCTGGAACGCGACCTGGAGCAGCTCGACCTCCCGGGCGGTGAGCAGTCCGGCCTGGCCCTGATCAAGTCGTGGGCCAGCCAGGGCTGGCTGCACCGCGTCGCCGACCAGCGCACCGGAATCGATCGCAACCTCTGCTATCTGACGCAGGAGGCGCGCCGGGCACTGGACTTCCTGCGCGGCATGCGGCGCCAGGACACCATCGCCACGGGCGGCTCCATCAACGGCATCGCCTCACGACTCAAACAGGTCGCCCTGCGCGTCGGCAACGACCCGGCTCGCATTCGCGCGGGCATCGAGGCGGACATCGCCGCCCTGCATGCCGAGTTGGACGCCCTGGAGGACGCCGAAGGCCGCGTGCGACCCCAACCGGATCTCACCGACTCCTACGACGAGGCTCGCGCCATCGCCCTGCAGATGGAACGGCTGATCACCGACATCGGTCAGTACGGAACGATGATCGAACAGGCGACCTCGGCCCTCGACGAGCCGATCGACACCAACCTCGAGTACCGCGACCGGCAGCGTCGGATGTACGCCGACTACCAGGCTGCGTGGGACTCGCAGGGCCGCGACTCGCACCGCGCCTTCCTGCGGATGATCAACGACCCCGACCAGCGCGCCGAGTTCGAGGCGGACGTCGCCGCCGTGGCGGAGGCGCTTCCCGCGCTGGACCCCGCGCTGCGCAAGGTCATGGCCGGATTCTTCGAATTGGTCGGTCATCAGATCGACGAAGTCGAACGCATCCAGCAGCGGTGCGCGCAGCGGGTCAAGCGTTTCACCGCGTTCGGCACACTCGAGCAGAGCCGCGGCGTGGCCCGCCAACTCAACGACGCCATCGGCGCCGCCCGCGCCCTCCTGAAGGCGTCGCTGACCGACTCGCGTCTCGACCTCGAACTGCCGCTGGCCCGGCACGCCATCAGCTCCGTCGGCGCGCTCAGCTTCCGGATCGGCGACCTGTCCAACCCGAAGCCCGCGAAGGCCGCAGGTGAGGAGGTCGACCTGGCCAGCTTCGCGGCACTGACGACCCAGGTCGACGCCCCCGCGATGTCGGACATGATCAACAGCGCCATCACCGACGGTCCGCTGTCCCTGCCGGACGCCGTGTCGATGCTCGATTCCGCCTACCTGGGTCACGTCATCGTGCTGTGGTCCTGGGCGCTCAAACAGCCCGTCCACAGCGGCTCGGCGGAACGGGCGGCCACGTCGGTCACGGTGCGGTTCCAGTCGCTCGACGGACGCGACCGCGAGATGGAGGTTCCGCAGCTGATGTTCACCGAACCGATCTCCAGCCTGGTGGAGGCCACCGCATGACGACCGAGCCCGATATCGACTTCTCCTCGCTGCCTCAGGTCGATCAGACGGCGCGGACTCCGCAGCAGCGCAGGCCCCGCTTCGACGGCGACGTCAGCGAGCTCCCCGACCGCGCCTGCTGGGCGCTGCAGCAGTTGCTGACCCGCCGCTACATCAGCGCGGAGTCCGACCGCGACCTCTACACCTGGGTCGTGGAGTACCGCGCGCAACTGTCCGTGCGGCTGTCCGAACTCGACCTGTTGCTGCGGATCGTCGACGGCGCCTTCGACAACGGCGGGTTGGCCTTCGTCGAGCAGGCTCGCTACGAATCGGCAAGGGGCGCAAAGCTGTTGCGCCGCGAGCCGCTCGGCACCTACGACTCGATCCTGGCTCTGCACCTGGCACAGATGATGCGCGCTTCCGGCAACCAGGGCGTCCTGATCAGCCGCGAAGAGGTGCACGGGCTGTTCTCCGGCGTGCTCAACGACGTCGACCGCGACGCCGTCACCTTCACCGCGCGGGTGGACGCCGCCATCGCGCGACTCGCCTCGCTGGAGATCCTCCGCAAGAGCCGCGACGACGACGACAGTTACACCGTCAGCCCGGTGATCACCGCCATCATGACGGCCTCGGTGATCGCCGAGTTGCAGCAGCAGTTCGAGCTCCTGCTCAACGGCGGCATTCCTCAAGACCAGGAAGAAGCACCGCTCGATGCCTGAACAGTTTCATCTGTCCCGCCTGCAGGTCATCAACTGGGGCGTGTTCGACGGATATCACACCATCGCGTTCGGACCAGGCGGGGCGCTCATCGCAGGCGCCTCCGGCAGCGGCAAGTCCTCACTGCTCGATGCGATCTCGCTCGGCTTCCTGCCCTTCAATCGCCGAAACTTCAACGCCTCCGGCGACAACTCCGCGGCGGGATCGAGTGCGGGTAGACGCACCGTCGACAAGTACGTCCGCGGCGCCTGGGGCCAACGCAGCGAAGCCGGCGCCAGCAAGGTCATGTACCTGCGCGGCGACGGAACGGCCTGGTCCGCCGTGGCCGTGACCTACACCAGCAACACTGGCCGCGCGATCACCGGGCTGGTGCTCAAATGGCTGACCGGCGAGTCACGTTCGGACTCCTCGAGCCGGTTCGTCCTGGCCGACGGTGACCGCGACGTCGAGGACGTCTGTAACCGTTGGGCAGCAGGCCGTTTCGACTCCGGCGTGTTCAAGGACGACGACTGGCGATTCTCCACCAAGGTGGAGTCGCAGTACCTCGCTCAGCTGTACGCAACGATCGGTATCCGCGCGTCGGATGCCGCGCAACAGCTCCTCGGCAAGGCGAAGTCACTCAAGAGCGTCGGCGGTCTCGAGCAGTTCGTGCGCGAGTTCATGCTCGACGAGCCCAGCAGCCTGGCCCGGCTGCCCGAGGCGCTCAAGCAGATCGACCCTCTGGTCGACGCCCGCGAACTGCTGGCCGTCGCGCAACGCAAGCGCAAGATCCTCGGCGACATCGAGAAGATCCAGCAGCGCTACGGCTCCGAATCGTCCGACCTCGGCATCATCGATCTGGTCGACCCGCCGATGGTGCGCGCCTACACCGACCACGTGCGTCTGGCGCAGAGCCCGGCCCAGATCGAGTCGATGGACGCCACGATCGACCAGCTCGGCAACGAGTACGAGGACGTCACCCGGTCACTCAATCTGGCCAAGGCAGAGGCGGATTCGCTCAACGCTCAGATCAGCGGCTCCAGCGCGAGCATCGGTCCGCTGCAGTCCCAGGTCGCCGCTGCGGAGGCGCAGGCCGAGGAGGTCTCACGCCGGCGCGCCGCCTACGAGACCATGGTGACGGCACAGAAGCTCGACATCCCCGACACCGCCGACGAATTTTGGAACCTGCGTGAGGAACTCACGACCACGGCCACCGAGTTGTTGGCCAGACTGGACCGCGGCAAGGAGACGTCGACCGACGCCGAGTACGCGCAGAAGGTCGCGCGGATGGCGAGAGACGACGCGGCCAAGGAACTCCGTCGGGTCGAGCACGTCGGCTCGGCCCTTCCCGAGTCGGCCATTACGATGCGCGAGCACATCTGCGCTGCAGTGGGAGTGGATTCGAGCGAGCTTCCCTACATCGCCGAGTTGATGGACCTGCGGCCCGACCAGAGCCGCTGGCGGGTGGCGGTGGAGAAGGTGCTGCGCGGCGTCGGATTGCGACTGCTGGTCCCCGACGAGCACTACGCCGCGGTACTCCGGTTCGTCAACGAGACCAACATGGGCGGACGGCTGCAGCTGCACCACGTCCGCGCCTCCTTCGTCGGGGCCAATCCCGTCGAGGCCGAACCGAACACGTTGGCGGGCAAGCTCTTCGTGGTCGACCGGGCTCATGCCTGCGCTGCCGAGGCCGCGGACGTCGTCGCCGCGGCCGGTGACCACGTATGCGTCGACACCCCGGACCTGTTCCCGCGCTTCCGGCGCGCGGTCACCGACGCGGGCCTGTACAAGGACTCCGACCGGCTGGCCATCAAGGACGACCGGCGTGCGCTGCGACAGTCCGACTACATCTACCAGGGTGACGTCGCCGCCAAGATCGACGCGCTGACGGTCGACCTCGCCAACGCCGAGGAGGCCTACCACCAGGCCCGGCGCGCGGCCGACGACATCGCCGCCGAGCGCCAGCGTTCCCGCGACCGGGTGGCCGCCTGCAAGGCGATCTGCGAGCAATTCGCGCAGTGGAACCAGGTCGACACCGAGTCCGCCGACGGCCACGCCGACCGGTTGCGCGAGCAGTACGAACTCCTGCTCGCCGACCACCCCGACATCGAGGCCCTCAATGCGCGTGCCGACCAGTGCTGGGAGGAGATCCAGACGCTGATGACGCGTCGCGGCGCCATCCAGACGCGCCGCGACGATCTCGACGGTCGCCGGACCCGGCTGCTGGAGCTCCAGGAACGGCTGGCACCCGCATTCGTCTCCGAGCCGTTGACCGAACTGTTGAACCGCTACGCCGTCGACGTGCCGGTGGCGCTCGAGCTGCTCAACCCCGAACCACACCGGGAGGCGGTGTTCACCGCGATCCGCCGCGAACGTGAGCAACTCCGCGAGAGCCGCAGGCGCTCGTACGACGAGCTGGCCCGCATCCTCAACACGTTCGACACCGCGTTCCCCGACGCGATCCCGAATGACAGCGAGGTCTTCGACGAGCGCGTCCACGACTACGTGGCGTTGTGCCGTCACATCGACGAGCGGGAGCTTCCCGAGGCGTACGAGCGGATGATGCGGCTGGTGACCGAGCAGGCGCCCGACGCCATCCTCACGCTGCACCGGGTAGCCGAGCAGGAGACCCGGCGCATCAGCGAGCAGATCGACAGGGTCAACACGGGTCTGGGGTCGGTCGAGTTCAACCGCGGCACCCGGTTGACGCTGCGTGCCACCCCGCGCAGTCTGACCGCGGTGGCCGAGCTCACCGACACCGTGAGGGCCATCTCGCGCCGGATCGCCGAAGTTGGGCTCGGTGACAAGCAGGCGATCCTCGATCAGTACGCGGACATCCTGCGGCTGCGCAACCGGTTGGCGTCCACCGCTCCCGAGGACAGGGCCTGGACGCGCGATGCGCTCGATGTCCGCAATCGGTTCACGTTCGACTGCGCCGAATGGGACGTCACCAGCGAAGAGCTGATCCGCACGCATAGCAACGCCGGTGACAACTCCGGCGGCGAACAGGAGAAGCTCATGGCCTTCTGCCTGGCAGGTGCGTTGAGCTTCAACCTGGCAAGCCCCGAAAGTGTGGACAACAAACCGGTTTTCGCGCAGCTGATGCTCGACGAGGCATTCTCCAAGTCCGACCCGCAATTCGCGCAGCAAGCCCTTCAAGCGTTCCGCAAGTTCGGCTTCCAGCTCGTCATCGTCGCCACCGTGCAAAACGCCACCACCATTCAGCCCTACATAGACAGCGTGGTGATGGTGTCGAAGAAGGAAGCAGCCGGCCGCAACTCCCGTCCGGTGGCGACCGTGGCTACCAAGACGATCTCGGACTTCACCGCGCTGCGCCAGGACATGAAGGTATCGGCGGCCGCTTCGCGGGTACCTGCGACGGTTTGACGGCGATCGACCGGCTCACAGCGAGTTCTTAACACACCGCAAGGTGACACCCATCGAGGCTCGATAGCGTTCTCGCACGGACCAATTCGCTGCCGTGTGATGCCCGGCGACCCAGAGCTGCGGCGCGTGACGCTTCCCCCGAGCGTCGCGCGCCGCGCCAGGGGCGACCAGCGTCGCGGTCCGTCGTAACCTGTGAAGTGCCACAGCGTCTGAGCGGGCCTCATCGCCCGGCAGTATCATCGGACCCGCCGGAGATCCGACAACGGTTCTCCTTGCGAGGAAAGGTAGCCGCTGTGCCCGGGCAGGCGCCGGACCCCACCGGAGTGAAGATTCTGGATGCCGCTTCGCGCGTGCTCGCAGATTTCGGCTTCAAGCGCGCGACGGTGGAACTCGTCTCCAAATATGCTGCCGTGTCGCACATGACGGTTTATCGCAGGTGGTCCAGCAAGGGTGACCTCCTGCGGTTCGCGGTGCTACGCGAACTGTCGATCGTTCTCGACGCCGCGTTCGACGGCGCGGCTCACATCGAGTCGTTCGACGAGCAAGTGGTCCACGCCTTTGGGGAGGTGGTGTGGTCCGTGCGGGGCCATCCGCTGATGCGCCGGGAGTTGAACACCGAACCAGAAGTTCTGCTCGCCACGATGTCCACCGGATCCGGTTCGATCATGGAAACCGTCGTGCCATTGGTGGCCGAACGTCTTCGGCGCATCGCCGACGCCGACGCGAACTCCGCCAACCTGGCGGCCCTGGCAGACGTCTTCGTGCGGTTGGCACATTCGCTCGTGCTGGTGCAGCACCCGGACAACCCCCTCGAGACGCGCACCGCCCTCGACGTCTACGCTCGCCGCTTCTTCGCTCCCCTGGCCGCCTCGTCGGGTGCCGCTGCGGCGTCCGGCGCCACGCCACGCGCCAGAGTTCCGCACCAACGCCTCCAACTCGCCGCGGCGAGTCTGCTCGCCGTCGTCCTCGTCGGCGCCGGGTTGACCGCTGTCTTCGCGCGCCAAGGGGGAGCCCCCGTCTTGCCCGATCTGATGCGAACCGAGCAGTCGCCGGCTCCCTCGGTGCCCCCGATTGCCACGGTGCCGTTGATCCCTCCCAGCACCGTTGCCGAGACCACCGAGCAAGACGCCGTATCGGCCCCGACCGTCACGGCGCCCGTGCCGAGTGAAGAGTCCCCGGTCGCGTCCGATACGCCAACGTTCAGCAGCCACCCGACCACCTCTCGGAGGCCGGCGGGCGGGGACCGCGGCCCCGTCGTGGGCAGTCCCCAACGGCCACCGAACCCGTTTCCCGCCAGTCCGCCGGTCATGTTCACTCCGTGGCAGCCGCCGCCCGGACCCGGCCCATCCGGACCTGGCCCAAGGCCCGGGCCCGGGCCCGGCGGATTCGGTCATGGGGGCCATCCGTCCCCGTGACGGACGCGCCGATCGCGGCGCGAGCCGGGTATGAAACCGCTCGGCCACGCGCGGGGCGAAAGC